>CANQKX010000007.1 GCA_947624565.1 uncultured Bacilli bacterium
AAAGTGCATTTTCTTTTAAAAATACACTTTTTAGATTCAAATGCACTTTTTTGTGCACTTTACTTAAAATTTAACGTTATTATTATTGATTGTATAATTTAAATTTTTTTCATCTTTTAAATAACTAAAATTTGAGTTGATTTTAATTAATTCACCTACAAATTTTTCGTTAGAAAGCCAACTATCAACAGAAGTTTTTAAAATACCCCATTCGCCACAGTGTTCTTCATCTTTTTGTTTAAAAAATTGATCATTAGTTTCATCAACTAAATTCTCAGGTTTTTTTCTAACATTATATAGTGCAATTGCATATAAAGGATATTCAAATCTAATTTGATATTCTTGTGGAAGTGAAGCAATGAATATAGCAGCAGTATCTAAATTACCATCAAATACCGCTGATTCAATAACTTTTCCAACTAATTCATTATCTAAAACACCATTATCTTTTAATACTTGAAAAAATGTATAATCCTTTTTAACTGCACTATTAAGAAAATTTCTATCACATAATAGTTCGCTACTTCCAAACAATTTAAAGCAATTAACAAAATCATAACCATACTCGTTAATATTTTTTAATGTATCATTTTCAATATTTCTAATAATATGTTCGTTTGGAATATGCAACATATCATCAGGTTCAGTGTTTAAATAAAAATCTTTTTCTTCAGTGTCATTAAAAGATTCTGATATAAATTTTTTACATTCCTTTCTTAATTTTTCAGAATCCTCTTCCGTATTTGCTAAAATCATACGATATATATATGCTTTTATTTCTTTTTCTACTTTTTCAAACTTTATTTGTTCCATACTAATTTTTCCTCCTTTTTACAGTAATATATAATATATATTTATTGAAAAAAGTCAAGAAAAAATGTTAAATACACAATAAAATTTATTATTTTTTATATTTATCATAACCTATAAACAACTTTTATTTATTAAAAATTTTTTGTATTTCTTCTTTTAGTTCTTTTAATTTATTTTGAGCATTTACTTTATTATCAGAAATTACATTTATATATATTTTTATTTTAGGCTCTGTTCCAGATGGTCTAATCATTATTGAATAACCACTTGCTATATAGTCATATTTTATTGCGTTAGTATTAAGATCCCCTACTTCATTTAAGTAATCCTTTTTTATATAATTTTTATCTTTAAAATCAATAATTTGATTTCTAAAATCATTCATATATTTATCTATTATTGATGTATCTTTATATACAAAATTTAATGTTTCATTTATCATATATCCAAATTCATTATATATTTTTTCAATATAATTATTAAGTGATATATTAATACTCTTACAATAACATAATATTTCAAGCATCATAATCATACTAGAAAATCCGCATTTATCTAGTATATCAATATTAAACATATATCCTATGCTTTCTTCAAATCCAAATATATAATTATAATCTTTTTTATTTAAATTTATTATTTTATTTGCTATATTTTTACATCCAGTTAAAACTTCATATACGTTTACATTATATTTTTTTGCTATTTTATCAAAGTATGGACTAGTTACAATACTTCTAACTACATATGAATTTTTCTTTATTTTAATATTATTTAAAATATAATATAAGAATATACATCCAACTAAATTTCCATTAATATATTCATATTTATCATTATTTTTATATACTACCCCTAACCTATCTGCATCTGGATCAGTCGCAAGAATTATATCTGAATTATTTTCTTTAGCATATTTTATAGATAATTCATAATTAAAATCATATTCAGGATTAGGTTCAGGTGCTGTCTTAAAATTACCATCATAAACACATTGTTCTTTTACTATATTATAATTAAATTTATATTTATTAAATATTTCTTTTGCTGTATCTAACCCTACTCCATGAAAAGATGTATATGTAATATTTATTTTAGGTGCATATTTTTCTATTAATTTCTTATTAATTATTGTATTTTCATTTTCTTTAATAAAGCTTTTATGTTCATTATCATCTACATAATAAAATAATTTGTTATTTAAAGGTGCTTTTTTTATTAATTTAAAGTCATTAATATTATTTATCTCCTTGATTATTAATTCGTCTTCAGATGGCATTATTTGACATCCTAAAGAGTTATATATTTTATATCCATTATATTCTTTAGAATTATGAGAAGATGTTATTACAATACCATAATTACATTTTAAATATTTAACACTATAAGAAAGTTCTGGAGTTGATGTATATTTTTTAAATAAATATGTTTTTATACCATAATAATTTAGTATTAATGCTGAATTATATGCGAATGTATCTGAATCATTTCTAGTATCATAAGCAATTACAACAGATGCATTTTTACAATTTTTGTTTATATAATTTGCAAAACCTGTTGTAATTTTACCAATTGTATATTTATTAATTTTACTAGATCCTAATCCCATTTTAGATCTAATACCTGCAGTACCAAATGTTAAAGGCTTACTAAAGGATTCATCTATTTCTTCTTTAGACATATTTTTTAATATAGTTTTATCACTTTCATCAATATATTTACTATTTAACCATTCTTCATATGTATTCATATTATCACCTATTTAATTATACTATTTTAAAAAGATAATTGTAAATATAATTATACATTTACTTGTCAATCTTACTTCTAGGATGTGCTTTATTATAATTTTCTTTAACATAATTATCACTCATATGAGTATATATTTGTGTAGTTTCAATATTTTCATGGCCAAGCATAGTTTGTACACTTCTTAAATCTGCACCATTACTTATTAAGTGAGTAGCAAATGAGTGTCTTATAGTATGTGGTGATATATCTTTATTTATTCCTTTTTCTAAAGCAAGTAATTTTAATATTTTAAAAAATCCTTGTCTTGTTAATTTATCACCTCTTGAATTTAAAAATAATGTATTAGTTATTTTACCTTTTAATAATGTATTTCTATATACGTATATATAATCATGTAAACAATTAGTTGCAATATTGCTAAGAGGTACTATTCTTTCTTTACTTCCTTTACCAAAACATCTTACAATATTCATATCAAAATCTATATCATTTACATCTAAGTTAAGAAGTTCTGATACTCTAAGTCCAGAAGAATACATAAGTTCAAGCATCGCTTTATTTCTATAATCATATGCATTGTTACAATTAATATCTAATAGTTTATCTATTTCTTCTTCAGATAATACATGAGGTAAGGTTTTTGGTGTTTTAAGACCAGTTATATCATCAGTTGGATCCTCATTAATTAATCCTTTTCTACTTAAAAATTTAAAATAATTTCTAATAGATACTATATGTCTATTAACAGTTTTAGCATTTTTTTCTTTACTTATATATGTAATATAGTTTAAAATATCCTTTTTTGTTATTTTATTATATTCTTTATTAACGTATAAAAAAAATGAAGTTAAATCTCTTTTATATCCATCTGATGTATTTTTACTAAGTTGTCTTTCAATATTAATATAGTTCATATAATCATTTAATTGTTTATTAATATCCATATTATCACCTTAATTTAATTATACTATTTAGAAGAATAAAAGACAATTAAAACATAGATTAAAGTTTAGAAATATAGTATAATTAATATGGAAGTGATTATATGAATAAGCCACTAGCTATTAAATTAAGACCTAATAATATAGATGAAATAATAGGACAAGAACATTTAGTTTCAGATGGTGCGCCTATTAGAAATTTTGTTAATAATAATAGAATATTTTCAATGATTTTGTATGGAGAACCAGGTATTGGTAAAACATCAATCGCAACTGCTATATGCAATTCTATTAATATGAAATATAGATTACTAAATGCTACTATAAATAACAAAAAAGATATAGAAGTAGTAATTGAAGAAGCAAAAATGTATGATGGAATAATACTAATAATGGATGAAATACATAGATTAAATAAAGATAAACAAGATATACTTTTGCCACACTTAGAAACTGGATTAATAACTTTAATTGGTCTTACTACATCTAATCCATATCATAAAATTAATCCCGCAATTAGAAGTAGATGTCAAATATTTGAACTAAAACCATTAACATTAGATGAAGTTAAAATTGGTATTAATAGAGCAATTAAAAGTGATGAATTAAAAGGTATAAAAATTAAAGATGATGTTATTGATTATATAGCAAAATTATCATCTGGTGATTTAAGAAGTGCTTATAATTTACTTGAAATATCATATTATAGTACTAGTGATAAAAATATAACTATGGATGTAGTAAAAAAAATAAATAATAAACCTGCTTTATTTGCTGATAAAAATGAAACAGGTCATTATGATTTACTTAGTGCTTTTCAAAAATCTATTAGAGGTTCTGATGTAAATGCTGCTCTTCATTATTTAGCAAGACTTTTAGTTATAGAAGATTTAGATAGTATATATAGAAGAATGACTGTAATTGCTTATGAAGATATTGGGCTTGCAAATCCATCTATTGGACCTAAAGTTGATGCGTGTATTAATGCTTGTGAAAGAGTTGGACTTCCAGAGGCAACTATACCATTATCAGTTGTAATTATTGAAATGGCTTTATCTCCTAAATCAAATAGCGCTAATGAGGCTTTAAATGCTGCGATTAAAGATATTGAAAGTGGTAATAATTATCCTATACCAGAAACAATTAGAATTGATTCTACTATATATAAATATCCTCATAACTATAAAGGTTCTTATGTAAAACAACAATATATGCCAGATAATTTAATAAATACAGAATATTATAAAGCAAAATTAACTAGTAAATATGAAAAAATGTTAAATGATGTCTATGAGAAAATAAAACAAATTAATAAAACAGAAGATTAATCTTCTGTTTTAATTATATCTTTTATTATATAATCTGCAATTAATATTCCTGCAATATTAGGTACTACACTATATGATCCTAATGATTTATTTTTTATACATTCTTCATTACTAGATAATACTGTTACTTTATCATTTATATTAAGTTTATTTAATTCATGTCTTATTACTTTAGCAAGAGGATCATAAGTAGTATTTTTTATGTCTGTTATAGTAAGTTTTTTAGGATCAATTTTATTAGCAGTACCCATAGATGATATAAAATTAATATTTCTATTTAAACACTCTCTAATAAGCATTATTTTAGTTGATACAGTATCGCATGCATCTATTAAATAATCAATATTATATTTAAATAATTCTTTTTTATTATCTTCATTTAAAAATATATTTAATTTAATTATATTAACATTTTTATTTATATCTTTAATTCTTTTTTCAAATGCATCAACTTTATATTTATCAATATTTGAATCAGTTGCTATTATTTGTCTATTTTTATTTGTAATTTCAATAGTATCTTTATCTACTATAATAATATTTTCAATAGAATTTCTAATTAATGTTTCAAGAACATATCCACCTACTCCACCAAGACCAATAACTGCTACTGTTTTATTTTTAAGTTTTTTAATATTATCATCACCAATAATTTTTTCTAATCTTTCAAACATAATATCACCTTTAATGATTATATCATATAGTTAATATTATATCTAATTAATTTTATATTTATATAGTTCATAAATAATTGATAATATTGGTACACATAAAATTAGTCCTAGTATACCAAAATTAATTCCAGAAATAATAGAAACGATAAAGACTATAATACCTGGTACATTAAAATTCTTTTCCATCAATTTTGGCATTATAAAATTACTTTCAATAAAGTTTGCAACTATTACAATACCTATAAATAACAATGATTTTATTATTGAATTAGGCAAAATTAGTATAAGACCAATAATAGTTGCAATAAAAAGTCCTACTACAGGAATAAGTGTCAATACTGATATTATAATAGAAATAGATATTGAATAAGGTATTCTTAAAATTAGCATTAATATTAATGAAATAATTCCAATAATTATAGCTTGTAAAACTTGCAATATAATAAATTTTTCAAATTTATCTTTAGTTATATTACTAATTTTTAGTAATTTTTTATATTTTTTTATTGTCAAATGTTTTTTTATAAATTCATTTACAGTTTTTTTGACTTTTTCTTTTCTTAATAATATTAAAATTGATATTATAATTCCTAAAAATATATTAATAACAAAATTTGTTATATTTCTAACTATATGAATAGAACTAAATGCTAAACCACTTGAATTATTATTTATTATTTTCAAAGTATCTGAAGTTATATTTTTTAAATTTATTTTATTAATAATATTTTTGATATATTGATTATTATTTAAAAAATCATTGTAAATTGTTTTAATATTATTTAATAGATTTGGTATTTTTTTTGATAATATGTCTATTGTATTAATAATTTGAGGAATAATTAATATAATAGTCATAACAACAATAAAACTAAGTATTAATAGTGTTAAAATAACAGATATCAATCTTTTTTTATTTTTATTTTTTACTTTTAATTTTCTATCAAATAGTTTAACTAAAATATTAAGTATAAAAGCAATTATAAAGCCATATATCAATGGGCTTATGATATTAAAAATAATATATATTACATACATTGCTTTTTTAAATTGAAAAATAAAAAAGCAAAGAATTATTGCATATGTTATTAGTAATAAATTTTTTTGAATATTATTATTTGATTTAGTCATAATATCACCATTAATATTATTTAATAAATATGATATATTATTCAAAAAAATAAAAAAACCTAAAAAGGTCAGGGACGATAAACCTACACATATGTGCAGGTGGGCACCCCATAATAGATTTTAGGATCCTTATTAAAAATAAGTATTCGACACCATCTACTAATTCTGGTTCCCTTATAGATCGTTTAGTGGGTTTTATGTTCACCTGATTGTTCCTTCTTAGGTAATTTAATTATAACATATGTATAATAAAAAAATAAAGTAGTTTGACAAAAGTTTACTTTATTTTTCTATTTTTATTTTTAAATCCTGTAATTGCTTAATATCTACTTCATTTGGAGCATCACTCATAAGACAACTTGCAGATGATGTTTTAGGAAATGCTATTACATCTTTTATATTATCTGTTTCACATAAAAGCATAGTAAGTCTTTCAAGGCCAATTGCAAGACCTCCGTGTGGTGGAGTTCCATATTTAAATGCATTTACGAAAAATCCAAATTTATCTTTTATTTCTTCTTTAGTAAGTTCTAATGCTTCAAACATTTTTTGTTGCACATCTGCTGTATGAATACGAATAGATCCACCACCTGTTTCATAACCATTACAAACTATATCGTATGCTTTAGAATAACAATTTTCTTTATCTGTAAGTAATTTATCAATATCTTCATCTTTTGGAGCAGTAAATGGATGATGAGATGATACATATCTACCCTCTTCTTCACTATATTCAAAAGATGGAAAATCAACAACCCAAAGTAATTTATAATCATCATTTTTATATAATTGTAAATCTTTAGCTATTTTACATCTAAGTGCACCAAGTGATTGTTTTACAATTAATCTTTCTCCTGCAGTTATTAATATCAAATCATTATCTTTAATTTTTAATTTTTTTATTAATTCTTTACTTATATTATCATCTAATATTTTAGCAATACTACCTGTAAATTCTTCATTATATTTTAAGAAAAACAAACCATTTGCTTTATAATTTTTAACAAAATCTGCTAAAACATCTATATCTTTTCTTGAATATTTATCAGCAGCATTTTTAACTACAATAGCATTTATTATGCCATTATCATTAACTATATTATTAAATATGGCAAAATCTGCTTTATTAAGTAACTCAGTAACATCAATAATTTCCATACCAAATCTAAGATCTGGTCTATCAGAACCATATTTATCAATCGCATCACAATATTTCATTCTCATAAGAGGTAACTTAATGTTAACATTTTTTATTTCTTTAAATATTTTTTTAAATAACTTTTCAGTAATATTCATTACATCTTCTTCACAAACAAAACTCATTTCCATATCTATTTGAGTAAATTCTGGTTGTCTATCTGCCCTTAAATCTTCATCTCTAAAACATCTAGCAATTTGATAATATCTTTCAATACCACCAATCATTAATAATTGTTTATATATTTGAGGACTTTGTGGAAGTGCATAAAAACTTCCCTTATTTACTCTACTAGGTACAAGGTAATCTCTTGCTCCCTCAGGAGTAGATTTAGACAAAATTGGAGTTTCTACCTCTATAAAATCATTATCATTAAAGAATTTTCTAGCACACATCATAATTTTATGTCTAGTTATTAAATTATTTTTAATTTCATCTCTTCTTAAATCCAAATATCTATATTTAAGTCTTGTATCTTCTAATGCATCATTTTTATCAAGTTCAAAAACTGGAGTACTTGCCTCATTTAATATTTCTATTTCTGATACAATTACTTCTATATCACCTGTTTTTAAATTAGGATTTTTATTTAATCTTTCCTTTATTTTACCCTTTACTTTAAGTACATACTCATTTCTTATTTTTTCTGCTAATTCATAACATGAACTATCTGGATTTATAGTAAGTTGTATAATTCCACTTCTATCTCTTAAATCTATAAATATTATCCCGCCTAAATTTCTAACTTTTGATGCCCATCCATATAATTCAACATCTTCATTTATATTTTTAATATTAAAATCAATATTATTATATTTCTTCATTATTTCACTTCTTTCTCATGAATATATGTATATTTTTGTTCAATAATATTTAGTATTATTTTTTTGTTTTACAAATTTCTTTTAACTTACATGTATCACATTCAGGTTTAATTGCTTTACAATAATATCTTCCAAAAAGTACTAATTGTTTATGTCTTTTATTCCAATTTTCTTTTTTAAATTTTCTTCTAAGTTTCATTTCTACATCTAATACAGAATCATTTTCTTTAGCAAGTCCTAATCTTTTACTTACTCTTTGTACATGCGTATCAACTGCTATATTAGGTTCTATTTCAAGTTCACCAAATACAACATTTACAGTTTTTCTACCTACTCCAGGCATACTCTCTAAATCTTTTCTTTTTCTTGGCATAATACCATCATATTTATCACATATAATAGTAGCTATTTGTTTTATATAATTTGCTTTTTTGTTATAAGAGCCAAGTTCTTTTACAATATTTTTTAAATCATCAATATTTGCATTTTTTAATTCTTCTAATGTTTTATATTTATTAAATAATACTTTTGTTACTTTATTTACTCTTTTATCAGTAGTTTGAGCACTAAGCATAACAGCAATTAAAAGTTCATAGTCTTTAGTATAATTTAACTCACATCTTGGATTATCTATTAATTCATCAATATAATTTTCTATTAATTCTACTTTATTCATTATAAATTAACATCAAAGTAATCAATGATATCATCAATTGCTACTTTTCTTTCTTCTTTAGTTAAATTATCTCTTATTGTTAATTCATTACTACTTGCTTCTTCTTCACCAATTATAATTATTTGTTTTGCTTTATATCTATCTGCTTCTTTAAATTTAGATTTCATATTTTTATTTGATAAATCAAGATCAATTTTATACCCACACATTCTAAGTTTTTGTGCTAAATTAAGTGCATATCCATTTTCATTTTCAGAAATAGTTAATATATAACAATCAAGTTCATCATTTAAATTTAATTTAATTTCATTTGATTCAATTTCAGAAATAATTCTATCTAAACCAAATGCAAAACCAATCGCAGGAATATCAGGACCATCTAGTGATTTTAAAAGATCATTATATCTTCCACCACCACCAATTGATCCAAATTCATTTGTTTTAGTTACATATTCAAAAACTGTATTTGTATAATAATCTAATCCTCTAACTAAAGTATCATCTACTTCATAATCAATATCTAAAGAATCTAAATATTTTTTTACCTTATCAAAATGATCTTTTTCTTCTTCATTTAAATAATCTAAAATAGATGGAGCATTTTTAACTAATTTATTATTACAATCTATTTTGCAATCTAATATTCTAAGTGGATTTTTATCAAGTCTATTTTTACAATCATCACAAAAGTTATCTATATCACTCTTAAAATGATTTATTAATGCTTTTTTATATTTTTCTCTAGTTTGCATGCTACCTATTGAATTTAAAACTACCTTAACATCTCTTAAACCAAGTTCTTTTAAGAAGTTAACTCCTAAAGATATTACCTCAGCATCCATTATTGGATCATTAGATCCGTAACTTTCAATACCCATTTGTCTAAGTTCTCTATATCTACCTTTTTGTGGTCTTTCATATCTAAACATTGAGCCAATATACCATAATTTAAGAGGTAATATATTATATAATTTATCTTCAATTATTGCCCTTGCAACACCTGCGGTTGCTTCTGGTCTAATTGTATTTTTTCTATTTCCCCTATCTACAAAATCATAAGTTTCCTTAGTTACTATATCAGTTGTTTCTCCAACACCTCTATGATATAATTCACTTCTTTCAATTAAAGGAGTTTCTATATAACTATAATTATAACTTTCGCATACAGCTTGAAATAATTTTTTTACATAATCGTGTTTTTTAGATATATCACCATAAACATCATATGTCCCTTTTAATTTTTGTATCATTGTAACACTTCCTATCATAAAAATTATATCATATTTATTACTTTTTTTATAGATATTTACTTATATTTTCATCAGTATACCTTAAGGTATATTCTTTTAAATTATAAATATCTTCTAAAGATGTAATTGCAAAATTAATCCAGTCATTCATTCCTTTTCTTACTATTTTAACATCTTCCTTTTTTATTTCTTTTATATTGATAATATCATTTATATATTTCTTTTTATATTTTTTAAATAATTCTATTTTATTTTTTGGATGAATTACATCAAATTTTTGTATTTCTATATAAGAATCATCAAGTTCTTCGTCACTTACATCTTCATTTTCATCATCATCTTCTGAATATTCTTCATTGTCAGTATTACCTATATATAATTCATATTCATATTCTTGTTGAATTGATGGAATTGTACTAAGTACACTACTATGTACTTTATATTCTAAATCTTGTTCAAATAAACTAGGATTATCTTCATTATTATCAAAATTTGTATATTCAAATAAGCTTGATTTTATATCAGGATATAATACTTCATCAATATATTCAGAAAAATCTTGAATATCATTAAAATCTATATAATTTGCTGCATAAATTAAACCTTTAACATACCTAATTCTATTTAATTTTTCATATTTTTTATTTAATACATATGATCTTAATATATACTTTCTTACATATTGTACATTAGGAAGTACTTTAGCAAAGTATTTTTCTACCTCATCTGCATCTTTTACTTTTCTTTTAAATAATGGTATATTATCAAGACTAAATAATCCTCTTTTATAAAATTCTACTCCATAACTAAATTTTTCCATAAAACTCCCCTACTACTAACTGTAAAATTATTATACTATAAATAATTAAAAAAACAAGTACTTATATCTTGTTTTTCAGTATTTTTAATATAAAGAACACCTCAGGAACAAATAACAAAATAGCAAATATTAAAAATATACTAGATACTATATTCCACTTACCAATTAATAAAACAATCGCTAAAGATATAATATGCAAATTTGTTTTGACTTTACCATATATATTGGATTTTAATATAATTTTTGTTTTTTTTGCATATGCAATTGCAAATACAATAGATAAAAAATCTCTGAAAAATATAATTAAAGTCCAGTAAGGTATTATTTTTTTTATAAGTAAAACTATTGTTAAAGACAACATTAAAAATTTATCTGCAATACCATCTGCCACTTTACCAAATACGGTACAATTGTTATATTTCCTTGCAAGATAGCCATCAAAAAAATCTGTAATTGCAAGCAAAATAAATATTAACAATGATTCTAAACAAATTCCCTTATTATATATTATTAATACAAGAGGAATCGTACCAATTATTCTTAAAATTGTTAAAAAATTTGACATAGCACCCCCTAAATTTTTTCTTTTATATTCTCTATTTTCTTTGATATATCTCCTTTATAATGTCTATAAATTGTTCTAAGTATTATTGTTAATGGAAGTGCAATTAAGATACCTACAAATCCACCTAAAACGCCACCTGTAAATACTGCAAATATTGTAAGAAGTGGAGATATATTATTTGTTTTACCATATATTTTTGGACTTATTACATATCCATCTATATTTGGCAAAACAAGTGCTATTACTAGAGTAAATATAAATAATGTTGGACTAACTACAGAAGCAATCATAAGAGCAATAACATTTACTATAAAACCACCAAAATAAGGTATTAATGTAGAAACAGATGATAATACACCAAGAAGCAAAAAATTTGGATGTCCAACTAGATAATATATTATAGTATATTCAAAAAATTGTATTAATATAGTTAAAAATAATCCTTTAAAATATTGAGTTGTTTCATAATCAATTTGAGTAACTAAATTAAATGTTTTTTTACCTTTTTTTCTAAAATAATCTTCTACATTATTTCTTATTTTATCCATATCAATTAAAAAATAAATAAAACATACAAATACAATTATAAAATTGCTAATAAAATTAATTGATGAATTAACTATACTTACTGCTCCATCTGATATATACTTCCCTACATTATATGAAATTTTACTAAAAATATCTGATAAAGTTGTTCTAATTGGACTAACATCAATGTCAAATTTACTACTAACATCACTTAAAAATGTCATTATGCTACTAAATAAAGATATTAATTGTTCAGAAAATATAGGTACTAAAGAATAAATTATTATTACCAAAAATGATATTGTTGTTACTACAATAATTGTTATTGCAATAGGCTTTGGTATTTTCTTTCTTTGTAAAAATTTTAAAAATGGATAAAAGGCATATGATATAGCAAAAGCAATTATAAATGGTTTTAATACTGCAAGTAATTTTACAAACACATTACCCCATAAATCTCTAAGTAAAAATAACACATATATAATAAGTAATATTAATAATATATTTACTAATTTATAATTTGTTCTTTTCATTTTTTCACCTTTCTTTTGAATCTATTATTATTGTAACAGGTCCATCATTTATTAAATTAACTTCCATATGTGATCCAAACTTACCAAATTCAACTTTTAAATCAGTTTTAAGCAATTCTTCTTTAAATTTTTCAAATAAAATATTAGCACTTTTAAAATCTAATGCATTTGAAAATGATGGCCTATTTCCATGTCTACAATCTGCATATAATGTAAAATTAGGAATAATTAATATTTCACCATTAATATCTTTTATAGAAAGATTCATCTTATTATTTTCTTCAAATATTCTTAAATTCAATATTTTATTAATTAAATAATTAATATCATTTATAGTATCATTATATGTTATACCTAGTAAAATCATTAATCCTCTATTAACATTTTTACTTTCTTTATTATCAATTAATACACTTGATTTTAATGTTCTTTGCATGATAACTTTCATAATTTTTCCTCCTTTGATAATTCTATCATTTATGAAAATTAAAAACAAGATTTATCTTGTTTTTAATTACACATTCTTCTAACATTTATTACGCCAACTATTTGGTTTAACAAATTTAAATATTTGTTTAACGATTCAACATCTGCTACATCAATTACAATATTATATGAAATATTATCTAAATTTATTTTTGTATCAATATTTAATACATTTATATTTAATCCGCTTGTTTTACTAATAATATCTACTAATAAATTATCTTTTTTATTTGTAATTATATTGATTTTTGTTTGAAATTTTGTTGTAATATCATTATTCCAAGAAACATCTATTATTCTTTCATTCATATACTTTAAATTATGACAAGTTTTTGTATGCACTATTATACCATTACCTCTTGATATATATCCAACTATAGGATCACCTTTAATTGGCATACAACAATTTGCTAAAGTTACTTTTACATTATCTATACCATTAACTAAAACATCATTTTTTAATTCTATTGTTTTAATATTTCTTTTAGATATCTTATTAAGAACATACTCCTCTTTATCAATAGTTTGTGAAAAAGGAATATTTACTACAGTATTTGCAGAAAATTTACCCGTTCCTATATTTAAATTAAGTTCATTTTCATCAGTTACTTTTAACTCTTTTATTATAAAATCGATATTATCATAAAATTCACTAGTTGATATTTTTTTCCTTCTAAGTTCTTTTAATAATAAATCTTTACCTTTTTCTATTGCTTTTTCTTTATCAATTTTAGAAAAAAATGCTTTTATTTTGTTCTTTGTTTGATTAGATTTTACTATATTTAGCCATTCTTTAGATGGGGTAGAATTTTTATTAGTATTTATTTTTACAATATCTCCATTTTGAAGTTCATAATTAAGTGGGACAATATTGTCATTTACAATTGCTCCAACCATAGTTTCTCCTATTTTAGTATGAACCCTATATGCAAAATCTATTGGTGTTGCTCCTGAAGGAAGTTCAAAAACATCGCCTTTTGGTGTATATACATATATATTTTCACCAAGTACATCACTTTGAACTGATTTAACAAATTCTTCATCACTAACATCTTCATTATTTAATTCCATTATATTTCTAAATAATTGAAGTTTTTGTTCCATAGAATTTTGTATTTTCTTACCCTGTTCTTTGTATGACCAATGTGATGCGATTCCTCTTTCAGCAACTTTATCCATATCAAATGTTCTAATTTGTATTTCATATGGTTTACCATCAAATCCAAATACAGTTGTATGAAGTGATTGATACATATTAGTTTTTGGATTTGCAATATAATCCTTAAATCTTTTTGGCAAAGGTTTATATTTAGCATGTATTAATCCTAAAACTTGATAACACTCTGCCTTAGTATTTACAATTACTCTTAATGCATAAATATCATATATATCAGATATTTTTTTACCCTTTTGTAATTTATTATATATAGAATAAATACTTTTTGCTCTTCCTTTAATTTCAAAATCAATATTATTTTCTATTAATATATCTGATACCCTTTTTTTCATTTCATTAACTGATAGATCTCTTTGTTCTTTTGTACTATTTAATTCTTCTTCTATTGATTTATATACATCAGGTTTTGAATACTTTAAAGATAATTCCTCAAGTTCTGATTTTATATGTGATAATCCTAATCTATGTGCAATTGGGGCAAGTATTTCTAAAGTTTCTTTTGCCTTAGCAACTTGATTTTCTTTTGGAATTGCCCATAATGTTCTCATATTATGACATCTTTCAGCTAGTTTAATTATAATTATCCTAACATCTTCTGTAAGTCCTACAAGTATTTTTTTATAATAATTTATCATATTTTCATTTTCTGCAGATAAACTAAGTTTATTTATCGTAGTTATACCATTAACTAAATATGTTATTTCATCACCAAATACCTTCTTAACATCTTCTATAGTGCTATCTCCTTTATGAATAACATCATGAAGTAAAGCAGTACAAATAGTATCACTATCAGCATTTAAACTAGTTAAAATATATGCAACATTAAGAGGGTGAAGAATATAATCTTCACCTGATAACCTTTTTTGATTTTTATGTACATTATACGCAAAATCGTATGCTTTTTTAATATTATTAATTTCATCTTCATCTTCTATATAATCTATAGATGAAATTAATTCATCTATTGTTTTTATTTCTTTTATCATTAAATCATTCCTTTTTATGAATTGATTCCTTTAACTAAAAGTTCATCAGGAGACTTTTTTATTTCCTTTTTAACTTTTTTAGGCTTATTCTTTTTTTCTTTTAATTCTAATCTTATCCAAATTTGTGCAGATAACAATACTGATGAATATACACCTGCGATTAAACCAAATAATATGGCAATATCAAATTCAAATATCTGTCTTGCACCTAATAAAAGTAATACAATAATTGGAATCATAGTTGTTATTGTAGTATTAATTGTTCTAAATAAAGTTTGTTTAATACTTTCATTAACAATATAATTATATTCTTCTTTTGATTTCTTTTTACCTTTATTATTTGCAATATTTTCTCTAATTCTATCAAATATAACTATAGTATTATTTATTGAATAACCTACTATTGTTAATATTGATGCGATGAACATTGTATTAATTTCAACATTAAATATTGAAAATAAACATATCATCATTATTACATCATGTAATAATGCAATTATAGCACTTATAGCATAACTAAATTTATATCTAAATGAAATATATATTGATATACCTAAAAACGCAATTAAAAGTGCAATTATAGCATTTTTTATTAAATCTCTTTTTACTACATTAGATACAACTGAAATTTCAGTTTTAGCATCGTATTTATCTTCAAATGTATTTTTAACTAATTTTATATTTTTTTCATCTAATACATCATCTATTTTAACATATGTATTATTATCACTTCTTGTTATATCTGATACTTCATATCCAAATTCTTTTATATCATTTTTTATATCCTTATCAGATATAGTTTTTTCACTAACTATTGTTATATCTGATCCACCTTTAAAATCTACACCTATATTAATTCCTGTTATTATAGTTACAACTATAGCAAGAATGAAACATATAATAGGTGCGATAAAATGTTTCTTAAAGTTCTTAACATAACTAAACTTAGAAGTTTTTTCTTCTTTTTCTTTATAATTTACAAATGAGGCTTTTTTATCATCAAAATAACTTGTATTTACAAATAATTTCATAATAAATCTATTAATCATAATAATTATGAACATAGTCATTAATATATTTATAATTAACATTGTTGCAAATCCTTTTACTGAACTTTCACCAAATGCAAATAATATAAGAGCAATTATTAATGTAGTTACATTAGCATCAAATATAGAAGAAAATGAATTCTTATTACCATTTACAAATGCTGTTTTTAAACTTCTTCCTTTTCTTAATTCTTCTTTTATTCTTTCATTAGTAATTACACATGCATCAACTGCCATACCAATACCTAATATTAATGCTGCTATTCCAGTAAGTGTTAAAACACCTTCAATCAAGTAAAATATTAATAATACTACACATGTATATATAAGTACTGATAATGATGAAATAAATCCAGAAAATCTATAGCATAAAATCATAAATACAATTATTAATAAAATTCCAATAACACCAGCAATAGCTGTTTTATTTAAAGAATTTTCACCAAATGAAGCCGCAACTGTCTTAGATGATAATTCTTTATATTTTACATTTGATGATCCAGAATTAATTAAATCAACTAATGTTTTTGCTTGTTCATATGTAAAATTACCTTGTATTATAACGTTACTACTAAATCCTTCACTTACAGTAGCAGCAGATAAACATTTAACAGTATTTTCATTTTCAAAATTACCACAATCAGCAGTTTTATAACTATCACCCATTGATTTATCAAAATCAAGCCATATAACTATAAGTCTATCACTTGTTTGACTAATAGAACTTGTTACTTCATAAAATAAATCTTTATCTTTTACATTAAGTAAAATTGCTGGATTACCGCTTTCATCTTGTGATACTTTAGCACCTGATATTACATCTTTATCCATTAACTTATTATCACTACTATCTCTAAATGTTAATTCACCAGTTATAGTAATATAATCTCTTGCTTCATCAGGATTAGTAATACCTGCTAATTTAACTCTTATCTTATCATTTCCTTCAATTGATATTTCAGGTTCAGATACACCCAATTTATCAATTCTTCTAAGCATTGTTTTATAAGCACTTTCTAAATCTTCTTTTGTTAATTTACCTTTTTCATCTGCAGGTGATACTTTATATAAAATCTCAAAACCACCTTTTAAATCAAGACCTTTAGTAATATTATTAAATATAAAAGGAATAGATATAGTACTTACTATAGTAACTGTTAATATAACTATTAAAACAGTTGCTAGTCTAAATCCTTTTCTATCATAATTTACTGTAATATCATATTTATCTTTATTAAATCCTAAAATCAAATAAAATATAATAGGTAAAATAATCATTCCAAATATAAATAAATTAGATTTATTAAACTTTTTACCTAACTTTATATTTAAATATATCCAAAGCCATATATTAACTGGAGATATAATAAACCCAAATATATAATACCATTTTAAATCTACTAACGATAATAATTTAATAAAATTATATATGGGTATATAGGCATACAACCTTTTTATATTAGCCTTTTTAAAAATATTTGAAACAATAAAACAAGATAACAAATAAATAAATAAACAACTAAGTATAACTACTAACTTCATTTTTTCACCTTCCTAATTTTTAAATACATCATCTTTAACATCAAGAATATCATTTACGATATCATTTAATGCTAAATTAATGCTTTTTGACCATTTTTCTTTTACTAGATATTCAAATATTTGTTTTTCACTTTTTTCTATACCCTTTTTATGTAAAATTCTTTTTTTTACTCTTAAAGCAGGACAAACCCTTTTATATAATTCTTCTACATTTTTAAATTCAATATCCATAAATAGTCACCTAATTTTTTGCTTCCTATATAATTATACAAAAAAATATAATTTTTTTAAAGACTAAAAACATATATTTATTATGAAAAGTATATATGGAGAATAAATATGAGAAAAAGTAAGTTCATAAAAAGTACAATAATATTACTTATTGGTGGATTTATAACTAAAATATTAGGTATGTTTATAAAAATTATTACAACAAGAATGATTGGAACAAAAGCAATAGGACTATATATGATGATAATGCCAACATTTAACTTATTTATAACACTTGCTCAAGCAGGTTTTCCTGTATCAGTAAGTAAAATAGTTTCAGAAGATAAAAAAGATAATAAAAAAATAGTATCATCAAGTATATTTATGTCTGTAATAATAACATTTATATTAATGATTGTACTAATATTTATTTCACCAATAATTGCAAGAAGTTTACACAATGAAAGTCTTCGTTTTCCAATAACATGTATCGGATTTACTCTACCATTTATAAGTATATCAGGTATAGTTAGAGGATATTTTTTTGGTAAAGAAAAAATGTTACCACATGTAATATCTAATACATTTGAACAAATTGTTAGAATTATATTAAATATTATTTGTTTACCTCTATTATCATCATTTAATACTGAAGTAATAATAACATTTCTAATTCTAACAAATATAGTAAGTGAAACTATGTCTATATTAATTTTATATTTCTTTTTACCAAAGAAAATAAAAATAACTAAAGAAATGATAAAACCAGATATTCCAATCATGAAAGATGTATTAAATATATCAATACCAACAACAGGATCTAGAATAATTGGTACCATTGGATATTTTTTTGAACCAATAATATTAACTAGTTTTTTACTATTAAATGGATATTCATCAAATTATATTACTTATGAATATGGAATTATTACAGGATATGTAATGCCACTTTTAATGCTTCCATCATTTTTTTCAATGGCAATAAGTCAAGCAACAATACCAGTTATTAGTAATGGATATGCGAATAATAAAATTAACTATATAAAAACTAAAATAAAGCAATCATTATCTTTATCATTTATTATAGGTTTAATATTTACAATTATTATAATGTTATTTCCAAACTTTTTTATGAAATTAATATATAATACAAATGAAGGAGTAAACTATATTAGAATTATTGCACCATTCTTCTTATTTTACTACATTCAGGTCCCACTTGTTGCAGTACTTCAATCATTAAATAAAGCAAAAGAAGCAATGATGAGTACACTTATAGGAATATTTATTAAATTAGGATTAATAATTATATTATCATTTTTAAAGATTGGTTTATATCCTCTATTAATTGCAACTATAGCAAATATGATTTATGTTACTATATTTAATTATATAAAGGTCAAAAAAATATTCAAATAAAAAACTATCTATTGATAGTTTTTAAAATGCAAAATGATTGATGCACATAAATATAATTCCAATTATAAAAAACAGTGATGTTAATTTATTTTCATTATATTTTTTTGATGTTGGAAGAAGTTCATAAAATGATATATGTATCATTATACCCGCTATAAATGCAAATAACATTCCCATAAATGAATCAGTTACAAATTTTTGTAAAAATAAATAAGCAATTATTGCACCAAATGGTTCAGATACAGCACTTATAAATGTATATAAAAATGATTTTTTAAAACTTTTAGTAGAATAATATATTGGTACAGATATACTAATACCTTCCGGTATATTATGCATTGCAATTGCAAGAGCAAGTGATATACCAAGTTTAGTATCCATACTAGATGCCATAAATGTTGCTATACCCTCTGGTATATTATGCAATATAATCGCAAGCATAGAGATTATCCCTACTCTAAATAATTTACCATTATTTTCGTTATTTTCTGGCATATATTTGTCTATTGTCATAGATGTTAAAACACCAATACATAAAAATATTAAAAAAAACATTATACTAACAAAATTTTTATATCTACTTGTTAATAATTCAACTGATTCTGGTATTAAATCAAGTAATGATACACATGTCATAACACCTGCTGCAAAAGCTAAAGATGATGAAATTATTTTATTAGTATCTTTCTTTTTAAATAATAATACAAACATCCCTA
Organism: uncultured Bacilli bacterium; assembly: GCA_947624565.1. Classification (GTDB taxonomy): domain Bacteria; phylum Bacillota_I; class Bacilli_A; order RF39; family UBA660; genus CAG-433. The sequence continues at coordinate 20,622 of CANQKX010000007.1, forward strand.
CCATAGTTGATAATCCCGCTAATGATGTAATTAAAAAACTATAACCTATATTCATTTATTTTCACCTATTATAAATAAATGAACTTAAGTTATAGTTTAGAACTATCAGTAATTTTTTGTAATATCTTTACTCTTCCATCAAATAAATATTCTATCTTTTTTTCATCTATTACACTAAAATCCGGATCCCAATATTTTTTTGCATTTTCATATATTTGTAAAATACTCATTTCTTTATTTGGTAAAAATTGATCACTAGATTTAAATAAATTACCTGTAACACTAACTTTAAATAAGCTTCCTTTTTTACTTTCAATATCTAATTTATTTTTCCAATATAATAATTGTTTTGTTTCACAAAGCCAAATGCACTTTTTTCTACTAGGTAAATTTGGATAATATTTTTTTCTATATTCTTCTAAAACTAACTCTCTTTTAGATAATTCAAAATTTTTTAAAAATCCACTAGCTATTTCTAACAATTCTATATACGCTTGTTTATCGTAATTTTCTTTTAAATACTTATCTATTAATACTTCAAGTGGTAGTAATTCTTTCTTATCGTCATTATTTACACATATAGATGTAGAAAAATTTAATATAAAATTATAAAAATTTGAAATAAAATTTTTATCAGTAGTATCGATATCATTACCTACTTGCCATATATCACTATATATACCATTATTAAAGTGATACATTATTTTATTGTTAACTTCCATAACAAACACCTTCGAAAATTAATTTGACCTATATTATACTTTTGACAATTATATTTGTCAAATTAACTATTAAATAATTTGACTTACAATAAATTATATGTTAATCTATTTAAAGTGTTTTTAAGGAGTGATTTTATGAATGAAATAACTTTAAAAAAGTATAAATTATTGCTTGAACTTGCTGATAAAGTAGAAGAAATGAAAAAAAGTGATGAATTTATTGATATAGATTTTGATTTAGGAATAAATAAAAACTCAGGTGATTTTGAAAAACAAAATGATAAAGTATTTAGAATAAATATGTACGTTATTACTAAATTATTTAAATCAGAATATGAAGAAGTAAAGAAAAAAAATGAAAAATTTACTTTAGATGAATATTATGATTTTATTGAAAATCTAGAATTACCAGATGCTATTTACGAATTATATATGAAAATGCCTAATATGATTAATGATAATAAAATATTATCTTATATAACTGATATACCAAGTTTTATGGGAATTGTAAAAGACTAATTAGTCTTTTTTTATTATATAAACTTCATTATCTTTATAAAAAGCATAAAATACATTATCTATATCTACTTTTTTATTACTTAATATCATTTTAATCCATTTTCTATTTTTGTTTATATATTTTAAATTTTTTTCCTCTATTACACCATCTAGTATTAATGGTAGTGGGAATATATTATTATCTTTATCTTGTTTTTTAAACACAGATAATTTACCATTTGTTTCAAGAATTGCAAAATCTACTTCTTCTATTGTTCTTATTCCCTTATCCCTTAATTGTAAAAGTAAATCATTAAGATTATACTTTTGTTTAGTCATTTCATTAAAATTTAATTTACCATTTGCAATTATTACACTTTCTTTACCATCTAATATATCCCTAAATTTATTACTTTTTAAAGATAATTTTGCAAATACAATTTGAAAAACTACTAGTGTAAGTGCTGGAACGATAACAAACCATATTGGATCATCATAATTTTCTATACTAATTGCAATTAATTGAGATATTAACATAGATATTATAAAATCAAATACACCAAGTTCTCCAACTTCTCTTTTTCCCATAATTTTATAAGATAATACAACTAATAAATAAAAAAATATAGTCCTAAAAAATATAGTTAGTAACATATTATCACCTATTTTATTTTGATTTAAATCATATTATTTTATACATAAGAATAATATTAATTAGTAGGTGATAATTTTGAAATATTTAAAAACAATTGGGTTTGAATTTATATTATTAATAATTCTAACTTTAATTACAACTATATTATATTACTTTAATTTAATAAGTTCTGGAACTAATAACATTTTAAAAATAATAACTTTTATAATAGTTTTTATTTTCACAGGTATATATATAGGTAAAAATAGTAATAAAAAAGGATGGCTTGAAGGATTAAAAATATCAGGAATAAATATATTAATATTCTTACTTGTAGCACTGCTATTTAAATATGATTTTAATATACTACAATTTTTGTATTATTTAATTACATCTGTAACTGTAGTTATTGGTAGTATGATAGGAATTAATTTTAAAAAAAATAAATAAAGATATAAATATATCTTTATTTTTAGTATATAATTATTAACTTAATTTTTTAACATCTGTAATTTGCTCATTATAATAAAATTCAGTATTATTATAATATATATCGTGATTTTCAGTATTTAAAATTATATTACCTATATTTCTATTATGTACAGGAACATAAGCGCATATAAAATCAGGTTTTAAATATATATTGCCATCTTTATTTTTATAAAATATAGGATCCGCATTTTCAATTAAACCTTTTACATCTTTTTTTGGTATTTTTATTATAAAACACCCTCTTGAAAATTTATAACTTTCACAATACTTTATTTCTCTTAAAAAAAACGGAAAATTTGAAAACAATTGTACATGATCATATAAATCTAAATTTTTATATATTATACCTTTACTAAATATTTGATTTACATCACTAGCGGTTCTATGAATTCCTATTACATATTCATCACTATCATAATCATATAAGTTTTGAAGTATTTCACCTATTTTTTTACTTATAGAATTATTCATTTCAATATACATATCATTTCTATCATCTTTTAAAAATTTGCTTTCTGGAACATTATATTTTTTTGGAATTTGATATAAATCATCGTCTTTTAAATTTTTTTCTTCATTTATTTTTTCAAGTATTTTCATTGCTCTAATTACTATTACTTCTTTTGAAGCACTATTAAACATTTTCTGTACATAATCTTCATTATATCCTGCTGATAAAAACACACTTGATAGATTATTTGGATTTTCATCATATAATTTTTCTATATCTTCTTTTTTTATATATTTATCCATGTATTACTCCTTTGTATAATTATTTATAAAATTTCTTTTAAATTCTAAAAAATTATCATCATCAATAGATTTTCTAATATCTTCTGTCAACCTAATTAAAAATCTTATATTATGTATTGATAAAAGTCTACCTGCTAACTGCTCTTTGCTAACTAATAAATGTCTTATATATGCCTTAGTAAAATTTTTACATGTATAACAGTCACACTCTTCTTCAATAGGAGTAAAATCTTCTTTAAATTTAGTATTTTTTAAATTCATTTTCCCATACTTTGTAAATGCATTACCATGTCTTGCAATTCTTGTTGGAAGTACACAATCAAACATATCAATTCCTCTTTGTACTCCTTCAAGTATATCAATAGGTTCTCCAACACCCATTAAATATCTTGGCTTATCTTCTGGTAAAAAATCAATAGAATAATCAATTGCTTTATACATATCATCCTTTGATTCTCCATCGTTTGCAACTCCACCTATACTATAACCATCAAAATCTAATTTAACAGTTTCTGTTGCTGAAAATTCTCTTAAATCTTTATATGCTCCTCCTTGAACAATACCAAATAGCGATTGATTTATATTATTATGTACATCTTTACCTCTTTTTGCCCATCTAAGTGTTCTTTCAATACTGTTTTTCATATAGTCATAACTAGCACTTGCAGGAGGACATTCATCAAAACTCATTGCAATATCACTATCTAATTTATTTTGAATTTCAATACTTTTTTCAGGAGTTAAAAACAACATAGATCCATCAATATGACTTTTAAATTTAACACCATCCTCACTAATATCTTTAGGTTTAGCAAGAGAAAAAACTTGAAATCCTCCAGAATCAGTAAGTATTGGACCATCATAATTCATAAATTTATGTAGTCCTCCTGCCTTTTCAATGATATCTTCACCTGGTCTAAGCCATAAATGATATGTATTTGATAAAATAATCGCACTATTTATTTCTTTTAATTCTTCAGGAGTTAAAGTTTTTACATTAGCAAGAGTTCCAACTGGCATAAACATAGGAGTTTCAAAAGAACCATGATTAGTATGTAATAAACCATGTCTTGCATTACTTGAATTATCTTTTTTTATAGATTGATACTTAATTTTCATTTTATCACTCTTTCTTTTTTCCATTATAGATTGAATCATATGTATATAACTTATTTAGAATATTATCACTATCAAAACAATTATCATTTATTTTTATATGCATCATACTATCAACATCTTTTGGATAACTTATTATATCAATATTACCCAATTGATACTGTAGTCTAATAAAATTTCTTATAAACTTATCAGTAATATTTGCTTGTATTCTATTAAGTTCAATTAAAAATTCTTCTCTTTTTTGTTCTATTTGAGTATTTGAAAATTCTTTTTCTTTCATCTTTTTCAATTTGAAATTCAAAGTTTTTTCTTTTGCACTATATCTAATTGGCATATAATCAATAACGTTTATTTTATTTATTCCGTTTTCTTTTAATATTTTTATAAATATAGTTAATGCCACAATAGCATTAGGAGTAACTTCCTTAATATCATCTAGATCATAATTATAATCTATATCTTTATTTACTTTATATAGTAATCTATCTATTTTTTTAGTATATTCATTACTTATTTTTTTTGATTTTTCTATACCCTTAATCGCATATATATAACATGTATCATCACTAATTCCATAATATATATTTGGTAATTCATATATTTCATTTTTTTCTTTTTCTCTATTGATACTAGATGAAAAACAATATGGTGTTTCATATATTGGATTATTTAAATTTATTGAATATTCAATAGTACTATTATTTAAAAACTCTATATCTTTAAGATAAACTATTTTGCTATCAAAATCATATAAAGGATCAGATAAAAAATTAATTCTTTTTTCTAGATAATTAATAGGATTAACCAAATCTACATCTGTTACATTACTCCATAAAGTAGTTAATATAAAATCAATAATATATTTTTTATTTCCATCAAAATATACATAATCTATATTTTTTAAATTCGTATTTGTAATTATATCAAACATTATAGTTACATATTCTACTAGTAAATTATTAAATAATGTAATATTTGATATAAATAAAGTTTGATCAATATCATTATTTATATAATTATTTTTATCTATAAAATCATTATTAATATCATTATCAGTTATTAAAGTTTGAAATTCTACATTAAAAATAAAGCCATTAATAGATACACTACCATTTTTTACTGATGGCAATATTTTCTTATAAAATTCTTTTAATATTATATTATCCATATTAACTCCTACTTAATAAACATTGAATCTCCAAACGAAAAAAATCTATATTTATTTTTAACTGCATCATTATAAGCATTCATTATATTATTTTTTCCCGCAAATGCACTAACAAGCATTATTAATGTTGATTTTGGCAAATGAAAATTAGTAATAAGACTATCGATTGCTTTAAATTTATATCCAGGATATATGAATATATCAGTCCATCCAGAACACTCTTTAAATTCATTATATAAATTCATTATTGTTTCTAATGTCCTAGTTGTTGTAGTACCAATTGATATTATTCTTTTACCATCTTTTTTTGCTTTATTTAAATTATCTGCAGTTTTTTTATCCATTTCATAATATTCACTATGCATTTTATGATTTGTTACATCTTCTACATTAACAGGCCTAAATGTACCAAGACCTACATGTAATGTTATTTCTTCTATTTCGATACCTTTATCTTTTATTTTTTTAAGTAATTCTTTTGTAAAATGTAATCCTGCAGTTGGAGCAGCAGCACTACCATCTTTTTTTGCATATACTGTTTGATATCTACTTTTATCTTCTAATTTTTCATGTATGTATGGAGGAAGAGGCATTTCTCCAAGTTTATCAAGTATTTCAAGTAATATACCTTTATAAATAAATTTAAATCTCCTAATTCCATCTTCTCCTTCATAAACACATTCAAGTTTCAACTCATCACTAAAATTAATAATTGTCCCTAATTTAACCCTTTTAGCAGGTTTACATAAACACTCCCATATATTATTTTCTAATTCTTTTAACATTAATACTTCTATAACAGCATTTGTTTCTTCTTTAATTCCAATTAATCTTGCTGGAATAACTTTAGTGTTATTAAGAACAAGTACATCATTTTCATCTAAATAATTAATAATATTATCAAATCTTTCATGAATAATATTACCTGTTTTTCTATCTAAAATTAATAATTTAGAATGATCCCTATTTTTTAAAGGACTTTGAGCAATTAATTCTTCTGGTAAATAATAATCAAAATCATCTGTTTTCATTTTCATGCCTCTCTCTTAAAAAATTATAACATAAATAAAAAGAGATTTCTATAAAATCTCTAATCAAACATACTTTTTTGATAATCTATTCCTAAATGTTTATATGCCTTTTCAGTTACTACCCTACCTCTATTAGTTCTTTTTAAAAATCCATGTTGAAGTAAATATGGTTCATACACATCTTCAATAGTTGTAGATTCTTCACCAATAGAAGAAGCAAGTGCATCTATTCCAACAGGTCCACCATTAAATTTATATATTATTGATTTTAATAGATTATGGTCAGTATCATCTAATCCTTCTGAATCTACTTTTAATCTATTTAAAGACTCTTTAGTTATATCTATGTCAATATTACCATTACCGTTAACTAACGCAAAATCTCTTACTCTTTTAAGCAATCTATTTGCAATTCTAGGTGTTCCTCTACTTCTTTTAGCAAGTTCAATTGCAGCATTTTCTTCAATTTTTACACCAAATACATCTGATGTTCTTTTTATTATATTACATAAATCATCAATACTATAATATTCAAGTTTAGAAATAATACCAAATCTATCTCTTAAAGGTGATGTTAAATCACCAACTCTAGTAGTAGCGCCTACAAGTGTAAATGGTGGTAAATCTATTTTTATACTTCTACTTGACCCATCATTACCAATTATTATATCTAAAGTAAAATCCTCCATTGCAGAATAAAGTACTTCTTCTACTATTTTTGGCATTCTATGTATTTCGTCAATAAAAAGTACATCACCAGGTTCTAATGTTGATAAAATTGCTGCTAAATCCCCAGTTTTTTCAATTGCTGGTCCACTTGCAGTTTTTATATTACTTTCAAGTTCATTAGCAATTATAAATGCTAATGTTGTTTTACCAAGACCAGGAGGACCATATAAAAGTGTATGATCTAATGGTTCATCTCTTAATTTTGCTGCTTTAATAAATACATTTATATTATCTTTTACATCTTTTTGACCTATATATTCTCTTAAATATTTAGGTCTTAAAGAAAGTTCATCTTCATCTTCTATAGTTTTTTCTTCATCAAGTATTCTTTCCATACTAACCTCCTTATTTTAATAATAATTTTAGTGCTTCTTTAATTTGATTTTCAATTGTCAATGTACTATCAACATTTGATATTACTCTTTTAATATCTGAATTTTTATAACCTAAGGATAATAATGCTTGAGTTAATTCATCATTATCTATTTTTACATTTACTTCATTACTAACTAATTTACCTTTTAAGTCAAGTATTATTTGTCTTGCTACTTTATCTCCAATTTTAGGGAATTTTTTTAAATATAATATGTTTTCTCTTTCAATCGCATCTATTATTCCTTTTGATGAACCTGTCGCAAGCATTGGAAGAGCCATTTTTGGTCCAAGTCCTTTAACATCTATTAATTTTAAAAATAAATTTTTATCATCTATTGTTTTAAAACCAAATAAAGTATTTTCATCTTCTCTTATATGTTGATATATATATACTTTATATTCTTCATCTATGTTAAATGAATATGGACTTGCAGTATATATTTTATAACCTATTTTATTATTTTCTAGTACAATATAATTACTCTCTATACTATCTATCTTTCCTATTAAATATTCGAACATATGTTATCACCATATTAATTATAACACAAAAATATAATAATGTATAATAATTTTAAAACATGATAAAGTATATTTTTATAAATATATAAATAAAAAAAGAAATACCTAATTTTATAAAATTAGATATTATCCTATATTAATTATTCTTTAAATTCAAACTCAAAATCTAATATTCTAACTGTATCACCTTGTTTTACACCCATTTCTTTTAGTTTATCATCTACTCCAAGTTTTCTTAATTTATTAGCAAATCTTCTTGCTCCTTCATCTGTAAATTTAGTCATTTTAAGTAGTTTTTCTATTTGATCACCTTTAACTACAAAACAATCATTTTCTTTATATATATCAAATGGTTGCTCTTTTTTAAATTTATAAAGAACATGACTTTCGAATTTTTCTTCATCATATAAAGGTTTATCTTCTATTTGATCAAGAACATCTGCTATTTTAATTAAAAGTTCATCTATTCCAACATTATTAAGTGCAGAAATCTCATATACATCTTTTTTAACTTTCTTTTTAAATTGAATTAAATTTTCTTTAGATGATGGCATATCCATCTTATTTGCAACTATTATTTGAGGTCTATCAAGTAATTTTTTATCAAAGTTTTCAAGTTCTTTATTTATAGTAACATAATCTTCATATGGATCTCTTCCTTCAAATGAACTCATATCAATTATATGAACAATTACTTTTGTTCTTTCAACATGTCTTAAAAATTGATCTCCAAGTCCTTCTCCTAATGATGCACCTTTAATTAATCCTGGAAGATCTGCTGCAACAAATACTCTATTATCTTTTGTTTTTACTACACCTAAATTAGGAGATAAAGTAGTAAAATGATATGCAGCTATTTTAGGTTTTGCTTTAGATATTTTAGATATTAATGTAGATTTACCAACACTTGGCATACCAACAAATCCTACATCTGCAAGTAATTTTAATTCTATTTTTAAATTTCTTACTTCTCCAGGTTCTCCATTTTCAGAAAAATTAGGTGCAGGATTACTTGCAGTAGCAAATGCAGTATTTCCTCTTCCTCCTCTTCCACCTTTTGCTACTACAACTTCATCATTTTCTTTTGTTAAATCTGCTAATATTAAACCTGTATCCATATCTGTTATAGTAGTACCTTGTGGTACTTTTATTATTATATCTTCTGATGATTTACCATTCATGTTTTTACCTAGACCATTTTCACCTTTTTTACCTTTTATTTGCTTTTTATATCTCAAATCTAAAAGTGTTTTTAAGCCTAAATCAACTTTAAATATTATGTCAGAACCTTTTCCTCCATTACCTCCATATGGACCTCCCATTGGAATAAATTTTTCTCTTCTAAAAGCAGTACATCCATCTCCACCATTACCTGCTTTTACATTTATAATAACTTCATCAACAAACATAATATTCACCTTCTTTTTTTATCAATTTTTAAAATATGCATCTACATAATATATTGCTCTATGTTCTTTAAAATATTGCTTTTCAAAATCAGTCATAACATTTTCTATTTTTCTTTCATCATTATGTAAATCTAAACTTACTTTATTAAATGAATACCAATATTTACTTAAACTTTCAAGAGAAGAAGAAAATAATATTTTATTATCTGTCTTCAAAATTATGTGTTTATCTTTCTTAAATATTCTATCATATAATTTTAAATAACTTTCATGAGTAAATCTCTTCTTTTCATCTTGTTTTTTTGGCCATGGTTCAGAAAACGTTAAATATATTGTATCTATTTCTTTTGTAAAATAATTTATTATATTTTTAGCATCTGCACATATAATTTTTAAATTATTTAGTTTTTGATTTTTAAGATTATTAATCGCAGTTGCTGTTTGTGATTTATCTAATTCTAAACCAATATAATTAATATTTGGATGTAACTTAGCCATTTGAATAATAAAACTACCTCTACCCATTCCAAGTTCTAAACATATAGGATTATTATTAGAAAATACATTAGACCATTTTCCCTTATAATTTTCAGGATTTTTAATTAGATATTCACTACCACTTATTATATTATCAGCATTTTTTACAACATTATAACGCATATATAACACCTCTTTGATATTTTATCATATTTTAACTTATATATAAAGAAAAATATCACCACTTAGATGATATTATCTTTCTTCATATACACTAACTTGTTTTTTATCTCTACCTTTACGTTCAAATTTTACATATCCATCTATTTTAGCATATAAAGTATGATCAACACCCATACCTACATTAACACCTGGATAAATTTTAGTTCCTCTTTGACGATAAATAATTGAACCAGCTGAAATAAATTCTCCATCTGCTGCCTTTGCACCTAATCTTCTACCTGCTGAATCACGTCCATTATGTGTTGAACCTTGTGCTTTAACGTGAGCAAATTTTTGTATATTTAAAAACAATTTTAACATAGATATTTACCTCCTTAATATTTTAATATTTTTAGGATAATCTTTTTCAAGTCCTTCTAACATAAAAACCATATTATTTATAAGTTTTTTTACTATTTTATCTTCTTTTAATATTTCTATTAAAATTTTATTATCTAAATCTTCATAGAAAATTGAATCTTCATCAATTTCTAATATTGCATTAATTGTAGTTATTACAATAGAACTGACTGATGCACATACTATATCTTTTCCTATATCATCATAATATGCATGTCCAGATATTTCTATTTTATTATTATCTAATACTATTTTAATCATATACCTATTTTATTGATTTAATAACTACTTTTGTATATGGTTGTCTATGACCTTGTTTTTTATGGTAATTTTTCTTAGGATTGTATTTAAATATAACTACTTTTCTTTGTTTACCTTGTTTAACAATTTCACCAACAACTTTAACTGAAGTTAAATATGGTGTACCAACCTTATCATCAGCCATAAGAACTTTATCAAAAGTTACCTTATCTCCAACTTCTCCAGTTAGTTTTTCAACATATATTTCGTTTCCTTCTTCTACTCTATATTGTTTACCACCAGTTTCAATAATTGCTTTCACTAAGTATACCTCCTTTATAAATATTCTAAGACTCGCCATTAAGGTGCATACTGCTTATAACCTTTTCAGTGCGGTTGTAGAGCCAAGAGGCTTTACAAACATTAAAATTTTAACATAAATTACCTATAATTGTCAATACTTATATAATAAAATAAATAGCCACAAATGGCTATTTATTCATTTTTTTTATTATAAACATAAGTATACCAATTACTATTAATAAACCTACTATTATTAATGTATATCTAATTACTGTTTGCCCAGTTTGAACGCTAAGTACTAATTCTGAATCAGCTTTATTTAATTTTATATTAGGTTGAGTTGGTTTTTTATTTGTTATTATAAAATCTCCTCTTACTTTTCCATCATCAGTAACAAAGAATGTTGATACATTTATTGATGCCTTTGGAAGTACATATCCTTCTGGTGCTTTTGTTTCAAGAACTCTATATTGACCTTCAGTTAATAAATAAATTGTTGCTTGTCCGTTAGTAGTAGTTATTGTTGTATTATTACTATTATAATCTATAGTATATACAGAGCCTTCTTTTTCTTCTAATTTACTAACAAAAACATCTTCATATTTTTTCTGTTTATTTAACTTTTGTAGTTTATATTCTCCACCATCTAACAATTTATTATATTCATCATATTTATAAAATGTTATTGGTGTATAATTATTTTCAATACTTACATCTATATCTTTATCTTCTGTACTCTCTGGTAAATATACCAAAACATATGGATCATCTGGTAAACTATAACCTTCTGGTGCTTTTGTCTCTTCTATTACATACCAACTTTCTGTTTCAAGATATTCTACTAATAATTCACCAGATTTTATAATACCTGAATCATTTGTTTCTTTTCCTATTTCACTACAATTTTCTATACATGTAGTTATATCAGTAGTATCTCTTACTTCTTTATTTTCATATTCACCATCTCTGATTGTTTTAAATGCTAATAATTGACCGCTGGTTATGACATTATTTTCAGCAGATAAATTTTTATCATAATTAGTTATTTTATATACCCTAAATCTAGCGCCTGTAATTAAACTTCCATCTTGTGAATATTTTCTTATTATCAATCTTGATGGTTTATTTTTAACAACTTCTGTATCCGCTTCTATAGTAGTTCCACTAACTTCAAAATATGTTTCAGCTTTTTCTCCTACAGGCAAATCATATCCTTTTGGTGCTTCTATTTCTTTTAATACATAACTACCTTTAGGTAAATATCTAAATACAATATAACCATTAGTAATATGAATTTTAACATCAGTCTTTGCATTTAATTTTGAATATCTATATGCGTACTCCATATTACCAAGAGCATCAGGTATAAGTGTTTTTTCAGTAACATAAATTCTTGTTAAAGAACCATCACTTTCTTTTTTATATAATTCAAATGTTGTTTTATATTCTTTATCTTCAATTAATTTTCCTGTTTTTAAATCTCTTTTTTCTATTTTTATTCTTGTTGGTGTATTTTCTGTTACATTTGTAATTGAATCATCATTTTCATTTTCTGGTTGTTCTTCTTTAATATTATATGTTTTCTTTGGATGATCATCAGGTAATATAAATCCTTCTGGTGATGATACTTCTTCAATAGTATAACTTGTATTATTCATTAGATGTGTTATTATAAGTTTTCCATTATAAGTATTTATTTGTTCAACTGTATTATTATCATCAAAAGGTAAATACCTATATACTTCATTACTTATCTTCTTTAATCTCAATACATTACCATTTTTATCTTTTAAGACAAATTTTGCAGTATCTAGTAATTTTTCATCACTATCTATTTTAGCCTTATCATCTGCTGTATAATATTTATAAATATCTGTTTTTTCAAAATTTATTTGAACTAACTTATTTACTATATTAGCATTAGATGAATCCATGCCATCAATTACACCATTATTATATTTTGTTATATCAAAAGCCTCTTTTGTACTATTGTAATAATATCCAGGTACTCCTTTTATTTTTTCATTTGTATACCATGTACCAGAATTTTTGAAAACTACTTGTTTTTCTGTTTCTGTAAGTGTGTATTCTGCTTCATTTACTGTATATTCTCCCCATGGTAAATATTTTATATTAAACTTTCTATTTGTAGTATGAAGTAAAGTTATACTTCCATTTTTATCATACCAATATTCACCATTACCCTTATCAGTAAATTTTAATGGTGGATTATCACCTTTTTTAGTTATTGTAAATTTTGCTATGTCAATTAAACTAGTAATTGTATTATCATCATTCGTAGCATCATCATTTACTTTTTTTACAAAATCCAATTTTGTTGGATAATTTATAAATGTTGAATTATTTCTAATAGTTCCATCAAGATTTTTAATAGTTTGAGTATTTGTTACATCATTTACATTTATTAGTATTCCACTTTCAGTTTCCTGTGGTTTAAAGAAAGTATATCCATCAACTAATTCAGTTTCAAGAATCTTATAATCTGTATTAGCAGTTACATATTTAATACATACTCCTGCTTTTATTGATTTTGTTTCTACAGATCCATCTTCTTTTGTAGAATTTATTGTAATATCTTTCGTAACTAATTTTTCAATGTTACCACTTGCATCTTCTAAATAACAATCATCAGTATCTTTTTTTGTAAATTTAACTAATTTATTATTCTTGTATACATTAAAACCAACATTATTTAATGGAGCATTTGTTTCACCATCTATCTTGTTAAAATACATATATAATGGTGTTTCTAATTTAGTATCTTCTACATATCCATTTGTATCAGTATTAGATGTTGAAGTTATTTCAAAATCAGGCATTTTTTTATAACCTTCAGGTATCTTGGTTTCTACAGCCCTATATGTAGTGTTTTTTGTTACATTTTTAATACATACTTCTCCATTATTATCAGTTTCAGTATAATTTGTAGTACCATCAGTACCTACTTTTTCAGTTCCATCAGAATTTCTATCTATCACATAACAACCATGGTCTTTTTCAGATTTCAATGCAACAGCATTACCTGTTTGTTGATTATATACATTAAATCCTGCACCTGTTAATCTAGTATGAGTTTCACTATCTTCTTTATACCAAATTATTTTTAATGGTTTTTCTGTAATAGCAGCAGGTAATTTTTGTGCGGTATCATCATTTGGTCCTATTGTTATAGTCATATCATTAGCTTTTTGATATCCTTCTGGCACTTTATCTTCTTTTTCTTTTATTGTATAAGTAGCCCCCGCAGTTACTTTACTTAAGCATGCAACTCCATCATTAATTGATTTTTTCGTATATACTGTTGTTATAGTATCATTACCACTATTATCTACTACATAACAATTTTCTGAATCTAAATTTTTACTAAAATGTACTATTTGATTATTATTAAATATCTCAAATCCTGCTTCTAATGGGTCTCCTGTTTCTTCATCTTTTTTATAGAATCTTGTTTTTATTCGATCTTCACCAAGTTCTGTTTCTAAAACAGTTGGATCTGTATTTGGACCTATTGTTATACTTTTAGGATTCATTTTTAAATATCCTTCTGGTACATTAGTTTCTTCTATTGTATAAGTAGCTCCCGCAGTTAATTTACTTAAACATGTAGCTTTATCTGTTGTTGTAAATATTTCTGTTATAGTATCATTACTACTGTTATCTACTACATAACAACCTTCTGAATCTGGATTTCTACTAAAATGTACAACTTGGTTATTGCTTGTTTTTATCTGAAATCCTGCGACTAATTTATCTTTTGTATCAGAATCATTATCTTTCTTATAAAATTTTGTTTTTATTGGGGTATTAGTAGCAGTAAAAACTGTCACATTGCCATCAATATATGGATTACCAGTTGTTGATGTTGCAGGTATTGTAATCTGTTTATCAGCCATCTTTAGATATCCTTCTGGAACTACAGATTCTGATAAAGTATATGTACCTGGTTTTACATCTACAGCCTCGCCGTTTCCTTTAATTTTAATAGCGCTAACTCCATCACTTCCACTACTAGTTGATCTCAAAATAAATTCAGAACCAGATAATAAATTATTATTTTCATCTTTTTTAACTACTTTAAATTTTGTTTCTTTCTTATTTTCTACTGTTATAGTTGTTTCTCCACCACTATTACTTACTTTTGCATAATATGTATATGTTTTTATTTTATAATCTCCTACTGTTGAAATCTCTCTAATGTAATATTCAGATCCACCTAATAATGTATCTTTAGGTGATCCCTTACCATAAAATATTTCACCATTTTGATCAGTAACACCACTATAAATCATATTATTTGCAGTTAAATTTATTGCATCAGAATGTGAATTATATATATTAAATCTTACCCCTTGCAAAGGTTGTCCATTTTCATCAACTTTCTTAATTTTTATATGGCCATATTTTTTTTCAGCACCAATTCTATATATTATGGCACCATATGGTTCTTTTTGACCGTCACTATATGTATAATTTAATAATTCTTTCTTTATAGAGCCTTTTTCATAACTAAGCGCATGATACAAAAGAGGGTCTTCTCCAGCAGTTGCTACTATTGCAGCGTGAGCCATTACATCAGAATTTCCAGTATAAAATATTATTATATCTCCTGCTTGTAATTTATCCCTTAGTCTTTTTGTTCTACATGCTGCTACTGTATTATTAGTAGCTGAATCATTCTTTGTTATAAGTCCACAACCATCAAATCCTTTAGGATCATCATACACTACTGTTAAATTACCATCACTTGATTTTGTCTTTGAATCCAAATAAGCTTTCAATGGAGTAGCTCTAGCAGTATTTTCACATGCAGTACCAATATCAGAAAATTGGGAATAGCCACCCTTCTTATAATAGGCATAATATAAAGCATGCGCTACGAAACCTGCACATGACCAGTTTTTCTCATCAGAATAATCGCCAGTACCATATCCATGTCCAACCATATTTTTTTCAATATAACTAGATATATCTGACCAATTGTCTAGTGCAAAAACATTTTTAACATTATAATTAATCATGCAAATGATAGCAACAAATAAAACTATTATTTTTTTTATTATTTTCTTCATATTTTTTTCACGCACCAATCTATATTATTCATCTTGACCTGTTACAAAAGTAGACATATTTGCATTATAATCACTTAAATTAGAAGTAGAAGGAGGTGTATTTTTAGGTAAAAGTTTTATTTGAATTGCTTCTATTTGTTTAGAAGTTTCTCTACTTCCTGCAGGTTCACCATTTTTTGCCCAACCTAGCCATCCAAATGTTTGTGAATGTACTCTATAATAAACATCATATTCTTTTGAAATTGCACCAGTCAATTCAATTCTAATAGCTTCCATCCTTAAAGCGTCTCCCGCAGTACCAGACATATCATTATTTGAAACCCAATCTCCCCATCCTTTTGACTGAATGTGAGATTTATATCTAATACCACCATCATTAGAATTAATATTTTCTAATTTAATTTTTATTGCTTCTACTCTTAATTTAGCACCTGTTGTTCCTGCAGTTTGACCATCTGATACATAATTTTCATTTCTGGTTTCTTTTGGACACGTTCTGTCATCATGATCTCCATCTATGTGAGTAACACCTTCTGTAGCTATTATTTCACTTTGTATTACAGCACTTGATATCCAACCACATTTTTGAACATGTACCAAATAAGATACTTGAGGTGTAGCTGCTAATTTATTACCTGATTTAAATAAATGAAAGCCTGTTTCTTTGTCATATATTTTATTAAAATTTAGTAAAACTACTGATAATACTAATAAAACTAATATTGCACATACTATTATTTTATTTTTTTTATTTGGATTATTACTTTTTTTAACATTTTTTTTCATAGTTATACCTCTATTCTTACTGTAATAATATATTTTCTTTTGAAACTGTAATAACAGGTCTTACAGTTGCTTTTGTAGTAGCCACTTGTGATATAGGTGTAGTAGTTTTATTAATAAGAATTGCCTGATTTGCTACACTATTCATTGTATTACCATACTCATCTTGAATTATACTTACATATTCTGAATTCATTGTCCAATAGTTTTTTGTACCTATAAGCCAATCTACATTACTTAATTTAGATACTAAATTATCAAACTCATTAGTTGTTAATAATCTTACTCTATAATTATTATAAACTCCACTTTGACACTTTCCTTCAGAAGATAATGTTCCACCATATGATGCATTACTTAATCCAGATGCATCATCACAAATAGATTGTTCAACTAATATTCCTTTATCAATGCTATTTGTTTCAAGCCAAGTAGTATTGATATATTCATTTATAACAGATGTGCTCCATTTATAAACATCGTTAGATGATGTAATGTGAGACATTGTAGTAGCTATTTCATCTTCATCTGCTAATAAAGTTACATTTTTCCCATCATCATTTATAACATGGAAATTTACCCCTGCATAAGATAATGAAGATCCAATTTCAAAATTATTTATAATATATTCATCATCTTCTCTATTTATTTCTTGCTCTATATATGGAGTCAAATCAACTATTTGTACTTGATTTAAGAATACTCCAGCTTCTTGTCTTGGACTCATATCAAGTGCAATTTGCAATGTTCTTTGTTCTCCAGGTTTTATCAAATCATTTTTAAGTGAATCTGAATATACACTTCCATCAACACTAAACCAATCTTTATTTTCTTCATAAGAAGAATTAAATGACATACCATCTGGCAACATTTCTTCAATCATACTAACATATCCTGATGTATCACTGTTATTTGTAATTACAAATCCATAATATACTTTTGCATATATATTTTTAGTATTTTTTACACTTAATGATATAGTTTTTAAGAAATCATAATCATTTGTAGTAAGTTTACCATCTTGATATAATTCAACTTTATTTATACCTTTTTTAATATCAACCTCAAATCCTGTTTTTGATATTAAACCTAAATCTAGATTACTTTGAACTTCTACATCCTTAGTTACTTTAATACCATTAGTTTTACTACTTATTTCTGCTTTTCCCTCTTCATCAGATACTTTATATGCATCTGAATCAATTGTTTCATCAGAAGTAAAATATCTATCAGTTACATCGTATCTTTCATTGTCATACATAAAATTAACTTTATATCTACCAATATCTAATTTATCAAATTTATAATTACCATTTTCATCAGTCATAGTATTATCAATATCTTTACATTGATTTTTTGAATCTAATTTACATAAACTTACATTTATATCTTTTAAATATAAACTATCATCTTTTATACCATTTTTATTTTGATCAACAAATACTTGCCCAGAAATAGTTCTATTTACAACTCTTACCTTTGCCTGTGAAGATTCTGTTTGTATTAACTTTTCACTTTTTGCATAAAATTTATTATTATATTTATCTGAATATGAATTGTTGCTTGTTTTTACTTGTAATACAATAGGTTGCAAATTTTGATTAGCTAAAACTTTAATATTATCTATCTTAAATGCGAATGTATTAATATAATCATTTGTTATATTACAATCTTCCCATTTATTAAGTGTAGAATCAACTTCTTTTACTACTTTTGATCCCTCATCGTTATAACAAGAAACTTTTACATTTTTAAGAGAATCTGGAAGAATCATTTTTACTTTATAACTTCCTTCATATTTACTTTCTAATTCATCATTGTTATATGGTAAAATATCCATAATTGATAAACTGTTTATATCTTCATTTGAATTATTATAAATATTTAAATTATAATTAAATTCTCCATTTTTTTCTATTACACTACCTAAACTACCAACATCTTCTGTAATAATAATACCATCAACACCAGTTACATATATTGTCTCTTTAGCACTAGATGATCCAATTACACTAGTATCAACTTCATTATTTACATTAATTGCATCTACTGTACTTTGAACAACTACTTCGTTATTTGCTCCTTTTATATCTGATTTAAATACAGCATCAAAATAAATTGAGTCTATTTTTTTATTTGGTTTAGTATACGATAAATCATATATTAACCTAGTCGTATCACCATAACTAATTACTGATACAGGTTTCATATAATTATTATTTTCTTTATATATTAATGTATTAGGCAATAATACTGTTACCTTTAAAGATTTTATATACCAAACATCATCAGCACCTACATTTATACTATTATCATCTATTTTAACATCAATTTTATATTTTAATGTTTCATTATCTTTTGTATTATAAGATAATTTTTTTGTTCCATCACTTTTTTTGTTAGTTATATTTATAGAATTCTTAGATGAAAAACTAACTATTTTCAAACTATCTGCATATGGTTTATCATCAACTATTGCATTTGTTCCCTCGTATCTTGTTTTTATATAATTATTATAATTAGTAACACTTGATACATCATTAGAAACAGAAGGTTCAAAATATATATCGTTTTTATTATTTTTAGATTTAACTAATGTCAAACCTTGGTGAGTTTGAGTAATGTCTTTAATATTTCTTACTCTAAGTCCAATAATAAAATCTATTTTTTCATTTGAATCTAATACTTTATTATCTTTAGTTTCAATAATAATCTTACTTACTTTTACCCCATTAATATCTTTTATATCATTATAAACTTGTTCAACATCACTTTTTGCTTTTATACATGGTCCACCATATAAATTCATGATTTGATCTGAATTTAAATTATTATAATTATTTTTTACATTTAAACATTGATTTTTAATTGTATCTTTGTCTTCATTTAAGAAATTACCTTCCATAGTTTCATCACTATAGTTTATAACTTCATAATTATTTTTATCAAAACTACCAGTTATATATTTTATTGTAAAATCATCTTTTGATAGATTACATTTTTTTTCATCACAAGTGATATCTAATAAATAATCATTATCTTTATTTAATTTTATTACTTCATAAGCATCAGGATCAATCTTTATCATTTGAATAATACCTGTTTTTAAAACATTATTATTAAAATTAAAGCTTGATTTATATGCTATTTCGTCACCTCTTGTAACTGAAGCATAATTTCTTTCTTTTGAAACCCTATTAGACAATGATATAAAGTTTGTTTTATCAACAAATGTACCTGATATAAAGTAATCACTTTCTTCTTTATATTCATTTATTATACTAGCAGTATTATTATTAATTGTAGTTTCTTTTAAATCTTTATCATCTTCGCTTTTTGCAATTACACTATTAGACTTATTAGCATTCATTGTAACTACAATATTATTTTTTGCATCAGAATCTTCTCTTTGAGAGAATGCTGTTATAGCAAATGTTGAAAATATTGTTCTAGAATTATCAATAATATTTCCAGTTGAAGTTACATTACTAGTACTGCTATCATAATTAGATATAGTAATTGTATATGTAGAGTCACTTTTCTTAGTAAAAGTAATATCTCCACTTGGATTATATGGCAATTCCATTGCTACTGGAGTTATATTTGCAACTTTTTCATTTGTGTATGGTCTTATAAAATCTTTATCAACTACTAAAGGTCCTCCATTACTAGATGATAAATCAATATCAAAAGTAATATCACCTTTAGGTAATTGTAAACCTTTTATACCTTTACTTTCATTATCAGAAAGTAATTGTAATGCTAAACCAAATGTTACATATCTACCATTTTTGTCATTTAAGGTTGCTATTTCAGTTTGATTAGATGAAACAACAAGTACATCTACACTAGATTTTGATGAAACTACAGTAGGCATATAATTAGTAAATCCAGATACACTACTTGTAGAACTATATTTACCATTGTTATATTCATAATAATCTATATCATTGACTTTACCTAAAACTATTCCATCTTCTTTATCAGTTGATTCTTTAATTATAAAAGTGGGATTTATCTCATATCCATTTGGTGCACTTTTTACATTTAATTTTATAATTTTATTAAAATCTCCATATGTATTAACATCAAATATAGGATATGTTATTGTTGTTTTATCATCACTTATAGTAACATCAATATCCCTATTTGTTGATTCATAAACAAAATCTGTATATTTAATATCCTCTTTAGATAATTTCATAGTAACAAATACAACTCTATCTTCTAAATCATCAACATCTACATTTTCTTTAGGTTTTATACTAAATTTAATATCATATGAAATTGTATCAAAACTTCTAACTACTCTATCAGATGAACTAACATCATTCCCAGCAGCATTTGTTTTATCAAAAGGCTCACTACCTGTTTGTATTGAAGTTATTTGAGCATCTTTAATATCCACTTTATTTGCATATTCATCTGCACTTGCATAAATTCTAATAAATATTATAGATATAATTACTATACCAATTACCAAAAAAAATATATTTCTTTTTTTATTATCCATATTAACTCTCCTACTATTCTTTATTTAATATTATATAATAAAAAAACATTTAAATCAATAATTATAAATGTTTTTTATAGAAATCTTATAAGTTCTTTTATTTTTTTTAAATCATATATATCCCCTGAATTTATAGGCATTGCCTTTTGACCTATAACCGTAGTATTTTTCATAACATCATCAATAACAATTGCGCCTGCTCCTACTTTTGAATTTTCACCTATAGTTACATTTCCAAGTATTTTAGCTCCCGCACCTATTGTTACATTATCTTTAACTGTTGGATGTCTTTTTCCTTTATCCTTACCTGTTGCTCCTAAAGTAACACCATGATACATAGTTACATTATCACCTATAATTGTAGTTTCACCAATAACCACCCCAAATCCATGATCAATAAATAAATTTTTCCCAATTACTGCTCCTGGATGAATTTCTATACCTGTTTTTCTTTTTGCCTTTTCTGATATTAACCTTGCTAAAAAATAATGTTTCTTTAAATATAAATAATGAGCTATTTTATAATATATTTTTACTTTAAAAGATGGATATAAAAATACTTCTAGTACACTATTAACAGCTGGATCTTTTTCTTTTATCAATCTAATTTCATTTTTAATATATTTTACTATTTTCATACAAAACTCCTTTATATTATTTATATGAAAATTAAAATCATTTACATAATAAAAAGGACTACTAAGTCCTATAATAATTTCTTTTTTCTAAAAATAAATGCAATAATTATTGATATTATTATCGAAACAATAAGTATAATTATAAAAGCATACCTAATTGTAGAGATAATACCTAAATTAACATTCATACCTAAAAATGATGATATCATAGTTGGTATTGAAAATATAATTGTAATACTAGTTAGAATCTTCATCGCAGTATTTAAATTATTAGATATAATAGTTGCATATGTATCAGATACACTTGCCAAAATTTCTCTATATATTTTAGCCATTTCAGCTGCTTGTTCATTTTCTATAGTTGCATCTTCAAGTAAATCCAAATCCTCTTCATACATTTTTATTACATTTCCTTTAGATATTTTATCTATTAATCTCTTATTCTCATTTAAAGATGTAATAAAATATACTAAACTTTTTTCAATATTAAGAACATTTATTAATTCTTCATTTTCAGATAAATTATGAAGTTCTTTTTCAGTTTTATCTATCTCATCATCTATTTTGCGTAAGTATTTTAAATATAATTTTGCATTTTCGTATAATAATTGAATTATAAATCTAGATTTCATTTCAGTTCTTACTTTTTTTATTTTTCCCCTTTTAAATATTTTTAATAACTCTAATTTTTTTGAAGAAATGGTTACTAAATAATTATTACTAAATACAATACCAAGTGGAAGTGTTGAATATTTATTATCTTTATCTTCAATATATGGTGTATCAACAACAATCAAAGTAGAATCTTCTTCTATTTCAACCCTTGGCATCTCTTCTTCATCAAGCATTTTCATTATTAAATCTTTATCTATTTTAGTTTTATTTGAAATCTCTTCTATTTCCTCAACACTTGGATTAATTAAATCTATCCAGCAATCTTTTTGAACTTTGTCTAATTTTTCTACCATTGAATCTTTATTAGATTTATAAATTTTTATCACACTACCAACTCCTCGTATAATATATTAAAAAAGTTTTTACACTCTTATATTAATATATTTTTTAAAAAAGTCAATAACTTAAAATAAAAAGGGATTAAAAATCCCTTTAGTTTTCAGCCTCTTGTAACATATTAGTTATAAAGATACCATATCCTCTTGTACAATCATTTACTAAAACATGTGTAACTGCACCAATAATTTTATTATTTTGAACTATTGGTGATCCACTCATTCCTTGAACAATACCACCAGTTAAATTCAATAATCTTTCGTCTGTTATTTTAAAAACAATATTTTTAGTATTATCCTTACTATTGATTTTTTCTATTTCTATTTCAAATGATTCTACATTTTCCCCATCAATAACGGTAAATATACTTGCTTTTCCTGTTTGTATTTCATTTGTTTGTGCTACCTCATATAAATTATCAGAATTTATATTAGATATATAATTTCCAAATATTCCTTTTGTAGTATTTTCATTTATAATACCATATTTCTTTTGTGTATCATAATTTGCTTGTTTTTCTCCTGGATTTCCATTGATTGATTTGCTTATTCCTGTTATGTATGAATAATATATCGAACCATCTCCAACATTTAATACTTCATTTGTATTTTTATCTGCAATTTCATGACCTAAAGCTCCAAATGTTTTAGTATTTGGATCAATAAATGTTAATGTACCAATACCATTTATTGTATCTTTTACATATAAACCAGTTTTATATTCACCATTTTGGTTAATAATATCTAAAGAACCTTGATAACTTTTTGATTTTCTAATATATTCTATATCTATTTGTGTCTTATCATCGTCTTTATTTATTTGATCTGTAAAATCAGAAATACTATTAATAGAATTATTATTTACTTTTACTATATAATCTCCAGGCTGAATACCAGAAGATTCTGCGACTAACTTATCATTAATTTCGTACAAACCTATAACTAATATTCCTTTTGTTTTTACTTCTATACCAATATTTTGTCCACCTAATATTAATTTATTTGAATAAGCAAATACATTTATTGGTATAATAAGTAATGATATAAGAAGCATTAAAAAAAATTTTTTAAATTTCATAATAAAGCTCCTTTGTAATCTAGATTACATTATTATTATGAATCAATTATTAATTAATATATCAATAAAAAAATACCAATTTTTTTGGTATTTATTGTAAACTTAATCTTTTAATATTTTCAGTATTTAAATATTTTTCATTTATTTTAAATGTAAAATTATTATCTCCGTTATAAATTTTAATATTTGTTGTACCTGTTTTCAATAATATTTTTTTAGAAAATAATGGTTCTAATAGTAGTTCGTTAATATCCTTTATAGATTTTGAATCATTATATCTTCGATAAAATGCGTATAATGGGTATATTTGATGGTATCTTTCATTTGTAATAAATAATTTAAAGTTTGTTTTTCCTCTATACTTAATTTTTCGGTTAAAGACTCAATTATAGTAATTAAATATTCCTTTTCTAATTCAATTTTTACAGTTTCTAACATATATTTTAAAAATATTGTAATATCACCATACTTTTGCGTTTCTCTAATCGATTTATAATACATATTTTTATTGTAATTTATACCTCTATTAAATATTATATACGGAAATATATTGTTATTTAACAAATACCACATACTAAGAGTACGACTTGTTCTTCCATTAACATCAAAATAAGGATGAATATAAACAAAATAAAAATGTATTATTTGAGACTTTATATAAAAATCTGTTTGTGTTTTAAAACTATTACCCTTATTTATATAATTAAAAAGACTGTCCATATATTCATCAATAAGTTTTGAATCAATTCCCTCATCTGGTTCTTTACTAAGATTGCTTGAGTAATATATATATACAGGTTCATTTCTATAATACTCACCCATATCCATAAGTTCTTGTTTTGTTAATAAATTTTTAGATAAAATTGAATATAGTTTTTTTAGAGTATCTTTATCTATTTTTCTATTATTTAGTATATATTTATAACCATTATATAAATTCAATATTCTTTGTTCTTTATTATTAGGTGCATTTTTATTTTTAGGATTAGATTTAACAACCTCATCAATTAATTGTAAATCATCTATGTATCCTTCAACTAAATTATTAGTTTTTATTTCCTCACTAAACATAACATTTTTTGCAAAACTTATATTATTCATATCTGTAATTTTTAAAAAATCTTCTAATTCTTTTTTTATTTCATCAAGTTGTTCCATACACATATGCAACTTAGTAATTTGATTTATTAATAACTCAATATTCTGCATAAAATCACCTCAAGAAAATTAATTTCTTGATTTTATATATTAACATAAAATTTAAAAACTTCCTAGTCTTCTTGTTTAAACTCTTCTAAAGTACCATTTTCAGTTAATACTTTATTAACTGCTTTTTGAGCATTATCTAATTTTTCAGAACATTCTTTAGCAATATTCATTGCCTCAGTATATTTATTAATTGCATTATCTAAATCTACATTACCAGATTCAAGTTCTTTTATTATTTTTTCTAAATCATTTAATTTTTCTTCAAAAGTTTTTTCCTTTTTTTCCATTTTAACACTCCTTTATATTTATTACATTTGCATTTATTATTCCATCTTGCAATGTTATATCAATATTATCATTTTTCTTTATATTTTTAATACTTGTTACTACTTTATTACCTTTTTTAGTTATTGCATAGCCTCTTTTCAAAGTATTAAGAGGATTTAGTAATTCAAGTTTGTTAATTAAATTATTATATATATTATTTTTGTTTTCAAATATTCTATTTGGATTTGTAAATACATAACTATTTGTTATAGTTTCTAATTTTACTTTATTGTATGATAAATGTGATGATACAATGTTTTTTGCTCTTTCAATTAAATTTGATAATTTTTCTTCTTTTACTTCATATATACTCATTGGACTTTTTAGTATATAACTATCAAGTATTTTATTTAAGTAAATTCTATTATTATCTATTTTATCATTTATATTTTTATTTAATC
Source organism: uncultured Bacilli bacterium (assembly GCA_947624565.1). GTDB lineage: Bacteria > Bacillota_I > Bacilli_A > RF39 > UBA660 > CAG-433. The sequence continues at coordinate 46,728 of CANQKX010000007.1, forward strand.
TTATCTTATATTGAATAATAAGTTTCTTTAAATCTTCTTTTGATGGAACAGATATTTCTGCTGCTCCTGTTGGAGTTGCTGCTCTTTTGTCTGCAACAAAATCTGCTATTGTAAAATCAATTTCATGACCTACTGCACTAATTACTGGTGTATTACACTCATATATTGCACGCGCTACTATTTCTTCATTAAAAGCCCATAAATCTTCAATTGATCCTCCACCACGTCCAACTATTAAAGTATCAAGATTATATGTATCAGCAAGTTTTATATTTTTAACTATATCTTCAGATGCTTGTTTTCCTTGTACTAAAGATGGGAACAATATTACTTCACATAAAGGATATCTTCTATTTATAGTAGATATTATATCTTTAATTGCTGCTCCTGTTGGTGCAGTTACTACACCTATTTTACTTGGTATTTTAGGAATTTGTTTTTTATGTGATTCATCAAATAATCCCTCAGAAGATAATTTTTTCTTTAACTCTTCATATAAAGCATATAAATTACCAACACCATCTTCCATCATATCAGTTACATATATTTGGTAATTACCTGAACTTTCAAATACACTTATTCTACCCTTTACTAACACCTTCATACCATCTACAGGCTCAAAATTTATATTTTTAGTATTTGATGCAAACATAATAGCATTAATCCTAGACTCTTCATCTTTAATTGTAAAATAAAAATGTCCTCTTGTATGATGCTTAAAATTAGATATTTCTCCTTTTAAATATACTTCTTGTAAATTAGCATCATTATCTAATTTATACTTTATATATCTAGTTAATGCACCTACTGTTATATAATTATTATTCATTATCTTCACCATGATAAATGCTATCAAGTACTGCATTAATAATATTTTTTACCTTTTCATCAGAATACTCTTTAGCAAGTTCAACTGCTTCATTAATAGACACTATCTCTGGTGTATCAGTATATACAAGTTCATAAATTCCCATTCTAAGAATTGCTTGATCTGTTTTTGATAATCTATCTATAGTCCAATCTTTTAAATGTTTATTTGCTATTTTATCTATATCATTTTTATACTCTAATACACCATTAACAACGTTATTTACAAATTCATTTTCTATTTTCACTGACTCACTAATAACATCTTTTACATTATAATCTATATTATTAGAATCATATAAAAATATTTGATATAAAATTGTCATTATTTTCTTTCTAAGTTCTGATCTATTCATTTTTTCACCTTCTAATACATAACATAATTTTATCATAAAAAAATTAAAAAAGATAGTTGTTACTATCTATTTATTAATTTTGCTTATCTCTATGATTTGGAATATATGAAAAAACTTTGTCACTTAATTTTATATCTTTATTTTTTCCATATTCTTTTTCTAAACCTTCAATATAAGATTTCATTTCTTGTAATGATTCAATTTGTGAAATATTTTCTTCATGTTCAACTTTTTTGATATTAATATATTTAAATTTTTCTATATAATTCAAAATCTCCTCACGACAATTGATTTTATAAAATTCTTTCCCTTTATTTTTTTTAGCAAATTTAATAATTCCTTTTGAAAAATCTATCGATTCATTTAATATTATAATCAAATTTTCAATATTTCCAGCATACTCGAAAGTTTGAGGACGTGTTGCAATATAACATAAAACAGGATTTTCACAAATTTTAATTACCTTTACTAAATCATCTATATTTCCTGTAAAATCTTGTAAATTTTTATTTGTTGCTAATTCATATAAATATTTATTTGTGCAAACTTTCATTATTTTGATTAAATTATCAATACTTCCTGCAAATTTATACAAATCTTTATTTGTTGCTACGCACACTGAATAATTTGAATCTAATGATTTTAAACTATTTAATAGTTTTATAACTTCTTCATCTGAAATATCACTATAAATATTTAACATATTCTTAACTTCATTAACATCATTAATTCTTTCCATAATCATTTGCATTGTTGATACTTTCATTTTTTTCACCTTCTTTGAGTACATATTATGCCAAAAATAATATTTAAAGTCAATATCTATATATATAATTTTTTATTATATTTTTTATATAAATGGGTTTTTGTTGGATTAATAAATCCAATAATATTTAATACTATGTTTATTAATGAAATTATAAATATTAATACAACTACATATAGTTTTATAAGTTCAATATTTCTATTTAAAATATAATTTGTATTAGATAATATTTTATCATAATAATCTTTATTTAATTTATCTTTTATTGTATCTGTAATAGCTATACTATCTATTATTTCTAAATTAACCTTATCTGTTATCATGGTATTTGTATCTAATAAAACTAATATATTTTTATTATCAATAGTTAATGTATATATATCTATAGTATTTTTTTTATCATTTAATGAATATTTTTCAAGTTGTGATTCTCTTAAATCAACAGAAATAAATCTTTCTTTATTTTTAACTGCTTTTTCTAATTCAGTAAATGAATTAATTTGTAAATAATTATTAGTTATTACTTTATAATAAACATTATAATTCAATACAATATTTATTATACATACAAATATCAAAATAAAACTTAATATTATATTTTCTTGTTTTTTTACCTTTACTAACCCTTTTATATCATTCATATTTTCACCTACATTAATATTATAACTAAAAAAAGTTAAAAAGTATATACCTTTTAACTTTTATAAAATTCACTATAACATCTATAGGCACTATAAATATCATACTTACTTACTACTTCATAAGGAGCATGCATAGAAAGTACTGGAACTCCACAATCTACTACTTCCATTCCTTTATCTGCTAATATATATGCAATTGTTCCTCCTCCACCTATATCTACTTTACCTAGTTCAGAAACTTGATATTTTATATTATTTTTTTCTAATATATTTCTAATATGTGCCATATATTCTGCATTTGCATCACTAGCACCTGATTTACCTCTTGAACCTGTATATTTATTTAAAGTAACACCATAACCAATAAATGATGCATTATTTAATTCTGATACATTTTTATATATAGGATCTACTCCAGCATCAACATCTGCAGATAACATCTTTGAATTCATATATACTTTATCTATCATATTAGTAGTATTTTGGTTTAATTTATTAAGTAATTCTGATATAAAATAAGTAAATGCATTAGATGCCATACCAGTATTACCAACACTACCTATTTCTTCTTTATCTGCAAGTATACATACGCATGTATTTTTTGGATTATCTATTTCTAATAATGCTTTAATAGATGTAAATGCACATACTTTATCATCTTGACCATATGCTGCGACCATAGATTCATCAAATCCTAAACTTCTTGCTTTAAATGCTGGTACTAACTCTATTTCACTACTTAAAAAATCTACTTCTTTGATGCCATATTTTTTATTTAAAATATTAAGTATATTTAATTTTACTAAATCTTCTCCTTCACTATTAAATGGAATACTTCCAATTAATAAATTTAAATCTTCACCATCAATAGCATTATTTAAACTTTTCTTCATTTGATCCATTGCTAAATGAGGAAGTAAATCAGTAATTGTAAATATTGGATCATTTTCATCTTCTCCAATTGAGATATCAATTTTTTCACCATTTGTTTTAATAATAGTTCCATGAATAGCAAGTGGTATTGTGGTCCATTGATATTTTTTTATTCCACCATAATAGTGTGTTTTAAAATATGCTAAATTTGAATCTTCATATAAAGGATTAGGTTTCAAATCTAATCTTGGAGAATCAATATGTGCACCTATTAAATTAATACCATTTTCTATTGCTTCTTCTCCTATTACTGCTGCAAAAACATTTTTATTTTTATTTATAAAATAAACTTTATCTCCCTTATTTAGTAAATCTACATCACAAATGTTTTTATAATTATTTTCTTCAAGTAATGAAATTACACTTTTTACAACTTCTCTTTCTGTTTTAGATTTATTCATAAATGAAATATATTCATCACTAAGTTTAAATATTTCTTCTTTTTCACTTTCATTTATACTTTTCCATCCAGATTCTCTTTTCATAAGTAATTCATCTTTTTCCATAATATTCCTCCTATAATTTATTATAACAGTTTTTACTATTAATATTCTATTTTACCATCTGCTTTAATTCATATAATACATTCATCGCATCAATAGGAGTCATTTCTAGTGGATTTATTTTTTTAAGTTTTTCTTCTATTTCATTTTTTTCCTCTTTTAAATCAAATGATATTTGCTCATTATTACTTATTACTTTCTTATTACTATTTTTCTCATAACTATTTAATATTTCATTTGCTTTATTTATAAGTTCATCTGGTAATTTAGCAAGTTTTGCAACATGAAGTCCATAACTTTTATCAATACTTCCATCTTGTATTTTATGTAAAAATATAATATCACCATTTTCTTCTTTTGCTGATACATGAACATTTTTTATATGCTTATGATTTTTTTCTAAATCAGTTAATTCATGATAATGTGTTGAAAAAAATGTTTTAGCCTTAACTTTATCATGTATATATTCTATAATGGCTGCGGCTAAACTCATACCATCATATGTTGCTGTTCCTCTTCCTAATTCATCAAATAATATTAAACTATTTTTAGTTGCATTACTAATTGCACTATTTGCTTCCATCATTTCTACCATAAATGTTGATTCACCAGAAACTAAATCATCAGATGCTCCTATTCTTGTAAATATTTTATCAAAAATAGGAATATTTGCTTTTGATGCAGGAACAAATGATCCAATTTGAGCCATAATAGATATTATTGCCATTTGCCTCATATATGTTGATTTACCTGCCATATTAGGTCCTGTTATTAACATAATAGTATCATCATTATTCATTTTAATATCATTACTAACAAATTCAGTATTAGTTAATACTTTCTCTATTACAGGGTGTCTAGCATCTTTTATATCTATTATATTTTCATTATTTAATGTTGGTCTTACATAATTATTTTCTTCTGCTACTACTGATAAAGAAGAAAGTACATCAATTTCACTTAATATATGTGCTAAATCTTGTATTTTTGGAATATATTTTTTTATTTCATCTCTTATTTCAATAAATAACTGATATTCTAAAGATATTATCTTTTCTTCTGCTCCTAATATTAATGATTCTTTTTCTTTCAATAAAGGAGTTACAAATCTTTCACAATTAGCAAGTGTTTGTTTCCTTTCATATCCAAATTCTTCTTTTATATCTTTACAAGCACCTTTACTAACCTCAATATAATATCCAAATATTCTATTATAACCAACTTTTAAAGTCTTAATTCCAGTTCTTTCTTTTTCTTCTTTTTCTAATTTAGAAATAAAATCTTTATTACCTTTTCTAGATAATTTAAGTTCATCTAAATCATTGTTATATCCATCTTTTATTAAATAACCTTCTTTTAATGTTATAGGTGCATCTTCATATATTGATTTTTCAAGTAAATCATATAAATTAGTAAATTCTTCTATTTCTTTATAATTTATTTTCTTTAATATTTTATTAATTTCAGGCAATACTCTAAATGAATTTTTAAGTTGAAGTAAATCTCTTGCATTAGCAGAACCAAAAGATATTTTTCCAATTAAACGCTCTAAATCATATACTTCAGATAAATATTCTCTTAATTCTTCTTTTAATATAAATTCTTTCATTAAAGTTTCTACTATATCATATCTATATTCTATTTTTTCTTTATCTACTAGTGGATTTAATATATATGATTTTAATTTTCTACTTCCCATTGCAGTTTTAGTCTTATCTAAAAGCCATAATAGTGAAAACTTCTTTTCTTTAGTTCTTATATTTTCTACAAGTTCTAGATTTCTTTTAGTATGTATATTCATTCTTAAAAAAGAATCTTCTTTTACTAACTTTACACTTTGAAGATGTGATAAATTTCTTTTTTGTGTATTTTCTAAATATGATAATAAATATTTTATACAAGATATTATTCTTTCATCGTTAATATTATTATATACATGTGAATAATCATTTTCTAAATTTGTATTATTATATATTGATATTGTGACATTATAATTTCTTCTTAAAGTATCTAAAGTTAATTTATCAAAATCAGTATTTACAACTACTTCTTTAATATTTCTTTCTAAAACTTCATTAATAATTAAATCATTATCTTTTTCTTTTAAAAACGCATAAAATTCTCCAGTAGTAATATCTGCATAACTAACTACATATATATACTTTAAATCTAATATAGCACCAATAAAATTATTAGATCCTTCATCAATAAAATCACTATTCATTCTAGTACCTGATGATATTATTTGAACTATATCTCTTTTTACTATACCTTTAGCATTTTTAGGATCTTCAGTTTGTTCACATATTGCTACTTTATAACCTTTTTCAACTAATTTTTCTATATATATACTTGCAGAATGATATGGAATTCCACACATTGGAACTCTTTCATCTAATCCACAACTTTTCCCCGTTAATGTAAGTTCTAACTCTTTTGATGCAACTAAAGCATCTTCAAAAAACATTTCATAAAAATCTCCAAGTCTAAAAAACAATATATTATCTAAATTTTCCTCTTTTATTTCTAAATATTGTCTCATCATTGGAGTTATTTTTTCTCTATCTACTTCTTGTCTTGTCACTTTACTTCACCTAAACAAATTATATCAAAATTTTACAAAAAATAAAATAAAAAACTAATCAAATAGTTTATATTAATACACTATTTAATTAGTCTAAAAATCAATCTTTTTTAGGTTTATAAACAGGAACTAAAGTTTCTGAATTTACATCTTTAATTTTTAATTTTTTTAAATATTCTCTCATTTGATCCAATGTTTGAATATTATTTATTATAGTAGCAATGGAATCTAAACATTTTTTTTCACGTTTATCCGCTTCTTTTATTAATCTTATTTGCTCATCTATTGTTTTGTTTTTTAGTATATCAATATTTCTTGCAATAATTGATGCTTTGTTTTTATCTTCACATTTATCTACTTCTTTTATTAATCTTATTTGTTCTTCTATTGTTCTATTTTCTAATACATTAGTATCTGTTGCAATAAATGATGCTATGTTTTTATCTTCACATTTATCTACTTCTTTTATTAATCTTATTTGCTCATGTATTGTTCTATTTTTTAGTACACTAGTATTAATTACAATAAATGATGCTATGTTTTTATCTTCACATTTATCTACTTCTTTTATTAATCTTATTTGCTCATCTATTGTTCTGTTTTTTAATACATTAATATCAATTGCAACATATACTATGTATTTACTTTCATGTTTATATACTTGTTTTATTAATCTTATTTGCTCATCTATTGTTCTATTTTTTAGTACATCAATACTAGTTGCAATAATTGATGCTATTTTTTTACCTTCACATTTATCTACTTCTTTTATTAATCTTATTTGTTCTTCTATTGTTCTGTTTTTTAGTACATCAATATTGATTGTAATATCTGATGCTATTTTTTTACCTTCACATTTATCTACTTGCTTTATTAATCTTATTTGTTCTTCTATTGTTCTATTTTCTAATACATTAGTATCTATTGCAATATCTTTTGCTATGTATTTATCTTCACATTTATCTACTTCTTTTATTAATCTTATTTGTTCTTCTATTGTTCTGTTTTTTAGTACAGCAAGATCAATTGCAATAACTGATGCTTCTTCTTTTTCTTCACATTTATCTACTTCTTTTATTAATTTTATTTGTTCTTCTATTGTTCTGTTTTTTAGTACATCAATACTAGTTGCAATAATTGATGCTATGCTCTTAATTTCATATTTATCTACTTCTTTTATTAATCTTATTTGCTCATCTATTGTTCTGTTTTTTAGTACAGCAATACTAGTTGCAATAAATAATGCTTTGTTTTTATTTTCACATTTATCTACTTGTTTTATTAATCTTATTTGCTCATCTATTGTTCTGTTTTTTAGTACATCAATATTTCTTGCAATAATTGATGCTTTTTGTTTATCTTCACATTTATCTACTTGTTTTATTAATCTTATTTGCTCATCTATTGTTCTGTTTTTTA
>CANQKX010000008.1 GCA_947624565.1 uncultured Bacilli bacterium
AAATTGCTTGAAAGATATTATATATGATTTTAAAATTAACTGCACAACTTCTGTGCACTTTCAAAAATAATCTACATCAATAATAATAATTAATAAAATTCCTTATATGATATTGACAAAACAATGGTAAATATTATATAATATTCTCATTTGCAATATGATGTAAATGGGAAGGAGAGTTATATATGTCAGATAAATTATTTAATGATTACTTAATAATATCAACAAGCGATGAAAAGAAATATGAAATAAAAAAGAAAAAAGTTTTTATACATAACTCTTCATTAGAATATAAAATTGCAGATATTATGATAAAAGATGGTAATATTTATATTATCAAAGAAATATATTCATACGAAGATAATAGAATAAGATTTTCTTATGACCAATATACTGATGTAAAAGCTTTTGATACTATTGAAATAGAAGAGGGCAAAGAAGTTCCAATTATGGTAATTGAAAAATATGACCAAGTAAAAACATTTGTAGGTAGTATTGGAAATATTAAATCATTGTCTAGTGATTTAATTGATAATACTAATAAAAAGGTAAAAAAACTTAGAAGAAAAGAAAAAAATGTAGCATAATTAAAAGAGTAGGGAAGTTCCTTACTCTTTTATAGTTTCAATATATTTTTTTATTTCTTCAATATCAAAGTTTTTAATTTTAATATAAATTTTTTCTATTTCTTCATGAGATAGTAAAATTTCATCATTTCGTAAATCATTTAAAATTTCATCAATTAAATTATTAATTTTAAGTATTTTAATATAATTATTATTAGAATTAACAGCCTCTAAATACTTTATATTAGTTTTATCAGGAAATACAATATAAGATCTGAATCTATTTTTTTCAATATTAAGATATTTCATCAGAAAATCTATATGATGTACATTTTGCTTAATAGGGTTGTAGTATTTATTAGTTCGTTCATCTTTATTAAAAAATTGTGTCCATGTATTATCATCAACTGTACCATATATTGTTCCAGACCAATTTTTACATTCAATTGTATAAATTCCAGAAGTAGTTAGTAATAATAAATCAATTTCAGTCATTTCATCAGTACTTAAGTCATATATAACAACATTACTAAGAATTTTCATATAAATATCAGATAATTTATCAATTAAAATATCTTTAATGTTATTTTCTAATATTGATCCTTTTACTTTATTTTTGTCAATATATCCTATAACATCATCATTATTGTTAGATAAGTCTATCATATTAATATCCATAAAATTTTCCTTTCTTAATTAGTTGACATAATAATTATTATGCGAAATCATATTTATATTTTTCTTGATTGTATTTCAGCCATTTTTTCAAGTACTTCAGTAGCATTGTCTTCATTTATTTCAGTATATCCTAATTCTTTTAATGCTTGAACTTTAGCAGAATTTAATTCTTGTGTTCTAGATAATTTTTCTTCATTTTTAGTTTCGATTTCTTGTACAAACTTCTTATGAGATTCAATTAATTTAGATTTAGATGCACTACCATTGTTATATAATACTATTGCTGAATATAATATTGATTCAAATGCAAATTGATTATCTTCTTCAAATGCAAATTCGTTTGGATTAATAAAACCAGTTGTTTTAGCAACATAACCTAGCATATATTTAATTTCTGGTGTATTTTCAATTGCTTGTAAAAAATAATATAAATATTTACAAATTGTTGATGTAGTAGAGGAGTTATCTTCCTCTAAATCTTCTTTAAGTAAGAATATAATATCATTAAGTAATGCTTGATCTGCATTGCTTAAGCCATCAAATGATATATTCCCCTTCTCTACAATTACTGAATTATTATCATTAATTAAACTATTAGCATGTTTAATAAAATCATTAGTTATTTTTATATTTTTAATTTCATCAGATGATTTGATTTGAAATAAATTAAATAATTTCATTTTTTTCTCAAGTGGCCACATGTTTACATCGTCCATTTCTAAATAGTTATATACCATTTGTCTTGATACACCTAAATATTTGGCCAACTTAACTTTTGATATTCCAATTTCACTTAATATTTCATTTAATTTTTTCATTTTAACACTCTCCTACTCTATCTATAATAATTCTATCATTTTACAAACAAAGTGTCAAGTAAATAGTAAATAAAAAAATCTATATGTTTATATAGACTTTTTATTACTATATGTTTTTACTTTTTCATCATTATTTAACAATAAATTCTTTTTATATTCCAATAATTGAATTTTCTTTTTTGTAGCAGTAATTCCATCATTTACTATTTCCTCAAAAAATTGATTTTTTTTCTTATTTTTCATTTCTTTAGATTTTAGTTTTTCTTGATAAACTAATTTGCTGTTTAATCTTTCTATATTTTTATTAACCATATATAAAGATAAATTATTTTCATTATAGTTACTTATTGCCTTTGCAACTTCAGTACTAGGAATATCAATATTAACATATGGATATTTTTCTTTTACATGTTTTTTTCTTTTAGAAATTAATATTTTGTATGATAAATTATCAAAAATTGTAGGAATTATAACCGAAAGCCCAAATAAGGCACCTGATGATACATAAGTATGATTGATTAGCATAGTAAGTGCTGGACTTAAAAAGGATGCAAATATACTAAACGATATAAAAGTAATTAATACTAATTTTTTATAATCTTTATCTTTCTTACCTATATAACATGCAGAACATAGTTTATCATATCCTTCTATATTATTATCATTTATAGAAAAATTATCATAATGTTGTTTTTTCCTTTTCATATAATTTTCACCTCAAAAAACAGGCTTTATATTATCATTAAATTAATGTTTTGTCAAAATTTATTATAAATGTTATTTTAAATACCAAAGTTTCTTATTATCTTTTCTTACCTCTTTTATTATTCCTCCACCTAAGCACTCATCATCTAAATAAAGAACACAAGCTTGTCCAGGAGTAACAGATTTTACATTATCATATTTTACAATTAAATTACCATCTTTTAAATATTCAATATTTACATCTATATCATTTTGCCTATATCTAAACTTTGCCTTACATTTATTAGGTCTTTTGTCACTAATAAAATTAACATCTTCAATAACTGCCTCAGTAGTTTGTAAATATTTTGTATCATCACCTAGTGATACATAAAGAATATTTTTATTTAAATCCTTACCTACTACATATAATCTTTTATCATTTCCACCAATATCAAGCCCTCTTCTTTGACCTATTGTATAATACATAAGTCCAGTATGCTCCCCTACTTTTTTGTTTGTATCAATATCTATGATATCTCCAGGTTGATTAGGCAAGTAATTAGTTAAAAATTCTTTAAAATTTCTTTCACCAATAAAACAAATACCAGTTGAATCTTTTTTGTCTGCAACTGATAAGCCTTGCTTAGTTGCTATTTTTCTAATATCAGATTTTAAATAATCTCCAATAGGAAATAATACATTAGATAATTGTTTTTTTGAAACTTGTGATAAAAAGTATGTTTGATCTTTATTTAAATCTATTGCTTTATATAGTTTACCATCTTTAATTCTAGCATAGTGACCAGTTGCAATATAATCTGCACCTAATTTTTCTGCTTCTTTTTTAAACATATCAAACTTAATATATTTATTACACATTATATCTGGATTTGGAGTTCTACCTTTTTTTAATTCATCTAAAAAATATGTAAATACATAATCCCAATATTCTTTTACAAAATCTATTCTATGAAGTTTAATACCTAGTTTTTCACAAACTTTTAATGCATCATTGTAGTCTTCTTCTTGTGTACATATATTATTATTAAGTGTGGGATTACCATTAATATCATTATTAATAGAACTATCCCAATTTCTCATAAATAAGCCTTCTACATCATATCCTTCTTTTTTTAATAAGTAAGCACATACTGCAGAATCTACTCCTCCACTAATACCAACTATTACTTTTTTCATATACTTCAGTCCAATCTGTAAGTATTATACATTATTTAATAAAATTAGTAAATAACCTAGTAATATAAGGACTAATAAACCCATCAAACAATGAACATAAAATGCATATTAATATACCAATTACAAGAACAAAAAAATATTTACCCATAAATAGTTTGAAATTAATAGTTTTTTTAGTAAATGCACTGTTTGCTAGTTTAAAGGATATTATAATACTGTAAGTTGATAAAAATAGTATAAATATTGATAATACTATATTAGATGGAAATATATAAACTAATGCACCTAATATTCCTTTAAATCCATATTTTGCAAATATTGAACTTACAGAAAATCCTAATATAAAAGATTTAAAAAAAGTCATTATAAATACAACAGGCATACCTATAACTGATAGACCTAAAAGCCACATTATAATAATATATGTTAAATTAGAAATTAGAGAATTCTTAAATATATCTATTTTATTTTCAAACGAAGTACTTACTGATGTAAAGTAATTATTTACTTGATTTAAAATAGTAGTTTTTTCTTCTACTTTAAGTATTGTTATGTAAATACTTCCAAATATTAACCCCAGTATGAATACTACAGTTATTAATATTAAAATATTATTTTTTTTACTAAGTTCTTTTTTATAATTATTGTACATTTCTTTCATTGTATATTTCTCCTTTACTAAAATATATTAATGCTTGTACAAATTTAGAACATATTTTAATTATTTATCATAAACTATTTATGAGGAGGAGGTATTTATGAAAAATAACTATGTAAATAGCTATCAAAGTAGTAATCCATATTATACAAATACTTATAGTTATAATTATCCTTTAAGTAATTCTAATGATGAAAGATTAGTTGGAGGAGGATTTTTAGGTCCATTTATCTTAGGAGGTATAACTGGAGGATTAGTATCACCATTTTTCTATGGAGGATATAATAATAACAGACCACCTGTATATTATTATCAACCAGGACCATATAGACCACCATATTATGCACCAGGTCCTTATAGACCATATTAAAAAGTAGATTAAAATCTACTTTTTATATACTCTTTTTCAGTGATATACCTATCTTTTGTTTTAAATAAATGTCTTTTATTTCTATACATTCTTTTAACATTATTTATTTTTTTATATTTTATATATTTATTATTTCTTAATCTTTTTTCAAGTATGAATCTATTAAAAATTATATACCTATTTTTATAGTAATATATTATTTGATATAATAAAAATACTATTATTATGTAGTAACTAGTATCATTTTTAAATATAGTAAAAAACATTAATAAAGATATACTAGAAATAATTATATTTAAAAAATAAGATAATCTAAAATTAAATATTTTATTTATAAATACATTTAATAATTTAGATCCATCAAGTGGTAGTATTGGTAATAAATTAAATATTAATATAGTAAAATTATAATTTTTAAATAAAATAAATATATATTCATCTATTACATGAAATAAATATAAGCAAAATATAATTATAAATAATATTTCTTGAAATAATGGCCCAAATAACGTAATTAAAAATTCTTCGTTTAAAGGTTTATCTATTTCGTCATCAATATTAGTAATACCTCCAAATGGATATATAATTATTTTCTTTATATTCCATTTATATTTATAAAGGCAAATAAAATGCCCAAATTCGTGAAAAATAATTATAATCGTAATTACTATTATTTCTTTAAAAAGACCTGCTAAAAAGGCTAAAAATATAAGTATAATTGTATATGGACTAATAGAAATACTATTTAAGAACTTCTTTATAATCAATTTCTACTCCCTCTTTTTGAAATATCATATATAATTCATTATTTTTTGCTTCACCTACAATAGCATTATCATCAACATAATCATATAATTTCATAGTTGTATTTGCTAAATTCCCATACCATACATCAATACCATCTGATTGCTGAATTATTACAGTTTTACCAATACCATCTTTTTCTCCTGAAAATATTACTATACCACCTTTAATAATTGGAATAGCATAATTTTCACTTAAAGTTAATTTTACTCCTTTATTATATTTTGATAATGATTTATATTGTAATTTCTCATTAAAGACTTTTTTTGTATCAAATATATTTTGAAAAGGCAATATATTTCCAACATATTTATTATATAAACTTTTAAATGATGCGAATGAAAAATGTGTATTATATACATGATTATAAATAACATTTTTAAAATTAACATTACTTCTAACTAAAAATGTACCTATTAAAAATATAAGGATTACTGATATAAATTTAAATATGAAGTTTTTAAAATATTTATTTTCTTTTTTTGGATTTTTATTACTTATACTAGACTTATTTTTAATTCTATTTTTTATTTGATCTATATTTTCCATAATATCACCTAGAAAAATATATGTCTAAGTTTTATATTTTATTCTTAAAATAAGTATTTTTTAAAATCAAATATAAAATTACTATATAAAGTATATTACCAATTATAAAATATTTTAATATATAGGAAAAATCTAATAAACTATAATTTACATAATTAAAGAAATTAAGTATTAAAAACAATAATAAATTATATAATAATATACTTACTATACATGTAACAATTATATATCTTAAACTATAGTCTTTTTTATTTAATATATAATAAATAACAATAGATATAATTAAAAATAATATTGAATTTAATACATAAAAATTTGTAAAAAATAAATCATATACTAAACCAAGAATAAAAGAAAATAAAAAGAAATCTTTTTTAGAATTTTTAAAATATGGATATACAAATATTAAACTTAATATAGTAAAAAGTGGTGTAAAATATTTAAACTCATTTAAGTATAAATTAAATATATTTTCTAATATTAAAGATATTAAAGTAATAAGAATATTAAATATCATTATTTATCACCTACTACAACAGAAACTATATTTATATTATTAAAATTAACTGATGGCTCAACTAATATATTATATGATATACCAAATTTATCTTTTTTAATATCTTTTATTTTTCCAATCAATAATCCTGATGTAAATGAATCACTTAATCCTGATGTAGTAACATTTGTACCAATTATATTTTCTTTATTAAACTCACCTACTACATTTTTTAAAAGTAATTCATTTTTAGTAACATCGTAGTCATCAATTAAACCATAATATTCATTATTTTCATAATTAAAACCTGCTGATATATAATTTTCTTCTTTAGGTGATATTAATAATTTTATATCACTAGTATTATTATTTACTTTTATTACCTTCCCTATTAATCCATCATTATTTATAACAGCAAATCCTACTTTTATATTATCTTTTTTCCCTTTATCTATTGTTATTAAATTATACCAATAATCTGTACTTCGTTTTACTACAGTAGCATTTACAAATTTTTTTAGACTATTTGATGAATTTAATTCAAGTGCTTTTTTCAATGATTCAATTTCTTTTTTATAATCATTATTAATTTCTTTAACCATTATATTATTATCAAGAGTTTTTTTTGAATTAAATGATAAACTTGTAATTTTAGATATATTTGCTGTTAAATCTTTTATAGTATTAAACAAAAAATTATTATTTGAATTATCATTAATAAAATAAAAAAATAAAATAAATGTTATTATAATTGCAAAAATAGAAATTGCAATTTTTTTATATTTTTCTTTTTTCTTTTTTTTCATATTACTCACCTATTATTTATATATTCCCATTTTCAAAGAAACTATAATAATCTTGTCCAATTATAATATGATCTATTATATTTATTCCTTGTAATTTACCTATTTCAACAAGTGTTTTTGTAATCATAAAATCTTCTTTTGATGGTGTTGTATCACCACTTGGATGATTATGTACACATATTATTGAAGATGCACTTAAAAGATATGCATTTTTAAATATTTCTCTAGGATGTACAATACTTTTATTTAATGTTCCTTTAAATAGTAATTTTTTATCAATTAAATTCTTTTTTGAATCTAAATATAATCCATAAAAATATTCTTGCTTTTCATTTTTTAAAATTTCATTCATATAAATATATATTTTTTTAGCAGTATTCATTTTTATTTTTTTTATATTTTTATCATAATATACTCTTTTACCTAGTTCAATTGCAGATAATAATTTTATTGCTTTTACTTCCCCTATTCCATCAATATTTTTTAATTTATTTAACGACATATCTTTTAAATCAGTTATGTCATTTATATTTTGAAGTATGCTATTTGATAAATCTATTACAGATTTATTTTTTGTTCCTGTATTTAAAAGTATGCTTATAAGTTCACTATTTGATAGATTATTAACGCCATACTTTAAAAATCTTTCTCTTGGTCTTTCGTCTATAGGTGTATTTTTAATTAAATTATTCACTAGTTAATATCAACTCCTCATATTTAGAGAGTACTTGTTTTTGGGCATTTATAATAGTATCTATATCATCTGTTGAAGATACTAAATTATCATATTGATCTAATAAATTTAAAAATTCTAAATTATTAGTTTTTACTCCCTTCATATAAATATTATCTGTTATACCATAAGAATCCACTATTTTTTTCTTTAAATCTTGATTTTTTATAATTCCAATAAGTACATGATAGCCATCATTATCTTGATAATAAAAATAATTTTTTAAATTCTTAGTATTTTCAGTCATATTATTTTTATTACTATATACTCCATATTGTAATAAATATATGGTTTCATTATCACTTTTAAAAGTCTCCTCTGCTTTTGTATCATATTGATTAAATATATATTTTCCAAATATAATGCCAATTATAATTGCGATTAATATACTTATAATAGTATTTTTTTTCATATTATCACCTAAATCTATAATATTACATAAAATATAAAAATTATGTCGAAAAAAAAGAAATTATTGTATTAATTTCTTTTTTATATATTTTCCTCTTCTATTATATCTTGTACTTTATATAATACATCAAATATTGATATTTCAGTAAACTCTTCTTCCTCTCTTTTCTTTAATTCAACAATATGTTCATCTGCTTTTCTTCCTACAGTTATTCTAATTGGAATTCCTATTAAATCCATATCATTAAATTTTACTCCTGCTCTTTCATTTCTATCATCAAGTAAAATATCTATATTTGCTTCCTTAAATGTATTATATAAGTGATTAGCTGCTTGTAATTGTGTTTCATTATTAACATCTACTACAACAATTGCTACCTTGTATGGAGCAATATTCATTGGCCATATAATTCCTTTTTCATCGTTTTTTTGTTCTACAATAGCAGATAAACATCTTCCAATTCCAATACCATAGCATCCCATCCATACAGGTTTTAAATTGTTATCTTCATCATTATATCTTAAATTTAATGCCTCTGAATATTTAGTTCCTAATTTAAATGTATTCCCTATTTCTATACCTTTTTTAAATTTTAATTCGCATCCACATTTAGGACATAAATCTCCTTCTTTTACATTTCTAATATCTGCAGCCATTATATATGTAAAATCATCTATATTAACATTTTTATAATGATAATCTTTTTTATTGGCTCCTACAATAAAGTTAACCATATTAGCAACTTCATTATCAATTATTATTGGAACATCTATTCCTATAGGTCCAACAAACCCTATTTCAGATCTTGTTACTTTTTTGACTTCTGCTTCACTAGCAAGTTCAATTGTTTTAGCATTTAATAACTTTAATACTTTAATTTCATTTATTTGGGCATCTCCCTTTATAAGAAGTGCATATAGTTTACCATCAATTTTATATATTAAAGTTTTAACTAATTTTGATGGTGCTTCATTTAAATATTCACTAACTTCATCTATTGTCTTTGCATCTATTGTTTCAATTAAGTCTTTTTCTAATTTCTTTTCAGTACTTTCCTTTTCTGATATAATTGATTCACATACTTCCAAATTAGATGAATAGTCACAAGATTCACAAAAAACAACAGTATCTTCTCCAATATCAGTTATTGCTTGAAATTCTTCTGATAATAAACCACCCATTGATCCAGTATCTGCTTTTACTATTTTATAGTTTATACCAAGTCTTGTAAATATTTTTTTATATGCATTATACATATCATTATATGATATATCAAGTCCATTTAAATCTTTATCAAAAGTATACGCATCTTTCATTAAAAATTCTCTAACTCTTATTAACCCATATCTAGGCCTTGCTTCATCTCGATATTTATTTTGAATTTGATATAAACTAAATGGTAAATCTTTAAATGATCTAACATTATTTAATGCAGCGATTGTAAATAACTCTTCATGTGTAGGACCTAATACATAATCTTTATCAAATCTATCTTTTAAGGAAAACATACTATCTCCAAATGATGATAATCTATTTGATGATTCATATACATCTTTACTTATTAATGAAGGCATTAATAATTCTTGACTATTGATTTTATTCATTTCTTCTCTAATTATATTTTCTATATTTTTTAATACCTTAAATCCAAGAGGTAAATACATATAAATACCTGCTGATGTCTTTTTTATCATTCCACTTCTTACAAGTAAATTGCCACTTACTGAATCTTCATCTTTTATATTTTCTCTAATTGTGTAAAAAAAACTATTTTTTAACTTCATTATTTCACTTCCTAATGATAACTAAATTATATCAAATATATATAATAATTTCAATTAAAAAGAATAATATTATTTTTTATTATTCTTTTTTGCTTCATTAATAAATACATATGTTATTAATACTATTCCAACTAATAGTAATATATATGTTATAGATAAGTTACCTATGATTTTAATTATATTTATAAGTATTGATACTAATAGTAAAGATATTCCAAGTATTACAAATGAGTCTTTTTTTCGTAATATACCATAAAATATATAGAAAATTGATAATATTATATTGAATATTACATTAATATATATAGTAATTATATGTAATAAAGATATTAATATTATTTGTAAAAGTGTTTTATTTTTATCATTTTTGATATTAAATACTTTTTCAGTATATATTAATACTAATGCTACTAGTAAAATTGTTATCAATTCTATATTAAATAAATTTAATATATCAATATTATTAACTAAATATGTATATGGGAATATGATTATAATGCTATAGCTTAATACATGATTATCTGAATCTACTTCAAGTAAGAACATTGATGTAATAATAATTATATAAATTATTAATGTTATTATATTAGATATTATATGTTGATCTATAAAATAATTTAGTAATCTACTAACAAGTATAAATCCTACTATAGTATATATATATTTAATAATAAATGGAGTTTTTTGTCTAATTAACATACAATATGCTAAACAGTAAATTAAAGTATTAACACAAATTGCAAGTAAACTATATCCATGTAAATTATATAAACTAGCAAGAGTAATTGATATTAAACTTATATAAAAATATACGTTTTCACCATTTATTTTTAATCTATTTGATACAATATCAAGCATGGTAAATATAACAGATATAAATATTAGTATATAGTAAAATGACATATTAAATTTAATTGCTGAAAATAATAAATTTAATATAACTGCAATTAATAGAAAAACATTTTTCTCTAATGATTTTTTATTTATCATCTGAAATATGAAATAATATATCCATAATATTTCATTTAAAATAAACATAATCATATCAATATCTGTAAGCAATATTACGAAACTTGAAAGTATTAAATATATATATGAAAAATATTTAAAATAATTACTTAAATTTTTATTACTAAATTTATATAGTACTATTGTATAAATACTAAAACATATTATACTTGATACCATATATATAATAGAATAATCAATGTTCATAAATAAATCAGTTATACCTTTTATTACAAGAAGTATAAATATAGGAAATAATAAACTATTTGTTTGTTTTTCAAATTTTGAATCACTTATTTTATATGTAAATATATTAAACAATAACATTAATGTAGAAATTACAATTAATAATTTACCACTTAATTCTTCAAATAATATAATTAAAAATATATTTATAAGTAATAATATAAATGATGTATTTTTAATTGTTTTATCATTATACAAACTCAAAATAAAATACATAACTATTGATAGTATAACTAAAGTTAATATATATATATTAAAATATGAATTTAGTATATATATTATTGAAACATTTAATAGTAAATATAATACATATGGATATACATATTTTGTTTTTACATTTGTGAATTTTTTCATGAATATTAGTGTTGTTATTATATGCATTATACATGTAATAAATGTAATAATTGTACTTATTTTTGAAATATAATAATTATAATAATATGATGTATATGGAACTAACAATATAGAAAATATTACTAGTATTACAGATATAAAATTGATTATTGATTTTGATAATTCGTTTTTATTTGATAATAATAAAATAATAATTAAGTTAAACAAACATAAAATTGGCATTATAAAATCTAGGTTATTAATGTCGTCAAGATTAAATATAAATAAAATAAATGCAACTGATAAATAAGTAAATAAATGTGAAATATATATAAATATTTTTGAATTTATAAATTTATAACTAAAATAATATACTAAAGAACATATACCAGATGAAATAGCTAAATATACAAAAATACCACTACCCTTATATGACAAATAATTACCAAGTATTTCGTATTTAGCAATTAAATTTAAAATTATTGGTATAAATATTATTCCTATAAACCACATAGTCTTATATGGCATATAATTTTTATACTTTTTACTAAAAATAGAGATAGATAAGAATATTGCCATTTCAAAAGTTAGAAATATAATTTTATAAATATTATTCATATTTTCCCAATTTACGAAAGCAAAAATAATGCTAGATAAAATTATTAATCCTGCACCCAAATAAAGTAACGATTTAGTTTTTACTTCCTCATTTTTTATTTTTTTTGCTTTTTCTCTATTTTCTAATTCTATTTTTGTTGGTGCACCACATTTAGTACAAAATCTACTATTTTCCTTAATCTTATTTCCACATTTGCTACAGTATTTCATATTTACATTCTCCTCTTTTAATTATTATATAATATTTCTATAAAATTTTAAAGTATTAATATTTATATATTAATAAAAAACAGTTATAAAACTGTCTTTTATATGTAATATTAGTTATATGATGCTATCTTTTTTACTATATCTTCTAGCGCTAATTTCTCATTTTCTAATTTTCTTTTTTCTTCTTCAATTAAATCTTTAGGGGCATTATTAATATATCCAGTATTTGATAATAATTTTTCTCTTTTCAAAATAGAACTTTCTAATTTATCTTTTTCTTTATTTAATTCGTTCATTATTTTATTTTTTTCATCTTCGGTTTCTTTATAATAGTATACTAAATTATTTTCTAAAATATTTGTTTTTGAAACAATTTGCAATTTATTATAATTACCTTGATTTTCAATGATTATATTATCATCATTTAATTTTAAACAATTTGAGATTAATATTTTAATCTCATCATTTGAAGAATTAAAAGTAAATAAAGAATCTTTTTTAATATTATTATCTTTTTTTATTGTTCTAACTTTTGTTATAAATTCTCTTGTTTCTTTCATTAAGTTTATGGTATCAGCAAAAACTAAATTATCATTATACTTTGGATAATCGCTAATCATAATAGATTCGTTTTCTTTTATTGCTAGATTTGAATATATTTCTTCAGTTACAAATGGCATGAAAGGATGAAGTAATTTTAATATATTAGTTAATACATAAATGAGTGTACTTTGTGTACTTTTTTTATCCATATTAAATTTAGAAAATTCAATATATCCATCACAAAAATCATCCCATATAAAACTATATAATTCTGCACCAACATTATTAAATTCATATTTATTCATATTATTTGTAACACTTTGTATGGTCTGTTGTAGTCTAGTTAATATCCATTTATCTGAAAAAGATAAATTTGTAAGTTTTATTTCATCTATATTTTCGGTATTTATTAATGTAAATCTAGAAGCATTCCATATTTTATTAATAAAATTCCATGTTGATTTTACTTTTTCTTCATCAAATCTTAAATCTTGACCAGGAGCAGAATTAGTAGTTAAGAAAAATCTAAGTGCATCACATCCATATTGATCTATCATATCCATTGGATCAATCCCATTTCCTAAACTCTTACTCATTTTTCTTCCTGATTTATCACGTACAAGCCCATGTATTACACATTCCTTAAAAGGTTTTTTACCAGTAAATTCTAATCCTTGAAATATCATTCTAGCAACCCAAAAGAATATAATATCATATCCTGTTACAAGTACATCTGTAGGGTAATATCTATTATATAAATCTGTATTATCAGGATATCCTAATGTAGAAAAAGGCCATAATGCAGAGGAAAACCATGTATCAAGTACATCATTATCTTGAATCCAACCATCTCCCGGTGATTCAACTTGTACTTTCATTTCATTATCTTTGTACCAGGCGGGTATTCTAATTCCCCACCATAATTGTCTTGATATACACCAATCATAGCAATCATTCATCCAGTTTTCTAGTATTTTTTCTTGATTTTTAGGGATAAAATTTACTTTGGTTTTTTTATTTTTTTGATTTTCCAATACTTTTTTAGCAAGTGGAGCCATTTTTACAAACCATTGTTCTGATAAATATGGTTCAACAATAGCATTTGTTCTTTCAGAATGACCAACGCTATGTGTAATTTTTTCTATGTTAATAAGTAATTTTTCTTCTTTTAATTTTTCTATTAATTTGTTTCTAGCATCGAATCTATCTAATCCGTTAAACATAAGTGCGTTTTCATTCATAGTTCCATCTTCATTAATTACAACAACTCTATCTAAATTATGCCTATTTCCTACTTCAAAATCGTTTGGATCATGTGCAGGAGTTATTTTAACTACACCCGTCCCTTTTTCCATATCAGCATGTTCATCACCAATTATAGGTATTAGTTTGTTTACTATTGGAAGTATTACATTTTTACCAATTAATTTATTATATCTTTCATCTTTGGGATTAACTGCGACAGCGGTATCACCAAATAAAGTTTCTGGACGTGTTGTTGCTACATCTAAATATTCATCAGTATTTTCTATAAAATATTTTATATGATAAAATGCACCTTCAATATCTTTATATACGACTTCTTCATTTGATAATGCTGTTTTTGCTATAGGATCCCAATTTATTATCTTTTTTCCTTTATAAATTAATCCTTTTTCATACATTGAAATAAAGACATGATTTACTGCTTTTACACTAACTTCATCTAGAGTAAATCTTTCTTTAGAATAATCTAAACTTATACCCATCTTTGCCCATTGCTGCCTTATATTTTGAGCATATTCTTCTTTCCATTCCCAAGATTTTTCTAAAAATTTTTCTCTACCAAGTTCATATTTATTTATACCTTGTTCTTTTAATTTAGCAACCACTTTTGCTTCAGTTGCAATTGCGGCATGATCCATTCCAGGAAGCCACAATACATCAAATCCATTCATTCTTTTGTATCTTGCAATAATATCTTGAATAGTTACATCCCATGCATGTCCTAAATGTAATTTACCAGTTACATTTGGGGGTGGAAGAATCATAGAAAAAGGTGTTTTCGTATTATCTCCAGATAAAAAATAATCTTTATTAATCCAATTTGTATATTTACCCTCTTCTACTATCTTGTGATTATATTTAATATCTAACATAATTAAGTCTCCTTTCAAAATAAAAAAATATCTACGATGTAAGGACTAATTATAGCGGTACCACCTTACTTCATAGATATTTCTATGCTCTTTTTATATTTAACGCATATATTACGTAATATTTTACTTAATTTCAAATATTAGGCCAATAAGCTACCTTCAAATACATCATATATCAGTTTTCACCAACCACTGACTCTCTAAAATAATCTTGTATTTTACTCCTCTTATTCATTGCTCTTCATAAATTATAAACTTAAATTATTTCTTTGTCAATATCATTTACTTTGTTGTTTTTCACTTTCAATATATTTATCTATTTCTTTTTTCATCTCATTTAATATGTTATTTTTGCCATCAATAAAATATTCATATTCTTTATCTTTAACTCTTAAAAGTCTATCTCTATCACCTAGCACAAAATTAATATCATTTTGTGAATATAAAAATTTATTTTTTTCGTCATTTAAATTAACATAATAAAATTTTATATTTCTCTTTAAATAATTATTTATATAGTAAAAATATTTATTACTTGAATTATCTGTTTTTTTATAAAATAGCACATAATATTCACTTTCTGGTTTATTAAATATAT
Source organism: uncultured Bacilli bacterium (assembly GCA_947624565.1). Taxonomy (GTDB): domain Bacteria; phylum Bacillota_I; class Bacilli_A; order RF39; family UBA660; genus CAG-433. The sequence goes on from CANQKX010000008.1 coordinate 16,253, forward strand.
CATGTCCGTCTATTTCACTAAATGTATAATTTTTATCTATTTTTACAGATTTAAATAAATTATTATTTGTAGATGTATTATTTGAAGATGAATATACACATATTACACAATATATTAAAAGAAATACAATTATTAATAATAAAAATAATATTATTATTGAAAATATATTTATTTTTTTCTCTTGTTTTTTATTTTCAATTTGTTGAATTTCAATTTTAGGTATAATATTATTAACAATATCGTCAATATTAGAATTATTATCTATTTTACTATAAAGTACATTATCATGATGTTGTTTTACCAAAGATACATTTTTACTTGGTAAATATCCTCCACTTATACCTATAAACTTACTTGTAACATCTTCTCCATTTAGTTTATCTATACCAACTATATTACATATATAATTAGTTAAAAAATCCTTATTTAAATTATTATATTTATATGTACAATCAAATTTAAACACGTAATATTCATAATTATTAATATAATATTTTTTATAAAATTTTATATTTTTAGGTTCACACATATATGAACTTGATATAACAAAATTTATATAAAAATCTGAAATTGCAATTGATTGTTGGTTTAAAAATTTTTTTGGAAATAAATCAGTTTTTTCAAAAATACTTAATAATTCAAATAACGCATACCTAGATGATATATCATTTGCTATTTTATTTAAATTTAATTTATCTATTTCTACTCCTCTTCTATAATAATTATCCAATATAAATAATTTTAATTGATTATCATTTTTTTTATATAATTTTTCTAAATATTCTCTAGTTTTCTTGTTAGATACATATATTTCAATATTAATACATTTTTCTAAAAAATATCTTAAATCTTTATATTCATCATTATTTAATGCTTCAAATGTATTTTTAAATTTAAATTTTAAGGCGTTTTCAAACACATTATTAATAGAATTGATAAGATCTTTTTTATATTTCTTTATATCACTTTTTGGAACAACTCCATAACTTAGGTAATTACTAATTAATACTAATATATTATTATTAATACTTTTAAACTTTAATGTTTTATATAATTTTGGAAATATATATGTATATGCCTGAGGTTTATCTTTTAAAGTTCCAATTGGAATAAAGTCTTTATCTTTATAATATTTTACAATTAAATCACTATACAACACTAATGCACTTTCGTTATCAAAAGTAGATAATAAATATACTATTCTATTTTGAATCATATTAGGCAATTTATCAAAAACTTTTTTTATAGAATCAGAATATTCATCATAATAGTTACTTAAACTAAGTTCAATTAGCGATTCATTTATACCTTCTAATTCATTTTGTTTATTGAAATTTCTAATTGAGTTTTCAATTAAAAACATACCTATATTTTTTGTAATATTAATTTTTTGTAATTTATTAAGTGCTCTTAATTTAGAATTAAGATCTCTTTTTTCAATTATTTCAAGCAAATATGCTACTTTATTTAATTTTATTTCTTCAAGCAAATTTTTCACATTTTCACCCTTTTCCTCAAAAGTTAATATTCAAACTTATTATAGCAAATTATTATAAAAAAAAGAAGAAATATTTAAAATTATTTCTATTAAAATTAATAATATATTATTATAAGTATTTTTAATTTATTTTTTTATTATTAATGTCAATTTTTTTATATATGAATATTATAATATAGGTGATTTTTATGATGAATTTTTTTCAAAATTTATTACTTAATACAAAAAGATTAATATTATTTCTTCTTGGTGTATCATTTTTTATAATATTAACATATCAAATTATTATCTTATTATTTATAACTACTCCACTTAATGCCGTTTTGTTACTTATTGTATTTTTACTTTTATGTACCTGTGGTTTCTTCTTCTTTAGGTGTTAATAAGGCTTCTGTTTTATATATTTTATCTAGTAATTTTCTTACCTTTTTAACCATTTCATATTGATTATTATTTATTTGTATTTTATCTGGAATTGAAATAAGAATATTTAATAATAATTTTTCTTCTTGTAATAATGGAAAAATTCTTTCATATTCTTCAAGTAGTATAGTAAAATCAAAATCTAATGCATACATGTTATAAAAATTTACAAAATCATATATAGGTAAATCTATCTTACTATTTTCCCAACTTATTAAATAAATATTTTTATTTTTAATTAGGTTTTCTAATTTTAAATTATTATGAAGAGTTACTACTCTTTTTCTTTTTTTATTTTTTATTAGTTCATACCAATTTTCTAATTCATTATTGCAATAATATATACATGAAAAAATTTTTGATATATTTCTTGATATTAAATATTCTGATGGGCTCATATAAATTTTAGATTCAATTATATTAATAATATCTAAATAATAATTATTTAGATAATTTATTTTTTGTTTTAAATTCTCATATATATTTTTATATTCATCATAATCTATTTCTTTATAATATGTTGTTTTACTATGTAATAATGCAATTAAATGTATTATATCAAATGCCTTTTGACTATCATCATAATTAATATCTTCTAAATATTCAAACATAATATTATCTTTGTCTTCATCAATTATTTTTGGAAAATAATCAAAATTTCTTGACGATAAATATTTGTATATATTATCTCCTTTATTTTTTTTTAAAGCAAATTGACCTAAAGGTGTTTGTACTATAGTCGTCTTTCCTTTTATAGTGTATTTACTTACCTTTAGGTCATTTCTATTAAGTATATTTTTAAATTGTTTCATTATTTATGTATGGTATGATTAATTTATTTCCTACACTTATTTGTTCAATATTATTATATTCTTTTATTTCATCAATACTTATTGAATATTTAGAACAAATAGAGTCAATATTATCATTTTCTCTAACTATATGTACATAATAACTTACATATTTTTCATCTTTATCACTGAAATTATTAAATATTGAAGCAATAGTATCGTTATTATCAACTTGATAATCTACTTTTTGAATATTTTCATTTGTTTGCATGAATAAATCGTCTATTTTATTATCATTCATATCATTTTCCTCCTTGCTATCAAATATGTCATCAAAAATTTCTATTTCTTCTTCATCATCAATTATTTTATCTTCATTTCTAGCCTCTATTATTACAGAGGGTTTTATTTCTTCTTCTATTTCTATTTCTTTTTCTGTATCTTCATTTTCTTCGATACTAACAAGTTCAACACCCTCAATTAATACATCGATATTAACTCTTAAAATTTCTTCGTTTATTATTTCATATTTAAAATCATCAATATCTATTTTTATTCGATCCATATCGTATTTTGTATCAAGTGTAATATCAAATGGAAGTCCATGAATAAATGGTTCAGTATTTACTGAAGAATCATTCATTTTATAATCCCCACTTATTATAAATTCCCCACTTATTACATTATTTTCAGATATTGTTAAATTGTGCTCAAGTGAAATACTAATAACTTCATAAATTTTAGTGTTAAATTTTATATCTTTACTGAAAGGTATTATTTTTTTCATTTAATCATCCTCACTTCTACTTAATAATATTAAAAAGAGTTCAATTTTAGAACTCTTTATTTAAATAAATAATCAAATATTTCATAATAATTTTCAACATATATTATATTTAATGAATCTAATACTTCCTTTGGTATATCATCTTCATCTATAATATTTTCTTTAGGTATAAAAACTGTTTTGATTTGAGAATTAAATGCAGATATTAATTTTTCTTTAAGTCCTCCTATTGCAAGTACATTACCATTTAATGTTATTTCTCCTGTCATAGCTACTATATTATCTACTTTTTTATTTAAAAAGGAACTTATCATTGAAGTAACTAATGTTATTCCTGCACTAGGTCCATCTTTTGGAATTGCTCCATTAGTAGCATTTACATGAATATCATTATTTTCTAATAATTTTAAATCGATTCCGAATCTTTTATGATTAGCTTTTACAAAACCAATAGCAACTGATGCACTTTCTTTCATTACATCACCTAAAGATCCGGTCATTATTATATTACCTTTACCTTTGTAGTATGTTGTTTCTATTTGAAGAATACTGCCACCATATTTTGTATATGCAAGTCCATTAACAATCCCACTACTAGATATTATTGTGTTATCTATATCAAAATATATTTTTTTACCTAGATAATCTTCTACATTGTTGATAGTTATAGTTTTTTTAACTCTTTTACCAGTTTCTACAATATTTCTAGCAATCTTTCTCATTATACTTGAAAGAACTCTTTCAAGTTCTCTAACACCTGCTTCTTTTGTATAACTTTGAATTACATATTTTAATGTATCATCATCTATAGTAATATTGCTTTTTGTTAATCCATTTTGTTTTAGTAATTTATCAAACATATAATTTTTTACAATATCTATTTTTTCAAAGATAGTGTATGACGATAATCTTACAATTTCTAGTCTATCTGCAAGTGCATATGGAATATCAGATTCTGAATTTGCAGTTAATATAAACATCACATTAGATAAATCATATGCTTCTTCAATATAATTATCATAGAATAATGAATTTTGTTCTGGATCTAATACTTCAAGTAAACAACTAGCAGGATCACCTTTTATATCTTTTGTCATTTTATCTATTTCATCAATTAAAAATACTGGATTATTAACTTTTGCTTTTATCATTCCATTTATAATTCTACCAGGAGCTGCTCCTAAATATGTCCTTCTATGACCAATTATTTCAGCCTCATCATTTACTCCTCCTACTGAAACTTTTACAAATTTTCTATTCAACGCTTTTGCAATTGAATAAGCAAATGATGTTTTACCAATACCAGGTGGACCTACTAAACATAAAATTGGACTTTTTATTGAAGAAGTTAATTGTTTTACAGATATATATTCTAGTATTCTATTTTTTACATTTCTTAATCCAAAATGTGTATCATCTAAACATTTTTCAATTTTTTGAATATCTTTAACATCATTTGTATATGTATCAAAAGGTAATGATAATACTGTATCAATATAATTTTTTACTATAGATATTTCTGGTGATGTTTGAGGTAAAATCTCATATCTTTTCAATTCCTTATATAATTTTTCTTTTATATTATCTGAGCATTTAGTTTTACTTATAGTATTTTTTAATTCATTTATTTCATCTTCTTTAGAAGAATCTTCACCTAATTCTTTTTTTATTAGATTTAATTTTTCCCTTAATATATAATCTTTTTGTGATTTATCAAGTTCAATTTTTACTTTTTTTTCTAAATTCTTTTCTAATTGACTAATATTCTTTTCTTGTGAAATCAATTTGATTAATTCTTCTGCTCGAACAGAAGCGTCATTTTCATATATAAATTTATTTTTATTTTCAAAATTTAAAGGTAGTATATTTGAAATTATATCAGTTAATTTATCTATAGAATTTTCTTCGTTTAGTTTAATCATTATATTATTAGAAATATCAGGAATTGAATAAACATATGATGAAAATTGTTTTTTTAATATTCTAAGAACTGCTTGAGTTTTATCTTTATCATGTTTTACTATTTGAAAAGGTCCAATAATTGCATTTAATTTTTTGTCTTCTTCTAATATATAATCATATATTTTTGCTCTATTTATACCAGTTATACTAATTCTTATACGATTATTAGGAAGTTCAAAATTATTATCTATTTTTCCTATAATACCTACTTTAGGTAATTTTTTTATTTCAATATTTTCATCTAAAATAGTATTAGTGAAAATAAGTAAAATATATTTATCGTGTTCATCTATTGACTTATTTATAATGTATTTATCTAAGTCATCAGATATTTCTAATTTTATTTCACCATGGGGAAGTAAAATTATATTTCTTAAAACAATTACTGGTAGTTTTGTTTTTATCATTTTTTACCTCCTCATCAAGTTATTTATCAAACATTGTTTATTATAATTTTTTTAAAAAAATTGTCAATAAAAAAAGTATAGTTTATATACTTTTTTTATTGTTTTATTATTTCTAATGCTTTTTGCATTTGCATATCATATTTCATCATATCAATACCACCAAGTTCTTTTAACAAATCATCTTTAGACATTTTATATTTATTTGCCATTTCTTCTATTTCTTTATTTGCTTGTTCATCAGTGATTTCAATTTTTTCAAGTTTTACAATTTCTTCTAACATAAATCTATATTTAACTCTTTTTTCTGCTTCTGGTTTCATTTGCTCTTTTAATGCTTCTTCATTAGAGTTTGTAAATTGATAGAACATTTCAAGAGTAATTCCTTGCATTTTTAAATTTTCTTCATATTGATGAATCATAGTGTGTGCTTCTTCATCAATTAATTCATCAGGGATATCTACTGTAGTATTTTTTGCAACTTCTTCTAACAAATCATCTACATACTTATTTTCAAGTTCATATTCTTTTTTAACTTTTAGATCTTCTTTAATAAAATCCTTTAATTGTTCTTCAGTTTCTACATTATCATAACCTAAATCTTTAAAGAATTCTTCATCTACTTTAGGTAACTTTTTTTCCTTTACTTCATGAACTTTTATTTTAAATACTACTTTTTGACCTTTTAGTTCTTCTGAAGCATAATCTTCAGGGAAAGTAACATTTATATCTTTTTCATCGCCAGATTTTAAGCCAATCAATTGTTCTTCAAATCCTGGTATAAAAGTATTACTTCCAATTTCTAAAGAATAATTTTCACCTTTCCCACCTTCAAATGCTATACCATCTTTAAATCCTTCAAAATCAATAATTGCTGTATCTCCATTTACTATTTTGCCATTTTTTGTTACTATATCTGCATATTGACTTCTTAGATAATTTATTCTTTCATCTACTTCTTTATTAGTTATTGTTGCTTTGTCTTTTTTTACATTTAAACCTTTGTATTTTTTTATTTTTACTTCTGGTTTAGTAATAATTTTAAAAGTTAATATTAATGAATCTTTACTAATATCTTTTATATCTATTGTAGGTTGCATAATAGGTATTAGTTTACTATCATTAAGTGCTTTTTCGTATGCACTTGGTAGTACATAGTTAATAGCATCTTCGTATAATGATTGAATACCATAGTTTTTCTCAAATATATCTCTAGGTACTTTACCTTTTCTAAAACCATTTACTTTAGCATTTTTTACATTCTTTTGAAATGATTTATCAAGTGCTTTTTCCCAATCATTCTTTTCTATTTTTATCTCTATTTCATGAACGTTTTTCATAAAATTCCTCCTTAAAATCTATTTTATTATATAATAAAATCAGTATTATATCAAGAAAAAAAGCAATATAAATTGCTTAAATGTAAAATATATACAATAATTAAAAATTTAACTATATATAAGAGAAAAACTATTTTATTGAAATAACTTCTACTTGATAGTTTCCATTTGGACTTTCAACTAAAACAATATCTCCTACTTTTTTACCTAAAATAACTTTAGCAATTGGAGATTCATTTGAAATTTTATTTTCAAAAGGGTCTGCTTCAGTGCTACCAACTATTTTATATGTTTCTATTTCATCATCTTCTATATATTTAATTTCTACTGTAGAACCTATTGTTACTTCATTTGATAATCCTTCTTCAATTATAGTTGCATTTTCTATTAAATATTCTAATTCTCTAATTCTTGATTCTATTTGTCCTTGTTTTTCTCTTGCTGCATGATATTCAGCATTTTCAGATAAATCACCAAGAGCTCTTGCTTCCTTTATTGCATTTATTACTTCTGGTCTAACATTAACTGTTAAATTTTCCAATTCTTTTTTTAGTTCATTTAGCCCTTCTTTTGTTATAAAATTTTCTTGTTTTGTTGTCATTATTAACATCTCCTTTTAAACTTTATAATAGAAAGCATGCAAAAATAATACTACATTTTATTATATTTGTCAACTAAAAAAATTAACACGAATTAAATCGTTTTTACTAACGATTTTATCGCAAGGTATCTTAATTATTTCTTTAGGATGTTTAGCACAATCAATGTATTCATTATTTTCATTTTTAATATATGAAACTACCAAATTAAATGAATCCTTATTTGGCCCAAATATATTTATTTTATCTCCAACTTTAAAATAATTTCTTTGTTGCAAAATAATTTCTTTATTTTCTTTATCATAATCAATGACAATACCTAAAAAATCTTGATTTGTTATTTCTTCTCTACCACTATAATATTGTTCCTTTTCTGTAGGAAATTTATCATAGTATTGATCAGTTGTTTCTCTATTTGCACACCTATATAATTCAATTTCATCTTTTTTATTATATTTATAATTTTCTTTATCTTTTAAATATCTATCAATAATTCTTCTATATACACTTATTATTGTTGCAACATAGTAAACAGATTTCATTCTTCCTTCAATTTTAAAAGATTTAACTCCCATATCAATAAGTTCAGGAATATATTTTAATAATGATAAATCTTTAGGCGAAATTGCAAAATCTATATTACTATTTAATTTTGATTTATACTCATCATATAAATCAAAATTCCATCTACATATTTGCGCACATCCACCTCTGTTTGAGTCTCTATTTGTCATGTAATTTGAAAGCATACATCTACCACTATAACATGTACACATCGCGCCATGTATAAATACTTCTATATCCATATTAGTTTTATTAATAATATCTTTAATTGCATTTTTATCTGTTTCTCTTGCAAGTACAATTCTTTTTACGCCTTCATTTTTATAAAATTTGACTGCCTCTTTATTCAAAACACTAGTTTGAGTGCTTAAATGAACTTCTAAATTAATATTATTTTCTTTTAATAAATCTATTATAAATATATCACATATTATAATTGCATCTACTTTTATTTTTTCTAATTTTTTTAAATAATCTATTAATCCGTCAAAATCATCTTCATGAAAAACCATATTAACTGTAACGTATACCTTTGCATTATGTTTATGAGCAAACTCTACTCCTTCTTTTATCTCATCAATTGTAAAATTTGTAGTATTTGCACGCAAATTAAATTTTTTACCACCTATATATACAGCATCTGCACCATACATAATAGCCCATTTTAATTTTTCTAAATCTCCTGCTGGAGCAAGTAATTCTATTTTATTCATCATTTTTCACCTTATATATTGTTTTTTTATTTAAAAATCCATTATATGTATTATTATAACAATTTGAATCTATAACTTGTTTTAATTTGTTTGCAAATTCTTCATCTGTTGGACATCTTTTTAATGCTAGAAATGCTTCAATAACATTATAAAATGCGGCTTCTTCAATCATATAATCATCTAGTATTATAGTTGTATTAATGTTTTCATTGATTAATTTTTTGTATTCTAGAATACCATTTAATATTTTACCAGTAAAAAAGTTTGTATTATCATCTTCTACAACTATATAAAATTCATCACTAGATTTTTCTTTAAAGTAATACTTTCTTTTTGGATCTTTTTTTATTTTTGCATATTTAAAATAATTTGTTATTAATTTTCTAGATGATGTAGCCATTTTATTAAATCCAAAAAGTTTTATGAAACATGATGCAGTAGTATTTTTAACAATTTTGATATATTCGTCTAATGTAATTTCTGAACTACAAAAGAACCCATTAATTCCTCTTTTTTGTAAGAAATTAATTGTTTTAGAATTAGTTACTAATTTACAATGCCAAATAAGATTAATATTTAAATTTTTTTCCTTTACTATATTTAATACAGCCATATCAGAAAAAACTATTGCATTAACTTCTAGTTTACTAATTTTATAAATTAAAGACTCTAAATTTTTAATTTCATTATTGAAATAGATTTTATTTAGTGATATATAAATTTTCTTATTTTTTTCATTTAATATTTTACATATTTTATTTAGTTCTTTTTCTTTAACATAATTATTAAAGTTTTCACTATAACCTTCAATACCTATTATAAAACCATCAATATCGTTTTCCATAAAAAACTTAAAATTTTCTATATTTGGGAAAGGTATGATTATATTATTCATTTAATACATCCTTTTTGAATGTTATAGCAATACCATCTCCAACCTTATAAAATTTAGTATTAAATTCTTCATTATCACTTAAAAAATCTATGTATTTTTTTAATTTAGTTACTAATTGCCTTAAATTTTTACTTTTTATAGTTTTAATATTTTCTACATATCCATGAAAATCAATATTATCACTTACTATAAAACCATCTTCTACTAAATTATCCTTATATTTATTAAAAAAGTTTAAATATTGACCTTTTGCAGCATCAATAAATATTAAATCATATTTATCCTTTAATTCTATATTTAAAGCATCTGCAAGTATTAAAGTAATTCTTTTTTCCAAATTACATTTTTTAATATTTTTAATTGCTTCAATATATTTTTCTTGATCTCTTTCTATTGAAACAACATTAACATCATCATTTACTAAAGCCATATTAATAGCCGAATATCCAATTGCAGTTCCTATTTCAAGTATTGATTTTATATTATTTTTTTCAATAAATTTGCATAAAAAATTCATACTCTTTTTTTGCATAATAGGTACGCTTTTTTCTTCAGCATATTTTTCCATTTCTTGAATTACTTCACTATACATAAAACACCTCTTTAGTTCTCTTTTGTTAAATATGACAATATTGCCTCTATCATTTTCCATTCTTCTTCTGTTGTAATATTTTCCAAAATTCTTTCATTTTCATTGTATATATATGAGGATGCATATATTTTCTTAGTACCATCTTTATATTTAGTATTATCGGTATAAATTAAATAATTTTTATCCTTTGTTTCTAAATCACAAAGAATATCACACTTTATTTTTTTTCCCTTTTCATCTATATAACAAAATTCACTATTATTTGATAAAGTGTTCATATTATACCTCTTTTCTTTTGTCTAAATAACTTTGTAATATAATTACAGCAGAAATAGAATCTACATTTTTTTTTCTTTTTTTTCTTGATACATTACCTTTTATCATTATATTATTTGCTTCAACACTAGTTAATCTTTCATCTTGTAAAATTACATTTAAATTTAGTCTTTCTTCAAGTAACATTTTAAAATTAAGACTTCTTTTAGAAGCAAATCCTAAGGAATTATCCATATTCTTAGGTAATCCTAAAACAACAGTTGATATATTAAATTCATCAATAATAGGTTCTAATTTATTTACTGCTTCAATGTAATTTTCATTATCAAAAATTATTGTTTTATATTTAGATGCGATTAATCCTTGATTATCACTAATTGCAACCCCTAAAGTTTTTGTTCCTAAATCTAAACCTAAATATCTCATTTATCTAGGTAATTTCTAAGTAAAACTTCAACTATTTGTGTACGTTCTAACTTACAAATCTTCTTTCTTGATTCATTGTATGAAGAAATATATCCTGGATCACCACTAATTAAATAACCTACAATTTGATTAATTGCATTATATCCTTTTTCTTCTAGTGCATCATATACATCTTTAATTGTTTGCTCAACTAATACATTGTCTATTTCAGTTACATCAAATAAAAATGTAGTATTTGATTCCATAGTATCACCTCAATTAACTATTTATAACTAGTATAGCATATTTTTAAATAAAAATAAACTATGTAAATATAGTTTATTTTTTCTAATATTCAAGCCATAAACCACTTGATTTTAATTCTTGTATTGTTTTATTATGTCCAGCATCAGTTTCATTAAAATATACCTTAAAGTTTTTATCTGTAACAAAATATAAATAATTATTACTTTGATAATTAATTGCTGCTTCAATAGATATTTTACTTGGATTACATATTGGTCCAACTGGGAACTTACCAGAACTTGTTGATGATCTTGTATTGTATGGATTATTACTATTTATTTCTGACATATATAAATCTCTTTCTCCAAGTTCAACTTTAAATGCATAATATGTAGTTGCATCACTACCTAAGCTCATGCCTTTATTTAATCTATTAATAAATACACCTGCGATATTTTTCCTATCATCAAGAGTAACACCTTCACTTTCTAGCATAGAAGCAAGTGTAATAATTTGATGTATAGAATAATTACTTGATTCAATATTTTGTTTATATTGATTTAATATATTTCCTGTTTGATCTAACATTTTTTTAAATATATCTTTAACAGATGCATTAACTTCAAAATTATATGTATCAGGAGCTAAATAACCTTCTAAAGGATAGTATATACTTTCATTTAATATACTATCATCTAAAAACCAATATTCATCTATTAATGATTTTATATAATCTTTATCTTTAAGTAAATTAAATACATCATCATATGAATTAGTTGTATTTTTATCTATTGTATTTGCAACAACTCTCATAGTTTTTCCTTCTATGAAAGTTATTGTAATTTCTTTATTAACTATATTACTTCCCTCTTGTAAAATTTTTGATATTTCTTTTAAACTCATATTTTTATCAAGTAAATAATTACCTGCTTTTATATTTGATACATTATTTACTTTTGCATATATTAAGAAGAATAATTCATTTCTTATTAAATCTTCTTTTTTTAAAGTAGAAATAACTTCTTTAATGGTACTTCCTTCTTTTATTTCAAATGTAACCTTTGATGATTTTTTACTAATTGGTGTTGTATTTATATAGCAATAAATTATTAATGTAGCAAATAATAATATTACTAATATGGGAATTATATATATTAATTTAAATTTCTTTTTATTCTTTTTTCTTTTTTTACTCATTTTCTTTTTCCTCTTCTAATATTGCCTTAATTCTTCTAACTCCAGAAGATGATGCTTCTTCTTTTATTATTTTAAATTTACCAAGTTCACTTGTATTTTTGACATGTGGACCACCACATAATTCTTTTGAAACATCTCCAATACTATAAACTGTTACTATAGATGGATATCTATCTATAAACATACATTCAGCACCAGTTTTAATAGCGTCTTCTTTGCTCATTTCTTCTTTTGTTACATCAAGAGAATCTTTTATCCATTTATTAACTAAATTTTGTGTATTTTCTTTTTCTTCTTCAGTTAATTTATGATCACATGAAAAATCAAATCTCATTCTTTCAGATGTTATATTAGATCCTTTTTGATGAACATCTTTATTAACAGTTATTTTTAAGGCAGCATTAAGTAGATGCGTAGCAGTATGATATTTAACTTCCATATCTCCAGTAGATGCAAGTCCACCTTTAAATTTACCGCTTGATGATTTTCTAGATAATTCTTGATGTGCTTTAAATTTTTCCTTAAAACCATCTATATCAACTTGTATACCTTTTTCATTAGCAAGTTCACATGTAAGTTCTAATGGAAAACCATATGTATCATATAATTTAAATGCTAAATCTTTATTTAGTTTATTATCATTTATGTTTTTTATTATTTTTTCAAATTCCTTAAGACCTTTTTCTAAAGTTTTATTAAATTTTTCTTTTTCTTTTCTTAATTCTTCTATAATAATATCCTTATTTTTTGATAATTCAGTATAATATTTTTTGAAATCTTCTATAATACATATTGCAATTTTCTCTTCAAAATTACTATTAATATCAATATCTAATTTTTTAGCATGTCTTATTGCTCTTCTAATTAATCTTCTAAGTATATAACCTTGATCTGTATTAGATGGTTTAATTTGTGCTTCATCACCTAATATAAATACCGCTGCTTTAATATGATCAGCAATTATTCTCATACTTTCTTCATTACCTTCATATGGCTTATTAGAAACTTCTTCAATAGTTTTTATTATATTTTTCCATATACTTGATTTATAGTTATCATCTACACCTTCTAATACTGCAACTACTCTTTCAAGTCCCATTCCTGTATCTACATTTTTCTTAGGTAACTCTGAAAAAGAACCATCTTCATTATGATTATATTGCATAAATACATTATTCCATATTTCTACCCATCTATTATCATTTGGATCAAATTTATCAGGTACTTTGTCATTACTTCTAAAATAAAAGATTTCTGTATCAGGGCCACATGGACCTATCATATCCATATTAGGCCACCAATTATTATCTTCACCTAAATATGCTATATTTTCTTCTTTAATTCCTAGTTTTTTCCAGTAATTAGCAGATTCTTCATCAGCTTTTACTAAATTATTTCCTTTAAATACAGTAACTGCAAGTTTTTCTATTGGTATATTTAAAACTTTTGTTAAAAATTCAAAACTATATGATATACTTTCTTCTTTAAAATAATCACCTAAACTCCAGTTACCTAACATTTCAAAAAATGTATGATGTGTTTTATCTCCTACCTCATCTAAATCATTTGTTCTGATACATTTTTGATAATCACAAAGTCTTGTACCATAAGGATGTTTTTCTCCTTTTAAATATGGTATTAAAGGCTGCATTCCTGCTGTATTAAAAAGTACAGATGGATCATTTTCTGGTACTACAGGAGCAGATGGTATTTGCTTATGATTTTTACTTACAAAAAAATTTATATATAATTCTCTTAAATTCATCTTACTTCCTTCTTTCTATTATTTTATATACATATTCAAGTTTTTTATTAAATTTATTTATATCATCATTATTACAAATAAAATAATCAGCATATGCAATTGGTCCACCTTTTTCTAAAGTTTCTATTTCTGAAATATCTCTTTTATTTGCATCTTCGTTATTATAAGGTCTATTAGTTCTTTTAGAAATTCTTTCGTATCTAATTTGCCTATTAGTAACAATTGCTAATACTTTTAAATTTTCAAATTCTTGTTTTAATATTTTTAATTCACTCCATGAATATATTCCATCAAGTACTACATCATTATTAGTTAATTCATTTTTTATCTCATCAAGTAAAACTAATGCATATGCTCCCATGCCTAGTTCTTTTCTTAATTTTTCTCTCATCATTTTTTCATTTGTTTCATTAATTTCAATATTTTCTTCTTTTAATTTTTTTAATGTTACTCCACCAAAGTATATAACTTTATAACCTTTATCAGAAAAAAATGAAGTTGCTTCACTTTTACCTGAACCACACATTCCTACAATTGCTACTAAATTTTTCATATATTACCTCCATATATAAATAAAAGGATAGTACACAATAAGGAGTCATATGACGGTAC
The DNA here is from genome assembly GCA_947624565.1 of uncultured Bacilli bacterium. Taxonomy (GTDB): domain Bacteria; phylum Bacillota_I; class Bacilli_A; order RF39; family UBA660; genus CAG-433. The sequence continues at coordinate 31,322 of CANQKX010000008.1, forward strand.
CATCCTTTATTTTTTCTTAATTACATAACGAAGTATAACTCCGGCCCAAATAAGGCAATCTCAGGTAGTAGCATTTTCATTAATAAATAATGTTAATTTACACCAACCATTAACTCTCTTTTAATAATTTATTAATTACTTTCTACCTTCATTGATTTTTATTTTATCAAAATTAAATATTTTATATTGTTTGTCAATGAATAATATAATACTTTTAATAATTGCACAAACAGGTAGTGCTATGCACATACCAATTATACCAAAAAAATATCCAAATATCAATAAGCTAATCAAAATAGTTACAGGATGTAATTTCATTGTTTTACCTAAAAGTATAGGTTGAATTATAAAATTTTCTATTAATTGAATAACTACAAGACTTATACTTATTATTATTCCTGTTTTAGTATTTTGCATAAATGAAACTAATACAATTGGAATTGCTCCTATTATAGGTCCAATATATGGAATAATATTAGTAAAAGAATTAAATAAAGAAAAGAAAATCGGTGCTTTTAAATTAAATATTGAAAAAGATATAAGTGACATAAAAAATACGATTATTACTATCAAAAATGTACCTTTTATATACATAAAAATATATTGACTTATTTCTCTTAATAATTTCTTTAATTTCCTTCTATATTTTTTGGGAATTAGTATAAAAATATTATTTTTAAAGTTTTTAAAGTCAAATAATATATAAAAACTAATTATTATTGATAAAATACTACAGGTTATAAATGATATAGTATTATTTATGATACTAAGACAATTATTTGGGAAATCTCTTGTTATTAATAATATATAATTATTTAAAAATGATTTAATATTTATTTTAAATTCACTTGACAATGAAATTTTAGATATTAGATTATTAATAAAAATATTCGTATTATCTATAAATTCTGGTATTGATTTATTTATTTCTTTTATTTGAATAGTTAAATTAGGAACAATTAAATACATAATAAGAGATGTTAATAATATAAAAATAATATAAACTATTAAACAACTAAATATTCTTTTTATATTTTTATTTTCTAGTTTACATACTATTGGATTAAGTAAATATGCTATAAATATACCAATAAATAATGGTGATATTATTTTTAATATTATTAATAATAAATTTGTTATCTTAAGTTCTTTATTTATAAGTAAGATTATATATATTAATAAAATTATAAAAAATATGAATATTATTTTAAATATTTTATGCAAAGTATTTATTGTTTCATTTATTTTTTTATTATCTAAATCATTCATTTTATTCACCTAAAAATATTTTTCCCATAATAAATATTATTTATGTAAAAGAAAAAAATCTATTAAAGATTTTTTCCTAGTCCATATTATCTAGCATTTTGGTAACTTCTTTACCTGCTTTTGAAACCATCTTTCCAAGTTTACCAGATTTATATTGGTCGTACATAACAACTGCTCCTGCACCCATACCAACACCAAGTACCATCATGCCTAGTGCTTTTTTCATTTTTTCACCTCTTTAATAATATGTTTTGGCATAAGTAGCCATTTATATTATTTACAAATGATAAATATTTATTCTCCAATTAATGATAATAATCTCTCTTTTAAATAAGTTTTTCTTATAGTTTCAAAATTATTTCTAATAGAATATACAAATGCTTTTTCATCTCCAATAATAGTTAAATTATTTTTTGCTCTTGTTACAGCAGTATAAATTAATTTTTTATATAACATTACTCTATATTGAAAACAAACAGGAAGTATAACTATTTTAAATTCACTACCTTGTGCTTTATGAACACTTATTGCATATCCGTGTTTTATTTTATCAAAATCTTTTGGTGTATATTTTACAATATTTGAATCAAAGTTAATACTAATAGTATTATTTTTAATTGAAGTAATATATCCAATATCACCATTAAATACATTATTATCTATATCATTTTCTAGTTGCAATATTTTATCATTTTCTCTATAAATTACATCTTTACTAACTATATAATTTTGTCCAACATCTTTATTAAATACTTCTTGTAATTCTCTATTTAAATTGTCTATACCATTTTCACCTTTATACATCGGTGCTAAAACTTGTATATCTGATGATGAATATCCTTTTTCTATTGCTTTTTGACATACTGATTTAACTACTTCTTTTATATTATTATCACATTTTATAAAACTATAATCATCTTTTTTTATAAGAAAGTTTTCTGATAATTCATTATCATTTATTTCTTTAGCAAGTATTGATATATATGAATTTTCTCCTTGACGATATATATCTGATAAATATGTAACATTAATCATATTTGAATCAATTAAATCTTTTAAAACTTTACCCGGAGATACACTTTCAAGTTGATTGTAATCACCAATAAATAATAATTTTATATCTTTTTTTAAACCTTTTAATAAATTTGATAATAATATTGTATCTATCATACTAACTTCATCTACTATTACAAAATCTACATCTGATTTATTTCTTTCGTTTATTATAAATGAATTATCTTCTTTATTCCATTTTAAAAATCTATGTATAGTAGATGCAGGATATAAACATGCTTCACTCATTTTTTTGCTTGCTCTTCCTGTTGGTGCAAGTAAAACTAATTTTTTTTGCATTTCATTATTAGTATATCCATTTATTTTTCTATATAACTCTAATATAGCTTTTATTATTGTTGTTTTTCCTGTTCCAGGAGAACCAGTTATTATACTAAAATTTTTAACAATTGCATTTTTAATTGCTAATTTTTGTTTATCATTATATTTAACATTAAAATGAAATTCTAAAGAATCAATATCTTTATCAAATTTTTTATAAATATAATCTTTTTTATTAATAAGATAATAAATTATATTACTAATATTATTTTCAGAATCAAAATATTCTCTTAAAAAATATTTATTTTCTTCTATGATAATATAACCTTTATTTTGCATAATATTTAAACTTTCTTCAAATAAATTAACATCTATTTCATTATTTAAAAAGTTACATACAAAATTAAAAATTTCATCAAAATACAAATATGTATCTCCCTTTTGAAAGCATAAGTTATTCATTGAATATATGATAGATGCTTCTATTCTTCTTTGATCAGTATCTTCTATATTTAAATTTTTTCTTATATTTTCTAATTTTGAAAAATTTATTTCAGGTATATCATACATTAAATTATAAATATTATCATAAACAACTTGCATTGTAATATCTTTATATTTGTTATATATTTTCATAGAATCTTTAATAGAAAATCCTATTTTATTTAATTGTATTATTATATTATAACTTTCATTATATTTAGATAATGTTTCATATATTTTTTTTGCTTTTTCTTCTTTTATATTTGGTACAAGAAGTAAATTTTGATAGTTTTCTTCAATTAAAGATAATGCATTCTCTCCTAAGGTATCAACAATTGCTTTGGCTGTTTTTTCACCTACGCCTTTAAATAAATCCCCTGATAAAAAGTCTATAATAGCATCTTTTTCTTCGGGCATTACCCTTTCATATTCACTTACATTATATTGAAAACCATATTTTATATTATCTACAAGTTCTCCATAAAATATATATTTTTCATCTACAATAAGTTCATGAAAATATCCAGTAAATGTTATAGTATCGTCAATGTAATCTTGCATATTAATATCATTTGTTTCTTTTACTTTAAAAAGACCAACTATGTAATTTTGGTCTGATTTAAAAATAATTTTAGAAAAAATTCCTTTAATATAATTTTTCATGATATACACCCAAGATAATTATATCAAAAATAAAAGGTATTTTAAATACTTTTATTTATTATTAATAACATTAGGATTATATGTATATACAATATTGTCTTTCAAATCGTCTAATTTTTCTTTTAGCAATTTTACTTGATTATCATCTAACCACATAATTGAATTTAAATAATAATGAAGTTGTTTATAATTACCAATTTCATAAACTTTATTAAACAAATCTAATTTATTATTTGAAGTAAGCCAATCTACATATTCAGAAAAATAAATTAAAATATTTATATCCTCTATTTCACATACTTTTTTAATAATTGAATCTTTTTCTTCTTCAATCAAAAAATCACTTTCACAAAAAACTTCGTATATTAAATTTATATTATTGCTTTCTAATATTTTACTTATTAATATTTTTCTAGCATTTAAATTAGATTTTTTTAGTATATTAATTATTTCAAATTCACTTTTTTGTATAATATTACATGATTTTTTTATTTTGTTAACTGTATTCATAAATTTTTTCTTCCTTTGCAGTATATATATCGTTATCATATGATAATAATTCTACTTTTATTATTTTGTTTATTAGATCTTTGTTTCCTTTTATTTTAACCTTTCCATAATTAGATAGATGTCCTGTTAAATATCCATCTTCATAATTTTCAATAAGTACATAATCACATGTGTTAACATATTTACCATAAAAATCTTTTTTTAATTTATCACTTATTTCTATTAACTCTTTTACTCTTAATTTTTTAATATTACCATCAATTTGATTATTCATAACTGATGCTTTTGTTCCTTCTCTTTTTGAATATGGGAAAACATGTAATTCAGTAAATTTTAATTTTTTTATATTTTCTTTTGTTATGTTAAAGTCTTCTTGCGTTTCATTTGGAAATCCAACTATTACATCAGTAGTAATAGCTATATCTGGTCTAATTAATCTAATTTTTTCTATTTTTTTGAAAAAATAATTCATATCATATTTTCTATTCATCAATTTTAATATTTTATCGCAACCTGATTGAAGAGGTATATGAAGGTGGTTTACTATTTTTTTACTATTTTTTAAGACATTTAGAAATTTATCTGTTAATTCTGTAATCTCGATTGATGATATTCTTATTCTATCTAATCCTTCAATTTTTTCAAGTTCAATTAATAAATCACTAAAGTCATACTCTTTTAGATCTTGACCATAGTGTCCTGTATGTATCCCTGTTAGTACTATTTCTTTATAATTATTTTTAACGAGTGCTTTTACTTCATTTATTACTATATTTTTATCTTTACTTCTAACAGTTCCTCTAGTGTATGGAATTATGCAATAAGAACAATAATTATTACAACCATCTTGAATTTTTACAAAGGCTCTAGTATGATTTTCGAATTTATCTAAAAACATATCTTCAAATTTTGCATTAGTTAAATTATATATATTTTGAAATGATTCTTTATCTTTAATATAAGATTCTACATATTCAACTACTTTATTTTTGTCTTTATTCCCAATTACTATAGATACTCCATCAATAGATGAAACAATTTCAGGATGTACTTGACTATAACATCCCATTACTACAATAACCGCATTTTTATTTTTACATGCACTTCTGATTATTTTTCTACTTTTTTGATCACTAGAATTAGTAACACTGCAAGTATTAATAACATATATATCAGCAGCAGATGAAAAAGGAACTATCTTATAGCCTTTTTTCTTAAATTCATTAATAACATATTCTGTTTCATAAGAATTTACTTTACATCCTAATGAATAAAATGCTACTTTCATATATATCACTTCTTTCCTTAAATATTATACAATAAATAAAGAAAAATACAACTATTAATTTATTTATATAAAAAAAATATATTGCTTTGCAATATATTGAATGTTTTATTAAAGTTCACTTCTAAAAGTTTTTAATGAATTTAAAAATTCCATATCATTTTTCATTTGTATATCTTCATTATCATCTTCATTTTTTAACTTATAATTATCTATATCAATAAATGTATCTATATTTGTTGGTTTTTCCTTTTGAATACCATATATAGGTGAAACTATTTGGGATGCTTTAAATTTCTTTGGTTCACTTATTGGTTCATCTGCTAAAACTTCTATTTGTTCTTCTTTTTCTTTTAATTTATATACAATTTTCTTTGCACCTGCTTTTTTAACAAGTTCATCATAGCTTATGATGGCATCTTTTTCTTGATCTTCTTCAAACTTAGTTAAATCAATTGGATTTTGTTCTAAATTTTCTTCTATTAATTTTGATATTTCCTCTATAGAATTATCTTCTGATACTACTTCAACTACTTGTAATTCATCATTATCTTTTTCTTTATCATCTTTTAATTGAATTTTTTCTTTTTCTAATAAATCTGAATATTTTTTAATATTAGAAACACTCCTATCATATTTTTCATCTTTTCTTTTTGTAATAGCATTTATTATAAAAATACTTAGAAGCATTAAAGATACTAATATAATTAAAAATAATAAAATTTGACTACTCCTATCCATATTTGAATACATATAAAAAATGTAATTAATTTTTTGCATAATGTTCACCTCATAGTTTCATATTTTATTGCACTCATAACAAACATAGGTGCAGTCTCTACTCTTAAAATTGTATTACCTAAACTAACACTTTGAAAATTGTTTTCTAGTAAAAACTCTTCTTCATTTGGATCAAATCCTCCCTCAGGACCGATCACTATAATAATTCTATCACAATTTGTCGAATTTTGTAACAAATTTTTAATATTTTTTTCATTTTCTTTTGTACTACATATTATTTTTAAATCATAATCTAATTTTACTAAATCATCTAGTTTGTATATACCATTTACTTTTGGACAAATATTCCTATAAGATTGCTCAGATGCTTCTTTTGTAATTAAATTCCATCTATCTAATTTTTTATTTTTTTTGTTATCAATCTTTATCATACTTCTTTTAGCATCATATAATATAAACTCATATGTACCTAATTCTGTGCATTTTTGAAATATAAAATCAAGTTTCTTTTCAGACAATAATGGTATTGCAAATGTAATTTTCTTGTTTAATTCATTATTGTTTTCTATTTTTTTTACTATATTATATTTAACATTATTTTTTTTAATTTCATATATACTACATAAATATATACAACTATCATAAACTATTTCAATATTATCATTTTCTTTCATTCTCATAACATTTATTATATGATGTTTATCTTTATCAGATATATTCAATTTCTCATCTATAGCAAAATATCTCTGCATTTTTTCCTCCATATTTTAACTTACATACAAATTATAAAATATAAATTATATTAAAACAATAAAATTTACGAACATTTAACTATCTTTACAATAATTTACTAGTAAAATTTGTCACAATTTGGTATACTAATAATATGTAAGGAAGTGTTATATATGAGTGATAAAGATTTCTCAGATTTTGAACCAAATAATATTCAAAATAATTCAGTAAATATTAAAAATGATGTTAATAATTCTAATAATTTTAGTGTATTAAATAAATACGGAGAAAATTTAACAAAAAAAGTATATATTACTAATCCCGCAATTGCAAGGGAAGAAGAAATAAAAAAAATGATGTTAATACTACTTAGTCCAGAAAAGTCAGTAGTATTAACTGGTAAGGCTGGTATCGGTAAAACTTCTATAGTCGAAGGATTAAATTATAAAATACAAAGAAAAGAAGCACCAAATGCATTACTAAATTCTCAAATATATAAAATTAATACTTCATCTTTACTTGGTACTTATAATGATGATGGTAACGAAGAAGCAAAACTTCAATTATTAATAAATGAAATAATGGGTAAAAAAGATATTATATTATTTATTGATGAAATTCATACTCTAGTAACTGCTTCAAGAAATGGTGATGTTGACTTTTTAAATATGTTAAAGCCTGGATTGGATCGTGGAGATATAAAAATAATTGGTGCGACTACCACTGCAGAATATGAACAATACTTATTAAAAGATAAAGCATTTTTAAGACGTTTTGAAAAAATTGAAGTTGCTGAACCTGATCAAGAAACTACTGTTAAAATTTTAATGGGAACACTAAAAAAAATAGAATCACAAACACAAGTAAAATGGCCATATACTACTTATTTACTTGAACAAGTTTGTAAATTTTTAGTAAATATGACTAGTGAATATAAAAGAGTTTATGAAAATGGATCTAGATATCCAGATGTCTCATTAGCATTATTTTCTAAATGTTTTACATATGCTAGATTTGAAAATAAAACTGAATTATCTTTTAAAAATATATATGAGGCAATAAAAAATTGTACAAGTGTTTATCCTGATGTCATACAAAAAGAACTTGTAGTATTTAAAGAAACATTCAAAGAATACTTAGAAAAAGAAAATGTAGATATGAATTAATATCTACATTTTTTTATAATCTTCTAAAAAACTTTTATATATCCCATCTTTTTTTATACCTAATACACAATTTAAATTAATATTATCAATTGATTTAAATATATTATTATCTATATTCTTATTGTTTTTCTTTAAAGACTTTATTAATTCTTTTATTTCTTTTCTTTTACTTTTGCTTTCATCATCAATACTACATTCTTCAGTAAATTTACATGCACAATTTATAAATGTTAATTCATTAAAATTTTTCCAACATATAATATCTTCTTCCTTTACTAAATACATTGGTCTTATTAATTCAAGTCCTTTAAAATTATCACTATGAAGTTTAGGCATCATAGTTTTTATTTCACATCCATAAAACATAGAAAGTAATGTAGTTTCAATAACATCATTAAAATGATGTCCAAGTGCTATTTTGTTACAACCAAGTTGTTTTGCTTTATTATATAAATGTCCTCTTCTCATTCTAGCACATAAATAACATGGACTTTTTGAATCAATAGTGGTTACAATATTAAATATGTCGCTATCAAACATTTTTAAAGGAATATTTAATAATTTTGCGTTTTCTAAAATAAGCTCACGATTAAACTTACTATATCCAGGATTCATTGATACATATTCTGCATCAAATTTTACTTTTCCATGTTTTTGTAATTCTTGAATACATTTAGCAAGTAAAAAAGAATCTTTACCTCCACTAATACATACCATAATTTTATCATTTTCTTCTATTAGCTCATATTCTTGAACTGCTTTTACAAATTTACTCCATATATCTTTTCTATATTTTTTTATAATACTTCTTTCTATTTCTTTATATTTTTCCATCAAAAATACTCCTATTTTTCTTTAAAATTTTTAAGTCTTAATGAATTAAATACTACTGTTAAACTACTAATTGTCATTGCGAAAGATGCAATCATTGGATTTAAATAAATACTAAATGGTTTTAATATACCAATTGCAATAGGTATCATACATATATTATAAAAGAATGCCCAAAATAAATTTTGTTTTATGTTTTTTATTGTACTTTTACTGATTAAAATTAATGTATATATTTTTTCTAAATTATTATTTGTTAAAATTACATCTGAAGAATCTGCAGCTATATCTGTTGCATTATTAATACTTACAGATGTTGTTGCAAGTGCAAGTGCTGGTGCATCATTTATACCATCACCTACCATCATTACTTTCTTTTTATTATTTATTAAATCTTTTATTACTTGTGATTTTTCTTTTGGCAATACATTAGCAATTACTTGTTTTATTCCTAATTCTTTAGCAACCATATTAGCAGTTTTTTCGTTATCACCTGTAAGCATTATTATTTCTTTATTTAACTTATATAATTTGCTAATTGTTTTTTTAACATTATCTCTTATAATATCTTTTACACCAATTAATCCTATTACTTTTTTATTTTCTATTACATAAATAATGCTATTTTCTTCACTTATTAATACATTTTCATCTGATTCATATTTATTTTTTATATTCAATTTATTAAATAATTTATTATTACCAATATATATTTCTTTATTATTTATTTTTGCTTTTAAACCTATACCAGAAATTTCCTCAAATTCTGATACTTTTTCTATTTTATTATCATTAATATATTGATTGAATGCATTTTTTATTGGATGATTTGAATTAATTTCTATACTAGAAATTATCTTGATAAGTTCATCGTTTGAATATTTGCTGTAATTAAATATTTTTGATATTTTTAAATTACCATATGTAAGTGTACCCGTTTTATCAAATATAATTGTATCAATTTTACTGGCATTTTCTAATGTTTCACTATTTTTTACTAATATGCCATTTTTAGCACATAATCCTTCACTTATAACAATTGCAAGTGCAGGAGCAAGGCCTAATGCACATGGACATGATACAACAAGCACATTTACAAAAGATATCATTGATTCTTTAAATTCATAGCCTAAAATCATATATATTACAAAAGTTAATATAGAAATAATTATAACTATTGGTACAAAATAACTACATACTGTATCAGTAATTCTTGATATAGGGGCTTTTGTATTTGAAGATTCAACTACTAATCTTACAATTTCAGAAATAGTAGAATCTTTACCTATTTTTTGTGCTTTATATTCTATATAACCATCTACATTAATACTACCTGCAACTACAGTATCATTTGTAGTTTTTTTATTTAAAGTAGATTCCCCTGTAATAAATGATTCATCTATATGCGTTTTCCCTTTAGTTATAATTCCATCTACTGCTATTTTCATACCTGGTTTAGCAATTAATATATCATCTTTTTTTATTTCATCTATTGTAACTTTATTTTCTTTACCATCTACTTTTAAAAGAGCAGTTTTAGGTGTAATTTGAACTAATTCTTTAATTGCTTGTTTAGTTTTTTCTTTACTTTTTAAATCAATATATCTACCAATTTTTATAAAAAATATAACAATAACGCAACTTTCAAAATATAAATTTTCTACATACGTATTATTTCCAAATAATACTAATATAAAATTATAAACACTATATAAATAACTAGTAATAACTCCTAAAGTTACCAAAGTATCCATACTTGGTGATTTATGTATTAAATTTTTAATACCTTTTATGATTATATCTTTACCAAATATTAAAAATATAGTGGCAAGTAAAAATAAACATAAACTATAATTAACAGGATACCTATTAATATCAATATATTTAATAACTGGTAAATTAAGCATATGTGACATACAGATATATAATGTTAAAAATGAAAGAATGCCAAAAATAATTAAACCTAATTTACCTTTATCATTTTTATTATCTTCCTTTTCATTATATTCACCTAAACTTTCAAATCCAGCTTCTTTAACAAATCTTTCTAAATCAGATATTTGAAGTTTATCATCATATTCAATTAATGCCTCAGCCAATACTAAATTTACACTAGCATAATTTACACCATCTTGTTTATTTAAATACTTTTCAAGACTTGATGAACATCCACTGCAACTCATACCACTAATCTTAAGTATTACTTTTTTCATTAATTAAGCCTCCTTATTAAATCCATTACTTCATTTATTATTTCTAAATTATCATTTTTAATTTCATTAACTATACAAGTAGATAAATGATTTTTTAATATTTCATTTCCTAAACTTTTTAATGATTTTTCAATCGCAGATATTTGAGTTAATATATCATCACAATATCTATCATTATCAATCATTAAACTTACTCCTCTTACTTGACCTTCAATTTTATTTAATCTTGTTTTTAAGTACTTTTTTTCTTCTTCTTTTCTATGTTTACTTTTCATTATTTCTTTATTCATATTATCACCACTAAAATTATACTACCCCCTAGGGGTATATGTCAATAAATAAAAAAACAGTTTTTAACTGTCTTTACTCTTATTGTTTTCTTCTTGTTTTTTATTTGTATACATCTTTACGAATTTTTTTGGCTTTTTTACTTTTTTCATATCGTTATTTAAATCTTTTATGTATATCATAACTTCTTTTAATGATACCATGTTATTTATTTTATTTTGAATATCACTTACAACAATATTTTCTTTATATTTTTTCATTACTGTCTTTATAAGTTTATCAGTATCATTTATTTTTGGTATTAATTCTAACATTATATCATAGGCAATTTTATCATAATTACAATCTTTTAATGCATACATTAAATCAATTTGGTCATCTGTAGTTCTATTTTCTATTAAATCTTTATTTATTGCTATTAAGTATGCATTTTCATTGTAATCACATTCTTTTAATGCATACATTAAATCAATTTGTTCTTGTGCTGTTCTATTTTCTATTAAATTCATATTTAACGCTATATTATATGCATTTTCATCGTAATCACATTCTTTTAATGCATATATTAATTGAATTTGGTCTTCTGTTGTTCTATTTTCTATTAAATCCTCATCTAATGCTATTGAGCATGCTTTTTCATCGTAATTACAATCTTTTAATGCATACATTAACCTAATTTGTTCATCTGTTGTTCTATTTTCTATTAAATCTACATCTAATGCTATTGAGCATGCTTTTTCATCGTAATTACAATCTTTTAATGCATACATTAATTGAATTTGGTCTTCTGTTGTTCTATTTTCTATTAATTTTTTATTTATAGCTATAAAATATGCATTTTCATTATAATCGCATTCTTTTAATGCATACATTAACCTAATTTGGTCTTCTGTTGTTCTATTTTCTATTAAATTTTTATTTACTGCTATTAAGTATGCATTCCCATTGTAATCACATTTTTTTAATGCATACATTAATTGAATTTGGTCTTCCGTTGTTCTATTTTCTATTAAATCTTTATTTATTGCTATTAAACATGCTTTTTCATCATAATTACAATCTTTTAAAGTATATATTAATTGAACTATTTCATCAATTGTTTTGATTGTATACAATTTTTCTATTAATTTTTTAACTAGTATGTTCTTATTACATTCCTTGTATAACTTTTTTAATTGTTTTTTCATTACAAATCCTCCCTGAATACTTTTTTTCATTATAACATATTTTTTTTAACTCAACAATAAAAAAACTATTAACAATTTGCTAATAGTTATTATCTTTTAAAGAATTTTTTAAATTTTTTAATAAAATCATTATTATTATCTAAATCAGTTTTTGACAATTCATTAAATAATTCTTTTTGTTTTTTATCTAATTTTGTTGGTATTACAACTTTTATAGTTATATATAAATCTCCAATTTTATTAGAATTTACATATGGTACTCCTTTACCTTTTATTCTATGTTTATCCCCATTTTGAGTACCTTCTGGTATATTTAATATTATACTTTCTTTCATTAAAGGAACTTCTTTTTTACATCCAAGTGTTGCTTCTACTATATTAATAGGTAACTGCATATATATGTCATTATCTTCTCTTTTGAATATTTCATGCTCTTCTACATTAAATTCAACATATACATCTCCATTTGGCCCACCATTAATACCTGCTTCACCTTTTTCTTTTATTCTAACTTGTTGTCCTGTAGAAACACCTGCAGGTACTGTAACAGATATAGTCTTTCTTTTTCTTACTTTTCCAGTACCTTTACATTGACTACATATTTCTTTATATGTTTTACCTTTACCATTACATTCTGGACAAGTTGTTTTTGATACAAAAGAGCCAAACATGGTTCTTGATTCTTCAGTAATTGTCCCACTACCATGGCATCTAGAACATGTAGTTTCTCCATGTCCACCCTTACCATCACAACCATCACATTTTTCATAAACATCAAGAGTTATGTCTTTAGTGCATCCAAATACTGCTTCCATAAAACTTAATTTTAGTTCATAAAGTACATCATTACCTTTTTGTGATCTATTTGTCTTACTTTTAGATGATGATCCAAAACCAAAACCTTGGCCAAATACTCCTGAAAGTATATCAGATAAATCAATATCATCAAAACCAAATCCTGAAAATCCTGAAGAAAAGCCACCAAATCCTTGTGCGTTACCATTTTGATCAAATGCTGAATGTCCATATTGATCATATGTTTTTCTTTTTTGAGGATCTGATAATACTTCATATGCTTCTTGTACTTCTTTAAATTTTTCAGGAGCATCTTTATCTTTATTTAAATCGGGATGATATTGTTTTGCTAATTTTCTAAAAGCACTTTTTATCTCAGTATCACTAGCTGTTTTTGATACACCAAGTACTTCATAATAATCTCTTTTTGCCATTTACTTCACCTTCCATTATTCATTTAATGCTTTAAATTCTTTTAATATTTCTTCAAAGTAATCAATTGCATTTTTAATAACTTTACTATCATTCATATCTATTCCTATTTCTTTTAATTCATCTACAGGAAATTTTGTACTTCCTAATGATAAAAATTTTAAATAATTATCTCTAATTTTTGTATTATCATTTAATATTTCTCTTGCTATGTAAGTAGCTGCTGAAATTGAAGTAGCATATTTGAATACATAAAAGAAATAGTAAAAATGTGGTACTCTTTCCCATTCATATTTTATATTTTCATCTAATATTACTGAATCTTTAAAATATTTTTGATTTAATTTGTAATATTCGTCACAAAGAAATTCACTAGTAAGTATTTCACCTTTTTCTACATAATCATATATATTTTTTTCAAATTCAGCAAACATAGTTTGTCTAAATAATGTTCCTTTATATAATTCTAGTAATCTATTTAAAATATATTTTTTCTCATTTTTATCATTTGTATTTTTTAACATATAATGGGATAACAATAACTCATTTACAGTAGATGCTACTTCTGCTACAAAAATGCTATATCCAGAATATTGATAAATATTATTTTTATTTGAAAAATATGTGTGTATAGAATGTCCAAGTTCATGTGCAAGTGTTGATACATCATCTAATCTACCTTCAAAATTTAATAAAATAAATGGATTTTGATTATACGCTCCAGTTGAATAAGCACCACTACTTTTGCCTTTATTGTTATATACATCAATCCATCTTTCATTAAATGCTTGTTTTAAAACATTCACATAATTATCACCTAATATTTGTAAAGCATTTAAAACTATATCTTTTGCCTCTTCATAAGTATAAATTTTTTCGTCTTCATCAACAATTGGTGCATAAATATCATATAAATGTAATTCATCTAAATTTAATAATTTCTTTTTATATTTATAATATTCTATTAATGGCGATATATTATTTGTTACAGTATCAATTAAATTATCATATATAGATTTATCTATATTCTCACCATATAATGCTTCAAATAATGTACTTTTATAACCTCTTAATTTAGAAATAGTTACATTTGATTCAATAAAACTTGATAAACATTTTGCAATTGAATCTTTATGATTTTTATATGTTTTATACATTGCATCAAATGCTTGTTTTCTTACATTTCTATTTTTGGAAGATACATATATACTATAATTACTATCGGTTAATTCCACTTTTTCTCCATTTTCTAATGTAATATAATCAAAGAAAAAGTCAGAATTGGTTAGTAAATCATAAATATCTTCTGAATTATTCATAGCTTTACTAATAGAAGATAATAATTTTTCTTCAACTTCAGTAAGCATATATTTCTTTTCTCTGTATAATCTTTTTAAATATAACTCATATTCATCTTTAAGTTTGTTTGAATTTTTATATAATTTTTCTATATCTTTATAATCATATTTCATTAAAGTTGGAATTATAAATGAAGAGGATTTTTCATATTCGCAAATCAAATTCATTAATTTACCATTATATTTTTGATACTTTGAATCTGATGTATCTTGATTATATTTACAATGTGCATATAAATTTAATTTGCTTATAAGAGAATCAATTTTAATGTTTTCTTGCAAACAATCATATAGATTTTGTGCGCTTTCCATCATATTGTTTTCAAACTTTTTTATATTTTGTATCTCTTTTTCAAGTTTCTTCATCTCATTTAAAAATTCATCATCATTTTTATATATACTACTTAAATCCCACTTATACTTTTCTTCTATTTCTTCTCTTTTTTTTTGCTTAATTTCCATATTATGATTCCTTTCGTAGTAAAGAAAGTTCTAGATTACTAGAACTTCTAATTATTTTTCTTCATACTGTGCATCTACTACTGTATCATCATCTTTTTTATCATTAGATGACTCTTCATTTGTTTGATTTGCTTTTGCTGCTTCTTCATATACTTTTGAACCTAAAGCCATTGCTTTTTCATTTAATTTATCTTTAGCAGATTTCATTTTATCTATATCGCTAGAAGATATTGCATCTTGTGCTTCTTTAATTGCATCTTCTGCATCTGTTTTTTCTTTATCAGATATTTTATCTCCTAAATCTTTAATTGCTTTTTCTGTTGCAAATATTAATTGTTCAAGTTCATTTTTAACATCTGCTTCTTCTTTTCTTTTTGCATCTTTTTCTTTATTTGCTTCTGCTTCTTTAACCATTTTATCTATTTCTTCATCAGTTAATGATGTAGATGCAGTAATTGTAATTGATTGTTCTTTATTAGTACCTAAATCCTTTGCTCTAACATTAACTATACCATTTGCATCTATATCAAATGTAACTTCAATTTGTGGTACTCCTCTAGGTGCTGGTGGAATATTAGTAAGTTGGAAATTACCAAGTGTTTTATTATCATTTGCCATTGGTCTTTCACCTTGAAGTACATGTATATCAACTGCTGGTTGATTATCTGCTGCTGTTGAGAATACTTGACTCTTACTTGTTGGAATTGTTGTATTTCTTGGAATTAATACAGTCATAACTCCACCTAATGTTTCAATACCAAGTGAAAGTGGTGTTACATCAAGTAATACTATATCATTAACTTCACCTGTTAAAACTCCACCTTGAATAGCAGCACCCATTGCAACTACTTCATCAGGGTTAACTCCTTTTGATGGTTCTTTTCCAAGTTCTTTTTTAACTAAATCAGTTACCATTGGTATTCTTGTAGATCCACCAACAAATATTACTTTATCTATATCATTTTTAGTAAGATTTGCATCTTTTAATGCTTTTCTTACAGGTTCTAATGTAGAATCTACTAAATCACGAATTAAATCTTCAAATTTAGCTCTTGTTAATGTAGTTTCTAAATGTAAAGGTCCATTTTCTCCTTGTGATATAAATGGTAAACTAATTTGGGTACTAGTCACTCCACTTAAATCTTTCTTAGCTTTTTCTGATGCATCTTTTATTCTTTGCATAGCCATTTTATCATTTGATAAATCTATACCATTTTCTTTTTTAAATAAATCTACTAAATAATCAGATACTCTATTATCAAAATCATCCCCACCTAGTTTATTATTTCCTGATGTTGATTTAACTTCATATACACCATCACCAAGTTCTAGTATTGAAACGTCAAATGTTCCTCCACCTAAGTCATAAACAAGTATTGTATGTAAATTATCTTGTTTATCAGATCCATATGCTAAAGCTGCTGCTGTTGGTTCATTAATAATTCTTTCTACTTCTAAACCTGCAATTTTACCTGCATCTTTAGTAGCTTGTCTTTGAGCATCATTAAAGTATGCTGGAACAGTAATAACTGCCTTAGTAACCTTTTCACCTAAATAACTTTCACTATAATCTTTAATATAACTAAGAATCATTGCTGATATTTCTTGTGGTGTATATTCTTTTCCATTTGCTTTTACTTTTTCATCAGTTCCCATTAATCTTTTAATTGAATATATTGTATTTGGGTTTGTTACCATTTGTCTTTTGGCAGCATCACCAACGATTATTTCATCACCTTTAAAAGCTACTACTGATGGAGTAGTTCTATTTCCTTCTGGATTTGGAATAACTGTTGAGTTACCCCCCTCTAATACTGCTGCACAACTATTAGTTGTACCTAAATCTATACCTATTATTTTACTCATATTTATCCTCTCCTTTATTTACTAACCTTTACCATTGCTGGTCTAATAACTTTATCTTTATAAGTATACCCTTTTTGCATAACTTCTATTACTATATTTGCCTTTACTCCTTCTTTTTCTTCTTGCATAACTGCTTGATGATAACTAGGATCAAAATCCTTATTTAATGCTTCTATTTCTTTTACTTCAAATTTTTCAAGTATATTTTTTAAATTATTATATATCATACATACACCTTTTTGATAATTAGATAATTCTTCACTTGATTCTGAATTTAAAGAAAGTGCCCTTTCAAAATTATCAATAACAGGCAGTAATTCAAGAATTAATGATTCATTTGAATATTTCATTATTCTAGATGTTTCTTCATCTTTCCTTCTAAGAGTATTTACCATTTCCGCAGTTACTCTCATATTTTTATCTTTTAAAGCTGCTATTTCAGTTTGAAGTTCTTCAATTATTTTATCTTTTTTATTATCTTTTTTTAGTTTTTTCTCTTTTTTATCTTCTACTTGTTCATTTACAGCCTCATTTATATCTTCTTTTTCCATATTACTCCCTTTCTATGCAAGTTTTCAAATATTCTAGTAAACTTACAACTCTGTCATATTGCATTCTTTTAGGGCCTATAATAGCAAGAGTCCCTTCTTCACCATTTACATTATATTTTGTCTTTACAACAGTTAAATCATCATCTATATTGTTTTCAGCACCAATATAAATATTTATACCAGCTGCATCTTCTTTAATAGAAGAAACAATATTTTCATCATCGAATTTATTTATTATATCTTTAATTTTAGAAGCGTTATTTGAAAATTCTTCTAATTCAAGTATTCTATTTTTACCTCTTACAGTAACATCATTAGAATCTTTTAAATCACTAAATGCTGTATAAAATGCATTGTATATCATCTCATGATTACTAACATATTGAGCAATTATAGGTTTTATTTCAAATTCTAACTTTTCACTTACTTCACTTATTGGAGTACCTACTATTAATTTATTAATTAAATCAACAGTTTTACTTATTTCTTGAAGATCAGAATTTTCAATATCTATTTTTTTATTTTCTACATGACCTGTATCAGTTACTACAATAGCAATTAAATTATCATTACTAAGTGCAATTACCTCAACTTTTTTAAGTTTACTTTCAGTATTATTACCAAGAGCAATTGCTGTATAATTAGTCATTTGAGATATAATCTCTAAACTTTTTGAAATTGCATCAGATAATATTAATGATTTGTTTTGAAATATTGTTTGAAGATTTAACATATCCTGACCTGTCATTTCTTTAGGTTTCATTAAATTATTTACATAATACTTATAACCTTTTTCACTTGGAATTCTACCTGATGAAATATGTGTTTTTTCTAAATAACCTATTTCCTCAAGTTTAGCCATTTCACTTCTAACAGTTGCTGGTGAAACTCCAAGTAAATCACAAATTGATGATGAACCAACTGGTACTGGCGATTTACTATATTCTTCAATTATCAGTTTTAATATTTCATTTTGTCTTTCACTTAACAAAATTATCACCTCTAATTTCAGCATACAATTTAATTATATCATTAATTTTAGCAATGTCAATACTTGAGTGCTAATTTTTAATTTTATTTAAAAAAGTGTAGATTATTTTTGAAAGTGCACAATTGTTGTGCAGTTAATTTTAGAATCATATATAATATCTTTCAGCAATTTAT
>CANQKX010000009.1 GCA_947624565.1 uncultured Bacilli bacterium
CGATTAGATCCACCATTTCTAATAAATACTGCACCACAGTCTTTACAATATAACTTACATGAATATTTATATTTTTTGATATGTTCTTCTGCATTTAAAATATGTCTTGATGGTAATTTTTTTCTTTTTTCATGTAACAAATTTGCTTTTTCCCATAGTTCTTCTGATACTATGGCTGGGATTCTATCATCCTTATATATAATTTGTTTTTCTTTTGGTACTTTCTTTTTCTTATGTGTTTTATAATCTTCAACCTCAGTAAGTCTTGCAGTATAGTAACCTTTATATCTAGGGTTAGTTAAAAATTTTGCTAAAGTAGTTTGTGAATAAGGTTGTCCTTTTGAATTAAGATAACCTTGCTTTGCAAGTTCTTCACCAATTTTTTTAAGCCCAACATTGCCACTTGCATAAGTAGTAAATAAATATTCAATTATTGGTGCTTCTTTTGGATTTATTTCATATCTTCCATTCTTTTTAAAATAACCTGTTAAATTACCACCAATTAATTTACCATCTTTAATCATACGATTTATACCAAATTTAACTCTCTCAGATAATTTTCTTACTTCATCTTGTGCTAAACTAGACATAATTGTTAATCTAAATTCTGCATCTTCTTGAATAGTATTTAAGTTATCTGATAAGAAATACACAATAACACCATTTTTAAGCAAATATTCTGTATATTTAATACTATCGACTGTATTCCTTGAAAATCTTGATATTTCTTTTGTAAGTATTAAATCTATTTTTCCTAAAGTAGCATCTTCTATCATTTTTAAAAAAGAATCTCTTTTGTTTACCTGTGTACCAGAAATACCCTCATCAATATAACCACGAACTAGATTCCAATTTTTATTTTCATTAATCATTTCTTCAAAATAATTTTGTTGATTTTCAAGTGAATTTAATTGATCATCCTTATCGGTAGAAACACGAGCATAATAACCAACTCTTAAATCCATATCATAAATAGTTTTCCCTTTTCTTAATTCTTCTCTTGCTTTTTTAACATCCATAATATCATATTCCTTTCTATGTTCCTAAAATCCAAGACAACTTAGGTTGCTTGAATGTTACCTCCTTTGCTAGTGTTTGTCAAATCATTAGAATATTCATTTTTAATTTTAGTAAGTCTTGATAAAAGAGATTGTTCCATTGTTTTAAATGTTTTTAAATCTATAACTTTTTCATCATATAATTCTTTATTTGCAATCAATCTAAATTCTAACCACTTATACTCAAAAGGTAAATGCTTTGTACTAAACTTAACTTCTATATCGTTAGTTTCATACATTAAAAAAACCTCCATGTTCTTTAAATTTTATGAAAACTAATAAAAAAAAGAACAATAAGTCAAAACTAGACATTATTGTTCTTTCCTTTTTAAAAGATTTTTAAAATAATGATACATTATTTAATATTATTCATTTTGTCAAAATATTGTTTGAATGGTAAGTTTATTCCTAATTCACTTAAATTTTCATATATTAATATACCCTCTGTTACAACACTAACTATAACACTAACAATTAAAAATATCTTTTTGATTAGAGATTTCCAATACTTTTGATATAAATTCTTCCATTTTATTACCCCTAATATATATCTATATAACACGCATTACCACTTATATAATAAGTATATCTAGTACTTTTATTTTTACTATAGTTTTACAAAATTCTAATAAATCTTGACCACTTATTCCTGTAACATATATATTGCTTTACCTGATTTTCACTAAAAAAAGATTTAAGTTTTTTGATGTCTACTCTAAGGGGTGCATTTCATTTTTCTTAAATTTTTTTATTTATTAATATCACTTACATTTTTTACGATAAATATTTTTATTTATATTTCTAATGAAATTTTTTTGATTATCATCAAGTATTTCCTTTCTTAAAAATATAATTGATATATCATCTACTAGATAAAAATATTTATCATTTTCAATAATTTTTTTAATATATGTATATTCTATTTTTTTGCACATATGTTCACTGGATCTTATGAAATATTCTTCATAAAAATCTAATTGATATTCACTATCTCGTAATCTTTTTATACATGCTATATATTTTTGTTGTACAATTTTTTTTCTCCTTAAAAATCTACAAAAAATTATAAACAAAGTAAATATTACATAAAATGTTAATGAATAACGCGCTGGTGTGTATCCAGTACAAGCTGATATAAATGACTCAACTAAATATATTATTGTAAAATAAATGTAACCAACAGGTACTGATGTTATCGGAAATACCTTAAGATAATCCTTAAATTGTTCAAAACTAATTTCTCCATTATAACTAAAAATTTTTCTTGTATTTTCGTTATTCATAATATTCTTCATATACAACTTGTATGATATATATATTAGTTAATTGTAAACAACGTTATCAATATTATATCATTAAAAACCTTTCTACAATTTCTATTTATTAAAAATATTATAACATATTTATTTCTCTATAACAAACTTTCAACATTTCTATTCATAATCTTTTTAAAAATTTTTATATGCATTTTTAGTTTGTGGTCCTTCTATTCCATATATTTCACCTTTATAATAATAGTTATATGTCTTTAAATTTTGTTGTCTTTGTTTTATATTAAGCATAATGACACCTCTTTCTTCAACTATAAAAATTAATAATTATTATTTTTACAATTTAATTATAAATTAGGCTTTACTTGATTTTCACTAGAAAAAAAGATTTAAGATAATTCTTAAATCTTTAAATTAACAAATTATTTTTTAAAGGGTTTATATTCTTTTCCATTAAGATAGATTGTATAATTCTTATCTACCTTTTCGTTCAAAATAACTACATCTACGTTTAATTGAGAAAATTCATCCATATCAGTAACAAATTTTTCAAAATCAGAAGATAATGAGTCTGATATTTTACCATCTATACCGTCAGTAAAAATATGATATACAGCAATACCTATTGAGTCATTTTCTTTCAATTTAATAATAGCCATAGAACAACCAGCATACGTTTTATGAAGAACTCTACCTTTGGTTAATAAATTATTAATTTTCCAAGTCCCGTTTTCTTTTATGAGATGCATAAATCCTGGCCCTCCGTCTCCCTTCATTTCAAAGACTATGTACGCATAATCGTTATATTCATACTTCTTCATTATTTTTGATGTAGGGTAATAATAACTAAATGCATTATCAGAAGAATTGAATTTAATCAATTTATTTTCAATAGGATAAATGCAAATAGATATAAAGAGTACAGTAATAGTTATAAAATAATATTTTTTTACATTCTCACTACTTATGTATCTGAATGCTACTCTAGTTAACAATATTAATAGAATGAAAATTACAATTCTAATAAAGATATAATTCATATAAACACCTCTTTAATTTTAATATGATTTTAGTGGACTAGAAAGGATAGTTTTTAATAAGCGTGCTAAGCTAACTTTTTATATCGAATGAACTTGCGAATTTTTTTATTTTATGGTTTTATTATAGGTACTTTTTTGCGTTCCATTAGATATTTTAATATGATTCAACAAATTAAAACTAACATAGTTTCTCATTTAAAATGAACAAGATACCAGTTTTTATCCATTTTTTTTATATCACTAATGTAATTAATATTCTTTTTTATTAAAGTTTCATTACCTGACGAATAGAATAAAGAGTATCCTCCATCTGGGAATGGTAATGTAATACAAAATTCAATCAATCTTTCATTTTCAGTATTTTTATATATATAAATTTTCCCATTACATGAAACATTATAGTTTTGCGTCTCTAAATATAGGATATTTTTTTCTTTGTTTTTATTCTCTTCTTTTATTATCGTATTAACTATATTGTTTCTCTTTTCATAATTTTTTTTATAATTATATACTTTATTTAGGTATAATGGATTAAAAAATATATAAACGATAATGATAAAAATCAAGATAAATAATGGTATCCAATTTAAAATATTATTTTTTTCTTTTATTAATTTGATTGATCTGATAAACATACAAATATATAATATTGGAATTATAAATATAGGAAAACCAAGTAACATATAAATATATGGAAATAATGCATCAGAAAACCATAATATAATAAACATATATAGTAACAAAACTATACTACCAACAATTAATTTAATTCTACTCAAATTATTGATGTTCTTGATCATATTTTATCGCTCCTAATTTTATAAAATAAGTATCTATTGGATTGTCACATAATGATGAGGTAAAACAATTCGCATAAGTAACTGATTCTTGTAATTATCTACAACTTGTTGAAATCCTGCACCAAGTTTTAAAAAGTCAAGGGAATATCCATATGCTCTACCTATATAACCATAACTAAAATTACCTAAATCTTGTGGATATTTTAACTTTTTTTGATTTAATATATCTAAAAAATCCCCGTCATAAACTACAATTTACATATTCGATAATTTATCTTTTATAAATTCATCTAAATAATTGGAATCTTTTGTAACCCATTTATAATCACAATGTTCATCACTTAATTTAACATTCATTTTAGATTTATCTACATTAATGATAAAATCAAATTCCAAGTCATGTACTAATACGCCATTTTTTTCTTTAACTTCGTCATAATAGTGTGTAATTATCGGATCAAATTCATCGATAAATCCTATTTCTTCTTTAAGTTCTCTTTTTAATCCATCCTTTAAAGTTTCGCCATTTTCCAAATGACCACCTGGAAATTCCCATGTACCTGGATATAACTCATCAGTTTCATTTCTTTTTACTATTAAAAGTAAATCATTATCTTTTAAAATCCCCGTCAATACAATTTTAGTTTTCATATATAAGTTCTCCTATCTTATTTACATTATATCATATATTTTTAATAAATCATTTATAATTATAAATTTATCATTTTTATTTCCATAACTGTCATGATTATTTAAGTCTTTATTAAAGAAAATTGCTATACCACCATATTGTTCCCATTCTTCTAAATTTTTTATATTATCATCAATTAAAATGTTATTATGTGGATCTATATATCGAATTTTAGATGAATCATATGGAACAAAACACATTTGTTTAATATTGTTTTGTAATAAAAAGTTAATTTTAGCATTTTGCTCTTGTTTGGAGTTAACTTTTGATAAAATGCAAATATCATAAGTTTTAGTAATTTTTTTATTTTTTCTAAACTATGATTAATTTCTTTACTATTTTCTAAAATGAGGTCCCATCCAATATTAAGCATTATTTTTTTATTTCATTTTCTTTTATATTAGTAGTATTATATATTTCATAATATTTTTTAAACATTACATCCCATGTATCAAGAATAACACCATCAAAATCTATGTATATTTTAGTTATTGTTAACTTTCTTTATTTTAGATGCTATATACATAAATGAGGTTGATAGCCATTATAGAAGAATCTAATCTATTTAATAAATCAATAGCAACTTGCTTTTTTAACATCCATAATACCATATTCCTTTCTATGTTCCTAAAATCCAAGACAACTTAGGTTGCTTGAATGTTACCTCCTTTGCTAGTGTTTGTCAAATCATTAGAATATTCATTTTTAATTTTAGTAAGTCTTGATAAAAGAGATTGTTCCATTGCTTTAAATGTTTTTAAATCTATAACTTTGCAATCAATCTAAATTCTAACCACTTATACTCAAAAGGTAAATACTTTGTACTAAACTTAACTTCTATATTGTTAGTTTCATACATTAAAAAAACCTCCATGTTATTTAAATTTTATGAAAACTAATTAAAAAAAGAACAATAAGTCAAAACTAGACATTATCGTTCTTTCCTTTTTCTAAAGTTAAATCTCATTTTAGATAATAATTAATTTATAATGAATTATATCATAATCTATCTAAATTGAATTATTATCACTTAAAAACTTATCATTTATTATATTTATAAAATTATAACTATTTAATCTTAGACATTTTATCCTTTTTTTAGAAACTGTTGTTTCTATTTTTTCTACGTCATTATATATATTATTTTCTCCATCTACTGTAATTATCAAGTTTCTTTTATCTTTATTAGGTATTATTGTTATTTTTTTATCTTCTGGAATAATTACACCATTTAATAAATTTCTATATACTTTACTGTTTAATGGTGCGATAGGTGTTATTTGTAATACATGTAATGTATTATAAACTATGCTGCCACCATAACTCATATTATATGCTGTTGAACCTACTGATGTTGATATTAATATACCATCACCTACAAACATTTCTAAAGGTTCATTATTTACTTGTATATCTAAAATAGTTGTATTTAACTCTTTATCTCTTATAACTATATCATTTAAAGAATAAAATATAGAACTGCTTTCTTGTGTAATTATTTGAGTCTTTTGAATACCTATATTGTCTACTTTAAAATTATTTTCTTTTATATTTTGCACAAATTTTTCAATTTCATTAGGTTTTATTTCTTGTAAAAAGCCAAGAGTACCAGTATTCACACCAATATAGTATATATCACTATTAAAATTATTTTGTTTTAACATTCTAAGGAATGACCCGTCGCCACCAATTGCTATTGCTAAGTCATAATCATGATTACAAACAACAAAATTATTTTTTTCTAATACATTTTTTATTTGTATTTCTATATTTTTTGACTTTTCATTATTATTAGGAAATAAGCATACTCTATTTATTTTCATATCTAATTACCACTTTTGTATTTAAAAAGTACAGATGGTCTATGTCCCCCTCCTGTTTTAATTTTAGTTGTTTTTTCTACTTTATTAGCAATTATTCTTCTAAATGCTGGATCTAATAATTTTTTACCTAATATTACTTCATAAACTTGTTGTAATTCTCCTAATGTAAAATATTTTGGCATCATGTTAAATACTATATCAGTATACTCTATTTTATTTTTAAGACGTGATATACCGCTTGCTATTACTAGTGGATGATCAAATGCTAGTTTTTCGTTTTCTATAATTTCATATTTATATCTATCTGTTGTTTTTTCTTTTAATATTTTTTTAATTTTGAAATTAATTGTCTCAACACCATTATCTAAACTTACAAATATCTCTTTTTTGTCTTCTAATACAGATACATTAAACCATGAAGCATTATCTGATATTTTATCAGGTAATTTATTTTTATCTATTAGTGCCATATATGATGTTGATATGACTCTTGTACGAGGATCTCTTTTAGGATTACTAAAAGTATATAACTGTTCTATATAAATATCATTAATATTAGCCTCTTCTTTTAATATTCTTTTTGCAGCATCTTCAATATCTTCATCTATTTGTACAAAACCACCAGGTAAGCACCATTTATCTTTAAATGGATAATTATCTCTTTTAACAAGTAATACACTAAAAAACTTTTTATTTAATTTTCTATAATTTTCTTGAACACCATCTGATACACTAAATATTAAAATATCTGCAGTTACAGACAATCTATCAAACTTTGTTACATCATAATCTTTTAAAAATTCTTCTTCTGATTTATACTCTTTCATTTTGCACCTCTTTTATATACTATTTTAAAATTATTAACTATAATCAATATCTATTTTTACTACGATATATACCTCTTATTTACAATTTGATTATAACATAGTATTTAAAAAAATTAAACATTTATTATTAAATAATCAATCTAAAAAAGAAATGAAAAAATATGGGATAAAGGTGTAAGTTTTTATAGATATTATAATAATTTTAAAATTATACTAAACATCACTTTCTATTATGCTTTTTAATATTTCTATTACATTATCAACTATCATTTTTTTATTTTCTTCTCTTGTTGCATTTATAGCATCTACTTTCTTATTATAAAATTTATTATTATCTTTATCATAAACGCTAATATATATTTTATCATTTTCATTTGTAATATTATTTGGATCAACTTTATTTATTTGGCCTGTTATACCAATTCCATAATTAGAATTAGTAAAATTAGCTATATTTTTACTCATTTCATCAGCTGTCTTAATACTATAAACTGTATACATATCTATTATATTTTTATCTACACCCATTTTTATCTTAAATTCATTTGAATATGTAACTGCACTAAATTTAAGTATATCACTAGAGCCTTCTATATTTGTTATAGCATTTACGATTGCTCCTCCTGTACAAGATTCCATTGTACTTATTGTTTTATTTTTTTCAATTAATAACATTACTACTTCTTTCATATAAAATCCTCTTTCTTAATTAATAATATATTTTTTCATTTTTTATATATTTTACTATATTTTTATCTAAATCATCAAATATATTCTTTTTTATATTATTTCTAATATATGTAGATGATATATTACTTAATTTTATATTGGGAATTATTATATTACTACTATTTATGTTTTTTAATATATCATCTAAATTATCACTATTTCTTTTAACTACTAGTAATTTAAAATTATCTAATATATATTCATAATTTTTCCATGTTTTTATTTCTTTTAAATTATCAGAACCACATATAAAATATATTTCATCTTTAAAGTATATATTTTTAAAATAATCTAGTGTTTGATAGGTATATGTTAGATTAGTTTTTAATTCATAATCAGATACAAATAAATTTTTATTATCTTTAGTCATCAATTTAAGCATGTTATATCTATGTTTTGAATCAATTAAATATGGTTTGTTATATTTATTTCCTGTTGGTACATATATAACTTTATCTAGGTATTGCTTTTCTATTAATTCTTCTGCCATTTTTTTATGCATTTTATGTGGTGGATTAAAACATCCTCCAAATATCCCTATCTTCATATTAATTCTTCCTTTCTAATTTTTTTAATATCTTTTTTTATCATTAAAAATATTTTCTAATGATTCTTTATTGTGTAAAGAATTTATAATATTTGAAAGTCTTTTCGAACAATCAACATCTTCATACCATGGTTCTTTT
Organism: uncultured Bacilli bacterium; assembly: GCA_947624565.1. Taxonomy (GTDB): domain Bacteria; phylum Bacillota_I; class Bacilli_A; order RF39; family UBA660; genus CAG-433. Next base: position 8,926 of record CANQKX010000009.1, read on the forward strand.
TTTATAATTTCTGGTACATAAGATAAATTAGTTGAATATAGTTTATCAAATAGGCCATTCTTATAAGCATCTATAAACCTATCTGGTCCTTGTGTTAATAATGAAAATGTAGATACTAAATATACTTTATTTGCGCCATTTTGTTTTAGATATTCTGATACTTCTATCATTGAAGAACCACTTGCTATCATATCATCTACAACAATAACATTTTTACCTTTAACATTAGATCCTAAATAAACATGTTCAACTATTGGATTTTTGCCATCAACTACTTTACTTAAATCACGTCTTTTATAAAATACACCAACATCACATTCAAGTATTTCAGCATAATATCTTGCTCTTTCCATAGCACCCATATCTGGACTTATAACAAGTAAATTATTAATATTTTCTTTTTCTATTAGCTTATCTAATATATCGTTAGCAACATAAAAATTTTCAAAGGGCATATTAGGGATAGCATTTGATACATTAGGATCATGAACATCAAATGTTATTATATGATTAACACCTAATGCTTCAAGTTCTTTAAGTGCAACCGCACAATCAAGTGATTCTTTATTTCTTCTTTTGTGTTGTCTTGATTGATATAAAAGTGGCATAACTAAAGTTATTTTTGATGCATAGCCACTAATTGCAGATATTACCCTTTTTATATCTTGAAAATGTTCATCAGGAGACATGTGATGAGTAAGATTATGCATTTGATATGTAATATTATAATTACCTACATCACTTATTATATAAATATCTTTATCCCTAATATCTTCATTTATTGTTATTTTTCCTTCTCCATTACTAAATCTATCTCTAATAATAGGTATAATATATGAATAATCTACATCATTTATTTTCTTTAAATATTCATCAACTTTCTTACCAAATTCTTCTATATTATCCATTACTAGCAATCTTAAATTATCCATATTACTTCACCTCACAAAAATCTTTATATAAATTACCATCTTCTCTAAATACCATATATCTATTAGTAGAATCCATGCATGTTTCATCAAACATTATACTAATATTGCCATTATAATTAATAATTTGTTCTTTTAAATTATTTATTGTTTCATCATTTGTTTTATGTTTATCAATCCATGTATATAATTTTTTATTATATCCATTACTATCTTGTATTATTTTAAAAGTTAGTTGTTCAATTTTTTGATCAAATTGTTTTATTATATCAATAAGTCTTTTATCATTAAAACTATCTGTTAAAATTACAACTATTCTAGTTATATTTTTTGTTTTTATTACTTTCTTAAGTAATTTATAATCACTAACTGAAAATGCAACTACATCTAACAAATCAAAAACTTATCATATTTATAATATCTAGTTTGGAGTTCTATATTTATATCAGATTTATATTTTCTTGTAATTCTTACTATATCTTTTATACATTTTACATCTTGCATTGGTTCATTAGTACCTGTTATAACTATATTTTTTAAATTTCTATTTTCTTTTAATATTTTTATTAGATTTGATTCCCATTTTGAATAATTATTTTCATAATTATTTACAAAATCATTATTATGTTCATGACCTTTTGCTATACAAAATGGGCAATCAAATATACATTTTTTATTTGGTGTTAATACCTGTAAACTTTTCATTTAAATCATCCTCCCAAATATTATAAGAAGCATCACTTGGCATTCTTAAATCACCTCTAGGAGATAAACTAATACTTCCAACTTTTACACCATCTGGCATACAACTTCTTTTAAATTGTTGAGTGAAAAATCTTTTTATAAATATATGTAACCACTTTAAGATTTCATCTTTAGTAAAATCATCTTTAAATGTTAATTTTGCAAGTTCAAATATTTTGCTTGGTGGAAAACCATTTCTTAAAAAATGATATAAGAAGAAATCATGTAATATATATGGTCCTACATTATCTTCTGTAACTTGAACTATTTTATCTTTTCCATCGGGTGGTAAAAGCTCTGGTGAAATGGGTGTATCAAGTATATCATATAATATATCTTTAATTTTTTTATTATTATCTGCAACATATTTTACTAAATACTTGACTAATGTTTTAGGTATACTACTATTAACTGCATACATACTCATATGATCACCATTATATGTGCACCATCCAAGCGCAAGTTCACTTAAATCTCCAGTTCCTATAACTAATGCTTTTTCTTTATTTGCAATATCCATAAGAATTTGAGTTCTTTCCCTTGCTTGACAATTTTCATAAGTAATATCGTGATTATTGATATCATGATTTATATCTTCATAATGAATAATGCATGCTTTTTTAATATCTACTTCTTTTAATGTAGCACCACATTTTTTAACTAATGAAACTGCATTATTATAAGTTCTATTTGTTGTTCCAAATCCTGGCATTGTAACTGCGATTATATTTTTATTATCAATATTTAATTTTTCATAAGCTTTAATAATAACTAAGAACGCTAATGTTGAATCTAATCCTCCTGATATACCTATTACACATTTATTTATTTTAGTATGATCTAATCTTTTAGCAAGTGCAGAACTTTGAATATTTAATATTTCATTACATCTTTCATTTCTTTTATATTCATTGCTTGGTACAAAAGGTGTTTTTTTATATACTCTTTGTAATTTTTGTTTTCTATTTGATAGTTCAAAGTATACTATTCTATAATTATATTGTTTTTCATTATTCATAAAACTAGTATCTTTAATTCTGTCATTGATTATCTTTTTAACATCAACATCTGCTGTTATTAAATTACTATTAAAGTCAAATCTTTCATTTTCATTTAACAATGTACCATTTTCATAAATCATACTACTTCCTGAAAATAATATATCTGTACTACTTTCATTTACTCCACTTGATGCATAGACATATGATGATATGATTTTTGATGATTGCATTTTAACTAGATTTTTTCTATATTCATATTTACTAATTATTTCATTACTTGCTGATAAATTAAATATTATTGTTGCTCCATTAATTGCATGATTATTACTAGGTGAAAAAATACTCCATAAATCTTCACATATTTCAATACCAAATTTAATATCACTATTTTTTATATCTTCAAATAATATATTTACGCCTATTGGAACATTTTTTCCAAATATATTTATTTCATTTGATAGTAATTCTTTGCTTGATCTAAACCATCTTTTTTCATAAAATTCATTATAATTAGGTATATATGTTTTTGGTACTATTCCAAGAATATTACCATTATTTATTACTATAGCTGCATTAAATAAAGAATTATTACATTTAATTGGCATACCTACAATAAATACAATCTTTTTACCTTTAGAATACTTTAATAATTCTTTTAAGCTGTTATAAGACTTATTAATTAAGGTATCTTGATTAAATAAGTCAGCACATGTGTATCCTGTTATTGATAGTTCAGGAAATGTTAATATATCTACACCTTTTGAAATAGCAAGATCTATTTGTTTTTTGATTTCTTTAGTATTAAACATTGTATCTGCTACTTTTATCTTAGGTACACTTGCACCTACTCTAACAAAACCATACTTTCTCATATTACATTCTCCTTTATATATGACTTTCCTTTTTCAATAGCATAAACTGAATTTAAACCTGTTATAAAACCTTTTTCAAGTAATTCTTCTAATTCTTCAAATGTTACTAGTACATATTTTATAAATTCATCTTTATCTAATTTTTGTTCTTTTACTTTTCTACAATTTTTTGCTAGATAATAATAATTATATGCTCCTGAGCATCCTTGATCTTGATAAAAACTTCCTAGATAAATTAAATCATCTGATGTATAACCTGTCTCCTCTTCTAATTCTCTTATTGCTGAAATTTCTGGTATTTCATTTTCTTCTATATAACCAGAAGGAAATCCTATATCAACAGTTTTATTTGTAAATACTCTTGGTTCAATAGCTAGTAAAACTTCATTATCTTCAGTTATTGGAAATATAATCGCTGCACTACCATCTTTTTTTCCCTTTAATATTTTTTCTCTTTTTATAGTGTGTCCATTATTTAATACACATTTATATGTCTGTACTGTTAAAAATGTATTTTCTATGGATTTTAATTTTTCCATATACAATGTTTTTAATTCTGCAAAAGACTTTTTTATTTCATCTATTTTTTCTTTGCGCATATTACTTCCTACCTAAAGTTAATTTCTTAGTATCCATAATTAATTGATTTTTAAAATTTACATATTCGTCAGTTCCATCAACATAATATTCATGAGGATTTTTTGTTCTTTTTACTTCTGGATATATTGTTTTCATTTGATCATTACAATATTTTTGTTTTTGTTGGATTTGTGGATCATCATACACTAATTGACCATTTATGAATATTGGTTTTTGCAATTCAACTAATTCAAAGTCATTAATTGTGCTTCTTTTTAGATAGTCAATTGGACTTACGATAACTAAATTATCTTTGCTTATTTTTTCATTTTGTCTTGTCATTATATCTGCAATTGCATAACCTGTATTTTTATCATAAGCACGATATAATTTTTTATGATCTGGGTTTACTATTTTAATATTATCATTGCTTAGTTTGATTTTTGGTACCCATATTCCATTTTCATTTAAAGCTACCTCTTTATAAACGCATCCCATACGTCCATCTGGTTTAGAAATGTTATCTCCAACACCTAAGCTGTCAAATTTAGCGCCTTGCATTATTAATGATTCAATAGTTTCAGCAGTTAATCCATTACTTAAACATATTTTAGCTTGTGGAAATCCAGCATTATCTAACATTTTTCTTGCTTCTTTAGATAAATAAGATAAATCTCCTGAATCTATACGAATACCAATGTTATCAATGTTCATATTATGATCTTTCATATATTGAAATACTTTTATAGCATTAGGAACACCACTTCTTAAAGTATCTATCGTATCAACAAGTAAAATACAATTATTTGGATAAACCTTAGCATAACTTAAGAATGCATCATATTCACTAGGATATGATTCTATCCAGCTATGAGCTTGGGTTCCCATTGCTTTTAAATTTAACATATCTGCAGCTATTATATTACTTGTTCCAATACATCCTGCCATAATTCCGTATATAGATGCATCAATTGCTGCTTCATTACCATCTGCTCTTCTTGCTCCAAATTCCATAACGCCTACATTATCTGGAGTTGCTTCAATTATTCTTCTCGCTCCTGTAGCATGTTCCATTGCCCCATTAACTATAGATAGTATTGCTGTTTCAACTATTTGTGCTTCAATAAGTGGAGCTTTTACAGTTATAAGTGGTTCATTTGGAAATACAGGTGTACCATCAGGAACTGCATATATATCTCCAGTAAATTTAAAATTTTTTAAATAATTTATAAATTCATCAGAATAACCCTTTCTTCTAAAATAATCTAATTCTCTTTCACCAAATTTCAGATTTTGAATATATGGAATTATTTTATCAATTCCTGCCATAACAGCATATCCACCACCATTTGGTATTTTTCTAAAAAATACATCAAATACTGCTTCTTGATTTTGTTTACCATTCATAAAGTATCCATTAGACATTGTAAATTCGTATTCATCTGACATTAAAGTATAATTACGAGGTAATCTATCATATCCATTATAAATTTTCATATTAACATCTCCTTTATTAATTAATCTTTCTATAAATTTTTACACCATTTGCCTTCATATCTTCAATTGCTGCTTCAGTTACTTCATCTGCATTATGACTAGGTGCGTCATACGTATCAATAGCATCTTCATACACACCAACTTCTATATCACGATTAACTTGATCAAAATAATTTCTTAAAGTAATAGCGGCATTTTTAACACATACTTCTGATAAACATCCTTGGTATTTTACTTTTACCAAATTAGGCAATTTTTCAAAAAATTGTATAACACCTGGTGCTAATACAAAATTAGTAGAATTTTTTTCAAAATCATATCCATTTTTGTACCACTTTTCAAGTTCAGGTATAATTAATTCTTCTCCATTACCTCTTATACAATGTTTACCAAATGTATTAAATTCAGTTGAGTTTTCATCATGCACATCTCTAACAAATACATTTGCAGATTCATTATTTTGTTCATATTTTTCTAATAACTCTTGCTGCCTAGGTACTATTCTCATAATTGATGGACTAGCTAAATTACCACATTTTACAAATCCATTTACCATATCAATAGTAATCAATAACTCTTTAATCCTTTCTAATTCTTCTTTTCTTTGTTCATTATTTTTAATTTTCATTTTACTTTCCTCCTTCTTTTTAACATTTTGTTAAGAACATATTTTAAAAAAATATAAATAAAATTAATTGTATGTTATTAACATTTTATTAATAACATATTTTTGAAAATTAACAAGTTGCTTGACTTGTTATTAACATTTTATTAAAAACATTTACTTTTGTCAATACTTTTTTTTAAAAAAATTTAAAAATATATTTTGGCCATTATTAAAATGTAAATATTTACTTCATTTTTTCCTCTTTTTATATAGAAAATCATAAATCTTTTTTTATACAAAAAATTTTTATAATAGAACCTTTAACGCATATTTATTTTAAAAAGATACTATTTTTCACATTTGTATGTGTTGCTGTATTGACACCAAGATTACAAGAATTTTCTACAACTTGAAGAAATGTCTGTGATCCATGACCCCCTGCTTTCCAACATTTTATTTTTGCATTTGCAACTCTTACACTTCCTCCATCATAAAATCTTTCATTTTGTAAATCTACTGTATCTTCTTGTAAAGATGCAGCAAGTGTAATAATTTTGAAAGTTGACCCAGGTTCATAGTTCATCCAAATAGGTAAATTTCTATTTATTTCTTCTGTAGAATAGTCTTGATAATTTGATGGAGAAAAATTAGGTCTTGAACTCATTGCAAGTATTTCTCCTGAATTTGGATCCATTACTATTGCAAGGGCATGTTCTGGATTATACTTACTTACTACATTATCAAGTTCTCTTTCAACAGAAAGTTGTATATTATTATCAATTGTTAACATCAAATTCATACCATCTTGTGGTTGTTCATATATTTCATTTAATTGTAATTTATTTCCCTTAGCATCTGAAAAATATTTAATTGATCCATATTCCCCAGTTAAATATTTATCATATTGTAATTCTAGTCCAGATAATCCTTGATTATCTATCCCTACATAACCTAGTACATGAGATAAATTTGAATCATATGGATAATTTCTTTTTGATTCTTTTACTAGATAAACTCCTTCTATATTTAAAGCTGCTATTTTATCTGCTACTTCAAAGGATAATCTTCTACCTTCAGGGTGAACTCTTTCAATAGATGTATTTTTATTTACATGTTTACTCATTTCTTCTTCACTAATATTTAATATTTTTGATATTTCTTTTATTGCTCTTTCTTTTTCTTTTATTTGATTTGGAATAAGAACTAAACTTGTTGTTGTTACATTATCCGCAAGAACTTCTCCATTCCTATCATAAATAAGTCCTCTATTAGCCTCAACTGGTAAATTTCTACTCCATAAGTCACTAGACAATTCAGATAATTTTTGATATTCAAATACTTGTATATATATTACTTTACCTATTATAGTTAAAAATAGTATAACTACTATTACAAAAAATAATCTAATTTTTACATGTATATCTTTAAAAAACACATACTCACCTCTAATTAAATATATGTGTACGAGCCTTTGATATGATAATAAAAAATTCTATACTTTCGCATAGAATTTCTTAAAATCAATTAAATTTTTATAACTTTTTTATTCTAGCTATATAAATTTCTTAATATAAAATACTGCCCTTTATTTTTAATTAATAAACAATAATAATTTTTCTATATAAACCATTATCTATAACTTCATAAGACTGAATAAATAAATCGTCTTTTTTATATCCATAAGTAGAATCATCACTAAAATACTCAAACTCACTCATGTAATTATCTATTTCTTGTTTTAATCTTTTTTGTGTTCTTAATGAGTAAAATGTTGCCGCTGTCATACAACATTCTTCTTTAAAATATGAATATTTTGGTATAAATATTTCTTGCTTTCCAACTCCTATATAAGTAGTTTTAAAAAATGTTTTATTGTTAAATAAAACTATAAAAGATAATATAATTATGACAGTTAATGATAATACCATTGATATTAAAATTATTTTTTTCTTCTTCATATTTTCTCCTTTTTTATATTTTATTACATTTGATTTTCTATCCACCTAATTATTATACAAACTATATAATCTATTTCATCATTTGTTAACTCTTTATTCATAGGTATTTTATGCCATTTATATAGACAACTTCTACAACATGTTGCAGTAGCATGTTGCGCTACAAATACAGGATGATTTTTCATTGGTGTTTGCTTACCATCATTTAATATTACTTTAGGTTTTAATCTTTTATTTATAAAATCATATGCATGATTTTTAATTACATCAATACCTTTTTCTTTAACATATAATTTATCTTTATTACTTAATTTAAAACTACTTCTAAATTTAGACTTAGATAATTTATAAAATATATCATCCATATACATCACCATTTATATTATACAATAAAAAAAGTATAATTTCTTATACTTAATTTATTTCACATGAATAATTAATCGCAGTTCCTCTATTAGTTTTTTCTTCTGTAATATCACATGTACAAACATTTGAACTAGGAGTTACTGTATTATTTTTTACATTATATTTTCCATGGCAATCCAAATATCCATATATTCTATGTTCAAAATTAGATAACATATATCCTTTTTCTGTTTTTTCTTCATCAACAAAATATAATAATTTAGTATTTTCAATTAATTTATCTATAACTTTTTTTGATGAAATAACTTTTACATTTAAATATTGATTATTATAATCTCTAATAATATTATTTTTTAAATCTTTAGTTACTTGATTAAATAACTTTGCAAAATTAATATTTGAATATAAATTTATATTTGTTTCATGTAAACCATAATTATCATAACCTTGTATAACATCATATGAATAAAATTTATCATCATATTCAATTTCTAATTTAATATCATTATTTAAACTTTCATCAACAATATATTCAATATCATCTAAATTATATGTATTTGTAATAACCATATCTTCATCATATTTTATCTTTTCTTCTTTGATAACTGTCTTAATATCAGAATCAGTTTGCATTTGAATATTTTTTATACTAATAGTTGAAATACCAATACCTATTCCACATAGTACTACAGATACCATAAATATTATTAACATTAATTTATAATTTGAGTTTTTACTAAATATAAAGTTAATAGTTAATAATAATATAATTATATTTATAGATATTATACTAGCAAGTGTAATACTACTTCCTACAAATATTATTGATGTAGTAAATAAACAAATAGATATTACAAATAATGCTGCAAAAAATATTAAACTAAATATTAACATTAATGCAAAGAACGCTAACATAAATTTTATAAAGAATATAATTATTTTAGATAAAATTGATAAAAATGCAAATGGTCTATGTTTTTCATCTCTGATAATTATTTTTGGTTTTTTCTCTAATTTTATTTTTTTATTTTGCTTTTCTATTTCAAATTCTTTAGAATTTTCTGTATCTTTATCATTTAATACTTTATCATAATAATCTAAGTATCTAATTTTAAATACATGTACTAATATTATTAATGAAACAATACACCATAATACTATAAAAATACTTTCAATTATTTTATGAATTATACTATCTAATGGTCCTGGAACAAATGAAAATAAATTTGATACTACATAACTAGAAAAACCAACAAAGATAAGTCCTAAAATAGATAATATAGATATAAGTATAAATATTTCTATTACACATTTTAATCCGCTAATAAACTTCATATCACAAAACATATTAATTGTTTTTGTAATAAATTCCAAAAATGAATCAAGTGCTATATTTAGTGTATTTTTATTTTTTCTTTCAATATTTTCAATTGAATCTATGTTTTCATTTATTAAATCGTCCATAGAACAATCAAATATATTACATATTTGTACAATTTTATCAGTTTCTGGATATGAATTATTACTTTCCCATTTAGACACTGATTGTCTTGATACACCTAATTTTTCTGCAAGTTCTTCTTGAGATAATCCTTTTTTCTTTCTAAGCATAATTAGTTTATCTCCAAATTTCATATTTTTTCACCTCTTTCATAAATAATTTTATTATTATTTGTAGTTGCATTCTACCAACTTTACTTGGAAATTTTGTAAACTTTCGGTTGCATATTTATATTATAGCAAAAAAATAGAAGAATTAATTAATTTCTTCTATTTTCATAAAGTTAGTAGTTTTTTTACCTGTATTAGGAAAACCACCAGTAATAATTATTTTATCTCCTTTGTTTAATTCAATAATCTTTTTAGCTTGAATTACACCATCATTTACAACTTCATCAGTTGAATTATATTCTTTTACAACTACTGGATATACACCATAATTTATAGCAAGTGATTTTGCAATTTTTTCACTTGGTACTGTTGCAAGTATTGGTGAATTTGGTCTTAAATTACTTATTGCAGATGCTGTATGTCCTGACATAGTAGCAGCAACTATTACTTTTGAATTTAATTTATTACTAGCATTTACTACGCTTTGTGCAATTATCTCTGTTTCACCATTTGAAGAATAATCATATTTATTATCATATTTATAATAACTTTCAACTTTTTTACAAATTTCAGCCATATTTCTAATTGTTTCTACTGGATATTCACCCATTGTAGTTTCATCACTTGTCATAACTGCATCACACCCTGCTAAAACTGCATTAGCAACATCTGTTACTTCTGCATTTGTAGGTCTAATATTATGTTTCATACTAGCCATCATTTGAGTAGCCATTATAACAGGTATACCTTTTTGACGACATTTAGCTATCATCATTTGCTGATATAAAGGTAAATTTTCAACTCCTGTTTCTATACCTAAATCTCCTCTTGCAATCATAACAACATCTGTTTCATCAATTATAGAATCAAGATTATCAATAGCATATTGAGTTTCTATTTTTGATACTATTTTCATATTTGGTTTTCCAAATTCTTTACATAAATTTCTTACTTCTTTAATATCATCAGCGCTATTAACAAATGATATTGCTAAATAATCTCCATCGTGCTCACACGCATATTTAATATCTTCCTTATCTTGATTACTTACATATGGAACATCTAATTTAATACCTGGTATACATACACCACGTCTACTTTTAATTGTTCCTCCATTACATATTCTGCATGTTACTCCACCATCAGAATCTATACTCTCAACGACTAATTTATAAAATCCATCATCAATTAATATACTCATACCAACTTTTAAATCTTTTAATATTCCCCTATAATTAAAAGAAATGCTTTCATTTGTTCCAAGTTCATCTGATTCTACTATTCTTATTGTTTTTCCCTCAACTAAATCTATATAATCTCCTTCAAATGAACATGTTCTTAAATCTGGACCTTTTGTATCATATAATATTGCGATATTAGTGCCTAATTCTTTATTTGCTCTTGCGACTAACTCTTCATCTATTCTTCTTTCTTCCATAGTAGCATGAGAAAAATTAATTCTTGCTACATTCATACCTGCATCTACTACACCTTTAAAACTTTCCCAATCTTGTGTAGAAGGTCCAATTCCACATACTATTTTTGTTTTTTTCATATACAACTCTCCTTTTTGCATAATGTATTATACACTAAAATTAACAAATATGTAAATAGATTAATATATAAAAATGTAAATATGATCTTTCATATTTACATATATTTATCAGTTAATATTATATTGACTTTTTTTGGTTTACCATTTTCATCTACATCAACTTGATATGATGATACAAAACCATTTCCTTCAATTGAATATTCTAAATTTAATAATTTCATTAAATTAACTGCATCTTTACTAGAATACCCAATAATATTAGGTATACTAATATCATTTGAGTTAGTTTTAATAAATACTCTACCATTTACAATTGTTCCATTAATTGGATATTGGTCTACTACTTTATTTCCATTACCTAATATTTCATATTTTATATTTAATAAATTTAATTTATTTTTTACTAACTCTACATCTTTGTTTAATAAATTTTCCATCTTATATAAATTATTATCATTCGCATTTATTTTAGTAATATTATAATATGTTTCAATATCTTGAATTATTGATTTTAACATATCAGGCATTTTATTTGAAATACTTCTTTCTAAATATATATAAAATATAAATTTAGGATTATCTTTAGGATACATTCCCTCAAAAGATTTTATAGAAGCAATATCACCAGAATAATATTGTCCTGTATTTGGATTTAATATCTGGGCAGTACCAGTCTTTCCTATAATATTATATCCATCCATATGATATATATACCCTGTTGCTTCTTGATTATTTACAACAGAATACATTAAATCTTTTATTTTAGATATGGTCTCTGGTTTTGCTACTTTAGTACCTTTTTTATCTTTGTATTGGTATACTACCTCTTTTGTATTAGAATCAACTATTTTTTCTATAATAGTAGGATTTAATAAATATCCATCATTTGAAATTGAAGTTAGTGCCTTTATATGTTGTATAGGAGTAGTCATAATACCTTGACCAAAACCTGCAGTTGCAACTTCAATATCATACTTAAATGATATCTTACCAGGTACTTCACCTGGAAGTTCAATTCCAGTTTTAGAACCAAATCCTAATTTTTCAAAATAAGATTTCAAATCATCTTTTGTAATATATTTATTTACTAAATTTGCTACACCTATATTAGATGACTGCATATAACCATAATCATAGGTTACTTCACCCCAACCAACTTTATTCCAATCTCTTATAGTATATCCACTTAACTGCATAGTACCTGACATATAAGTATCATCACCCTTATATGTACCTTTTTCTAAAGCAGTCATATATGTATAAGTTTTCATAGTTGATCCTGGTTCAAACGCAACTGATATTAAAGGATCCAAATAACTTTTTATATCTTTTACATTAGGATCAAAACTAGGTCTACTAGCAGTTGCAAGTATTTTACCTGTTTTTGCATCGGCAACTACTATTCCACCATTAGTTGCCCCTGATTGTTCAAAATATGCATTTAATGCCCTTTCAACTATTAATTGAACATTACTATCAATTGTTAAATAAATATCCATACCATCTATTTTATCGATTTTTATTTCTGGACTATTAATTAACTTATATCCATTTGCATCTTTTTGATACATTAGTGATCCATTTGTACCTGTTAATTCCTTATTGTAATATAACTCTATTCCCATTTCACCATTCATTTCACCATCATCATTACTTTTAACATACCCTAAAGTATATGATGCAAAATCAAGGTTTGGATAATATCTTTTTGTAGTACTTATAAAATCTATACCTGGAAGTTCTAATTTTTCTATTTCTTCTTTTTGAAGTTGCGTTAAACCTTTACCACTTGGACCAAATTCTACTTGATATAATCCTTTTTGATTTAATAATTCAAGTATTCTCTCCTCTTTCATATTAAGTATAGGTGCTAATTTTTTTGCAGTTTCTTCCTTATCTACAACATGCTTTGGTGTAGTTTGATTTTTACTTCTACTTTTATCTAAATATGCAATTATTGTATATGAATCAACAGATTGAGCAAGTATTTCTTCATTTGAATCATATATAGTTCCTCTTGTTGCATATAATGTTTCCTTCGTTGTATTTCTATTTTCAGCAAATTCTGACAAATTAATTCCATCTATTGTACTTGCTAAATTCAAATATATTAATCTACCAATTATAACGCAAAATAAAAGAAGGATTATTATGAATACAAGTTTATTTATATGAACTTTATTCAATCTTTCCTTCCTCATTTTAAGCACATCCTTTATTGATTATTAACTATTACTATATTACCATTATTATACGCTAATCCCTCTGAATTTGCAACATGTTGTATATTTTCTAGTGATGCAAGTTCATTTATTTTCATTACTAGACTTTGATTGGTCTTTTCTTGCTTACTTACTTCATTATCTAATCTTTCTACTTCTACATTAATAGAAGATAATGATATTTTCGCAAAAAAACTAACAATCCATAAGCAAAGTAGCGCAAAAGACCCTACATATGTATATTTTCTTTCAAATTTTTGTAATTTTACATAATTACCCTTTTTATTTTTCTTCATTTTTATCACCCTTATAATTTTTCTGCAACTCTAAGTATTGCGCTTCTTGACCTATTATTATCTTGTAATTCTTTTTTACTTGGTTTTATCTTAGCAATTAATTTTAACTTAGGTTTATATTCATCAGGAATATTTGGTAAACCCTTATAAAAATTATTTACTTCACTTTCTTTTTTAAATTTTAATTTGCATATTCTATCTTCTAATGAATGAAATGTTATTACACAGATTCTTCCATTTTTATTAAGTAATTCTATCGCATCATTTAAGGCCTTTTCAAAAACCTCTAATTCCTTATTTACTTCAATTCTTATTGCCTGAAATACTTTTCTTGCTGGATGTGAGTTTCTTCTATATCTTTCTGGAACACTTTCTTTTATTATTTCAGCAAGTTCTAAAGTAGTTTCAATATTTTTTTCTTTTCTTTTATTTACTATAGCACTTGCAATTACCTTAGAATATTTTTCTTCGCCATATTCATAAAATATTTTAGTTAATTCTTCTTTAGAATAATTATTAACTACATCATAAGCACTTAGTAAATTATTTTTATCCATTCTCATATCAAGTTTTGCATCTTTATGATAACTAAAACCCCTTTTAGCATCATCAAGTTGAACACTTGAAACACCTAAATCAAATAAAATACCATCTACTTTTTCTATACCTCTTTTATTTAATTCAGACTTTATATTTACGAAATTACTATTAATAATTTCGTAATTACTACTTACTTGATCAAGAATCTTTTTACTATATTCGATAGCTTCCCCATCTTGATCAAAGGCGAATAATTTACCCTTTTTTATTCTTTTTAATATCTCTTTACTGTGACCCGCATAACCTAAAGTACAATCAACATATATTCCATCTTCTTTAATATTTAAATTTTCTATTGATTCATTTAATAATACACTAACATGCACTAAACAAATTCTCCGCTATATCACTAAAATTATCAATATTACTATTAAAGAAGTTTTCAAATTTCTCTTCTGACCATATTTCAAGTCTATCATTTACACCAATAATTACACATTCTTTTTCTAAACCAGCATAATTAATAAGCGTATCTGCTATGTTAACTCTACCACTTTTATCAAGTTCACATTCCAAAGCACCAGATAAAAACATTCTCATGAAAGTACGTGCATCTTTACTTGTAAAAGGAAGTTCTTTTAATTTATCAATAATCTTATTCCATTCATCTAATGAATACACAAATAAGCATTCTTCAATACCCCTTGTAATAACAAATTTTTCTCCAAGCTCAAACCTAAACTTAGATGGTATTATTAATCTTCCTTTTTCATCAATATTATGATGATACTCACCCATCATCATATTAATCCCCCACATTCTTCCACTTTGTTCCACTGGATAACATTATTATACTATTTAGTTTAATTATTGTCTACAAAAATTATAAAAAAAAAGAAAAAAAAGAATAGTTTACACTATTCTTTACAAATTAATATTTCTTATCTCATTTATCATATTTGAATCAAACTTCTTATCTCTTATCATTTGTATTTCATATTTATATGGTGAATACATTCTTTCTTTAGAACTATCATCCTTTGTAACATATGGAGTTTCTAATATTTTAGGTATATTTTCAAATAATGGATTATATATAATATTAATTAATGTATCAAAGCCAATATTACCAAATCCTATATTAGCATGTCTATCTTTATGCGATGATATAGGATTCATACTATCATTAACATGTATACATCCTATTTTATTAATCCCTATTTTTTCATCAAAATCTTTTAAATACAAATCAAAGTTATTTAAGTCAACTCCTGAATCATGTAAATGACAAGTATCTAAACAAACACCTAAATTACTGCTATTAACATTATCAATAATATATTTTAATTGAGTTGTTGTTTTTCCAAGTTCGCTACCTTTACCAGCCATTGTTTCAAGTAATATTTTTACACCCTTATCTTCCTTTAATATTTCTTTTAAAGCAAAAACTATATTATTAAGTCCTTTTTCTTCACCAAGACCTACATGTGATCCTGGATGAAGAACTATATTTTTAATTCCTAGTTTTGAACATCTATCTATTTCTTGTTTTAGAAAATTAATTGAAAAATCATAAGACTTCTCATCATTAGCAAGATTAATTATATATGGAGCATGTACAATTACATTATTTTTATCAATATTATTTTCAACCATTAACTTATCTGCTTGCTTTATTAATTCTTCATTTATTTCACTTCTATTAGTATTTTGAGGTGCACCTGTATAAAACATAAAAGTATTACTACCATAACTTAATGCTTCCTTTACACTACCTAAAAGTTGTAAATCTTTATTAAAAGATACATGTGATCCTATTATTAATTTCATATACTTCACCTAACACAATTATACCATTTAATAAAAAGAAAAAAAATACTTTTTTCAAAGTATTTTAGTACTCTTTTTCTACGGCAGTTATAGAAGGTTTAGCAAATTGACCTTTTGGAGCAATTTTTACTTTATATTTTCCACCTGAGCTATAGCAAGTTACTTCTGTATCATCAGCAGATATATCTGCAATTTTTGAAATTGCTTCTGTTATTGTTGAAGGTGAACCTTCAGTTGTTGATGTACATGAAGTACTTAAAGAAAAAGTAGAAAACTTATTTTCTGCAATAGCCATATTCAAAGTAATTGCTTCATCTATTAATTTAACATTACTATCCCAAGCTTGTTTTCTAGAATTATCAATAACGTCTAATATTTGTGGTACTGCTATTACCATGATTATTGCTAGTATAACTATAACTGCTAATAATTCGATTAATGTAAAACCTTTCTTATTCATTTTTTTCATAATTTTATTCCTCCTCTTTATTATTACAAATTAATAATATCATTTTATTTTTTTATAGTCAATAAATTTTTTTAATTATTGTATACACTTTACACTACATTTATATTATTTACTTCTTTTGAATATATATACCCACTTTTCTATATCCATAATTTTTTGATTTTTGAATATCAAAATATTCACAATTAATTTCTTCATCTACATATTCACATACAACAATTGCATTTCTTTTTAATAATTTTTTTCTATATAGTGTTTTAAATATTTCTGTTATAACATGATTTTCATATGGTGGATCTAAAAAAACAATATTAAATTTTATTCTATTTTCTTTAAAATAATCAAGGGCATCCATATAATCTTTATTTAAAACTTCACATTTATCTTGTATTTGAAATTTTTCAATATTCTCTTTAATTATTTTAGTTGCAATTTTATTTTTATCAACAAAATAACACCTTTTTGCTCCATTACTTATTGCCTCTATTCCAAGGTTACCTGTTCCCGCAAATAAATCTAGACATACACTATCTTTTATATCATTTTGTATTATTGCAAACATAGATTCTTTTACTCTATCCATTGTAGGTCTTGTCCCATCAATTGTATAACCTTTTATTTCTCTTCCTCGTAAAGTTCCACTTATAATTTTCATACTAATCACCTACTTTTAGTATACTTAAAAAAAACTACTTACTCAAGTAGTTTCTTTAATTTTTAATCTAATACACTTAAAATTATTTTATTTATACTAATTGATAACATTCTTATATCGTTTTGTAATTTCAAAAATTCTTTTAATTCTTCTATTGAAAATAGTTCTTTTCTTAATTTTTTTATTTCTTCATTAATTGTATTATTTTTTATATATACATCTTTTGAATCAATAAAATTTTTCATTAATTTTTTATATTCTTCGTTGTTATTTATTTTATCTTGTAGATTTTTTATTTTTATTATTTCTTCACTCTTATCTATTTTTTCTATTATTTCTTTTGTTTTTTCTTTCATTTTACACCTATTTTAAAACATTCATAAAGGTTTTTATTAAATCTAATTTATCCGATAAGTTATTTATTTTATCAGTTGTTGTTAATTTATATGTTTCTTTCATTTGTTTAATCATATATTCTATTGATTTTGGATTTCTATTTAAATTTTTATACCAGTATGAATTTTCTCTTAAATATCTTTGAAGCATGGGATCGTTTTTTATTCTAAATTGTGTTTCTAAATTCATTAATCTTCAAATTTTTTATATAGTGGTCTTGGAGTATATGTATCAGTATTTTGCACTTCATCTTTTACAACCAAAGATTGAATCAAAGCGAGTGCTTTATTAATATTAGTAATATTTTTTTGAACATTATTTAAGTCTATTTTTTTTACCATTTCTATTAAATCTGATACTGACATACTTTCTTTTGAACCACCTGATGAATCATCTGAATCATTTATGTATTTATCCCATACATCATTTTCATTCCCATAAAGAGAATATATTTCATAAAATTTTTGCCATGACATTTCATCTGTTTTTACATATCTTATTAATTGTGGATGTTGTTTCACAAATAATTTAAATTCTTCTTTTTTAGACATATAACCACCTAGTATAATATATGCCTAAATTAAGTAAAATTTACAGTTATTTTTACCAGCGACTACCGCCGCCTCCACCTCCTCCTCCACCGGAGAATCCACCACCACCAGAGAAGCTACCTCCTCCTGATGTTCCGCTTGATTCATATGGTCTAGAACTCATTGTTGAACTAGCACCCACAAGTGTTCTTGTTAGTGATGTATTAAATAAAGATGGATTAAATGCACCTGTTGAACCTGAATACATTGTACCAACATACCATGTTGGTGGAGTTAATGTAATAGATTCAAATTTCTTACTCCATTTATCAGATACACCTAATACATAAGCATATGGTAATATATCGTAAAAATAATTTGGATTATCTTCAACTAATTTTTCTAATTTGTCTTTTTCTACAAATTCAATATAATGTTTAAATCCTCTTGTTTTCTCGTAGTATTTTGTTGCTTCTTCTGTTCTTTTTTTATTGTTTATCATAAATATAATTCCTAAAATAATACATACATATGATAAACATTTATATATAAAATATATTTTCGAATAATTATAATCTAGTCTATAAGTTGTATACTGTAAAAGAAATTCTTGAACAAATTTCAAACCAAATATCATAAATATATAAAATAGTATAACTAAAGTATGAGATTTATAATAAATTTTATGAGTTTTTGATAGTTTTAATAATGCAGTTTGAAGTGTTGTATAAAATTTATCTTTTAAATTTGATTTTTTTACAATACCCTCTTCATTTGCTTCTTTAAATAATCCTTTAAATGTAGTTTTAGCGTAATCTTTTTCACTTTCATCAATTTCTTTTATTTTCTTAAGTGAAAAATCTGATTTACCATTTTCAATGATTTGTAAATATCCTTTGTTAGCAAAATATATAATTAATGATACTATTTGATTATTTTCAGTTGCTCCCTTATATAAATAACCTATTTCTGCTGATGACAAATCATCAGGCGCTACATATTCTGGAACTAATAAATCTTTTTTTCTATAACTATATTTCGTAAATAAATATATACCTAATACAATTAATACAATAGATAATGTAAATAAACTAATTACTATTAATTGTGTTGGATCAAATACTTCTCTTTCATTTTTAAAATATCCTTCTGGTAATTCAATTCTAACAGTTAATGCTTCATAAGCAGTAAGTGCATAATTAAAATATGAATTTTCTTCAACATATCCAGTTATTGTATTTTCATTTATATCATATTTTACATCTTCATAATAAGTTGATCCATAACGACCTATAGTAAAATTAACTAATGATTCATCAAATGATTTTGGCATATGTATTTTAAATGTTACATTTTGTATATTAGTTGTCCATTCATTCCCAATTATATTAAAATATAAATCATCATATTCATCTAAATTATCATCACCAATATCATAATCATACTTAATAATATATTGCTTTTTTCCAGTTATTGTTTTTGATGGATTACCTATTTTAAGTTCTAAATTTTCTTTTGTTTTACTAGTTGTATACTCTTCATTTATTTTGATATTTGATATTTTTGCTTTTGTTTCTATAGTAAAATCTTTTCTTTGATATTTATTTTTTATAGGAATTTGTCTTTTTATACCATGACTTTCTAAAGTAAAATTTACATCTATTGTTTCTGTTACATTAAGTACATTATTTTCGTTTACTATTATATCTACGTTATACTTTTCTATTATATAACCACTATCTGCATTAACATGAAGTGGTAATAAAAATAGAAAAAAAGATATAAAAAGTAACTTCATAAAATTATTTTTCATATCTTCCTCCTATTTAAAATTCTACTTTAACATTCTTCCTTTGTTCATCTTCAGCAGTAAACATACTCATTTCTTTATGAGAAAATAATTTAGCTACTATACAATTTGGTATAACTTTTATTGCATAATTATAATCTCTTGCTGCTGCATTATAATATTTTCTAGCACCTGCAAGTTCTGTTTCTATCTTTGTTAGATCATTTTGTAAATTTAAAAAATTTGTATTTGCTTTTAAATCTGGATAACTTTCAGCAAGAGCAAATAGTTTTCCTATTGCTTGTGTTACCTTATTATCAGCATCTATTTTGTCATCTACACCTTGGGCACTAACTGCATTGTTTCTAGCATTAATTACTTCTTCTAAAGTTTCTTTTTCATGTTTTGCATAGCCTTTTACAGTATTAACTATATTAGGAATTAAATCATATCTTTTAACTAGTTGTACATCAATATCAGCAAATGCATTTTCAGCTTGCATTTTCTTTTTAACTAAAGAATTTTGTACACCAATTACCCATAATATTAATAATACTACAATTACTACTATAATCCATACCATATATATCACCTTCCTTATCAACATTATATATTATATTTTATTTTTAGTAAATATATTTTTATATCTTTTTACATTTTAAAATCATCTAAAAAATCATCTATAGTCATCATTCTATCATCTATTTCTTTTAACGATATATTTTCTTTTGGAACCTCTTCTATTACTTTTGTTTCATCATTTATACTATCCTTTGTTAATAATTCTTGGATAATAAATACATCTTTTATTTTTGTTTTTGATATATTTGATCCAGTTGCATGTCTATCATTAATAGATATTTCAGAATTTTTTATTATTTTTATACCATTTGCATTTATTATTCCAATTTTATCTTTAGTATTTGTTATAAACCCTTTTATTATTTTATGTGGATTTGTTTTTACTTCTCTTATAATTTGTAAACCTCTTCTTGCTCTTGTTGATTTTTCAAGTTCACTAAGTTTTACTCTTTTTGATGTCATTTTATCAGTAAATACAGTTACATATTCACTTAAATTATTAAATAAGAATCCACTTACTACATAATCATCTTTTAAATTAATTGATTTAACACCAGAAGATTTAATACCTGTAACTGGTACTTCTGATGAACTATACCATAATGCATATCCATTATTAGTTATTACTAGTACTTCTTTATCATTTGAATTAGTTACATTTATAACTTTATCATCATCTTTTAATTTTATACAAGATATTTCTTTAGAATATCTTGATACTTTAAATTCAGATATATCTGTTTTCTTTATCATACCATTTTTAGTAAATATAGTTACTTGATTTGGTTTATCAAAATCATATATAGGTATACATGATACTATATTTTCTTGTGATTTTATATTTATTATATTACTAACATGTTTTCCTAAATCTTTCCATTTTAAATCAGGAAGTTCATGAACAGGAATGAATAAATAGTTACCTAAATCAGTAAATAATAATATTGTATCAAGAGTATTTAATTCATATAAACCAATTACATAATCATTTTCTTTTAAAATTATATCTTCATTATTTGATGAAGAATAACTCTTTTTAGAGACTCTTTTTACATATCCCTCTTTAGTTACTAATACTATAACATCTTCCTTAGGTATCATTAAATTAGTATCTATTTTTATTTCCGTTACTTCATCTTTTATTATAGTTTGTCTTTCTTTTGAATATTCTTTCTTTATTTCAAGTAATTCTTTTTTCATTTGTCTAAATAATACTTTCTTATCAGATAATACTGAATTTAAAAATTCAATTATTTTTTCTAGATTTTTCTTTTCTTCTTCTAATGCCAAAACATCTGTATTAGTTAATCTATAAAGTTTCATATCTACAATTGCAGTTGCTTGTTCTGTAGTAAATTCAAATTCTTTAACTAAATTATTAATAGCATCTAATCTATTACTACTTTTTCTAATACATGATATTACTTCATCTAGTATACTCATTGCTTTTAAATAACCATCTACAATATGCATTCTAACTTTTGCATGTTCTAAATCAAATTTACTTCTTCTTGTTATTACATCAATTTGATGAGCAATATATGCATCTAATATTTCAACTATACCGACTAACTTTGGTCTTCTATTTACTATTGCAATCATATTAAAACTATATGATATTTGCATTTCAGTATTTTTAAGTAAATAATTAAGTATTAAATTGCTATTAGCATCTTTTTTTAAATCAATAACTATTCTAAGATCTCCTCTTGCTGTTTCATCTCTTGCATCAACAATACCATCTATTTTCTTTTCTATTCTAATATCATTTATTTTTTTTACTAAATTTGATTTATTAACCTCATATGGTATTTGAGTAATAACTATTTGATGACTACCTTTTTCTTTAATTATTTCATATTTACATTTAACATTTATTTTACCTTTACCAGTCTTATATGCTTCTTCTATTTGCTTTTTTCCTTCTATTATTCCACCTGTTGGAAAATCTGGTCCTTTAATAATATCAAATATTTCTTCAAATGAACAATTAGGTTTTTCTATTCTATAAATAGTAGCGTCTATTACTTCTTGTAAGTTATGAGGTGGAATATTAGTAGCATATCCTGCGCTTATACCTGTAGATCCATTAACTAAAAGGTTAGGAAATCTACAAGGAAGAACTGTAGGTTCAACTCTTGTATCATCATAGTTAGGTGCCATATTAACAGTACCTTTTTCTATATCTTTTAAAAGTTCATTACTTATTTTAGAAAGTCTTGCTTCTGTATAACGCATAGCAGCTGCTGAATCTCCATCCATAGATCCATTATTACCATGCATATCAATATATGGAGTCATTAATTTCCAATATTGACTCATTCTAACCATCGCATCATATATAGATGAATCTCCATGTGGATGATAATTACCCATTATTTCACCTACTGCTTTGGCACTTTTTCTATATTTCTTATCATATGTATTTTTACTTTCATACATACCATATAAAATTCTTCTTTGAACAGGTTTAAGACCATCTCTTACATCAGGAAGAGCTCTATCTTGTATTATTTCTTTACAATAAGATGCAAATCTATCACCCATTATTTCTTCAAGTGAATAATCATGTATTCTTTGAACAATATTACTATCTTCTTTTTTCTTAACCATTATTTCACCTACTTACTATATCTTGTAATTATCTTCTAAAGAAAACTCTACATTTTCTTCTATCCATTCTTTTCTTGGTTCTACACTATCACCCATTAAAACTGAAACTCTCTTTTCAGCAAGAGCAGCATCAGTTATCTTTACTCTTATTAAAAGTCTTGATTCAGGATTCATTGTAGTATCCCATAATTGATTAGCATCCATTTCTCCTAAACCTTTATATCTTTGAATATCAATTGGCTTTTTAGAACTTGTATACTCTTTTAATTCTTCATCTGAGTATGCATATATAACTTCATTTTTACTAAATTCTATTTTATAAAGTGGAGGTGTTGCAATATAAAGTTTACCTGCTTCAATTAAAGGTCTCATATATCTATAGAAGAAAGTTATTAATAAAACTTGAATATGTGATCCATCTACGTCAGCATCTGTCATTATTATAATTTTGTCATAATTACAATCTTTTATATCAAAATCTGTACCTACTCCTGCGCCTATTGTATAAATTAAAGTATTTATTTCTGCATTTTTATATGCTTCTTCTATTTTTGCTTTTTCAGTATTAAGTACTTTACCACGTAATGGTAATATCGCTTGATATCTTCTATCTCTTCCTGTTTTAGCAGAACCTCCTGCTGAATCCCCCTCTACTATAAATAATTCATTTTTAGTAGGATCTTTCTTTTGTGCAGGAGCAAGTTTATCACTTATATTTTTTTCTTTTTTACCACCTTTTTCCTTTCTTGCTTCATCTCTTGCTTTTCTTGCCGCTTCTCTTGCTACTTTACCTTTTAATGCTTTATTAATAATTGTAACTGCAGTTTCTTTATTTTCTTCTAAATAATATCCTAGTTTTTCTGTAACTATATTTTCAACAACTGTTTTTGCAATTGGAGTTCCTAACTTACCTTTTGTTTGTCCTTCAAATTGTAAAAGTGATTCTGGTATTTTAAGAGATATTACAGCAGTTAATCCTTCCCTTACATCTGATCCTTCAAAGTTTTTATCTTTTGCTTTTAAATATCCATTTGCTTTAGCATATTCATTAAATACTTTAGTTATTGCAGTTTTAAATCCTACTTCATGTGATCCACCATCTGCTGTTTTTACATTATTAACAAATGAAACAATACTTTCATTATAACTATCTGTATATTGCATTGCAATTTCTACTTGTATATTATCTTTTTGCGCAGAAAAATGAAATACATCATGAAGAGATACTTTACCTTCATTTATATATTCCGTAAATGATTTAATACCATTTTCATAATGATATGTAACTTCTTTTTTATCTACTTCATCTATTACTGTTACAGTTAAATCTTTAAGTAAAAATGCAGATTCTTGCATTCTTTCACAAATTGTAGTAAAGGAAAAATTAGTTGTTGAAAATATTTCATCATCAGGCATAAATCTAACAGTTGTACCTGTTTTATTAGTAGAGCCTATTTTTTTTAAATCAGTATCAACTTCTCCACCATTTTTAAAACTAATAGTATATTCTCCACCATCTCTTTTAGATGTTACAATCATCCATTTAGAAAGCGCATTAACTACAGATGCTCCTACACCATGAAGTCCTCCAGATACTTTATAGTTTCCTTCTTCAAATTTACCACCAGCATGTAATATTGTATATATAACTTCTACAGTACTTTTACCTGTTTCATGCTTTCCAACGGGTACACCTCGTCCATCATCAGATACACTAACTGATCCATCGGTATGAAGAATAATTTTAATATTTTTACCATATCCATTCATTACTTCATCCATTGAATTATCAACTATTTCCCATACTAAATGATGTAACCCTCTTTTGTCTGTTGAACCAATATACATACCCGGTCTTTTTCTTACTGCTTCTAAACCTTCTAGTACTTTTATTGATTTTTCATTATATTCTGCCATTACTATATTCTCCTTTACTTTCCACTATAAGTGATTATATCATAAAAATAAAAGGAAAAACAAGAAATTTTACATTTTATTTATGTAAAGAAAAAGAGAAATTTTAATTTCCCTTATCCATTTATCTGACTCATAACTTCTTCTACGAAGTTTTCTTCTTTTTTTTCTATACCTTCTCCAACCTCAAAACGTATCATATTTACTATTGAACCATTATTATTTGCAACATATGATTTAACTGTTTCATCTGGATTTTTAACAAAATCTTGTTCTTCTAGGCATATTTCTTTATAAAATTTATTTATACGACCTTTAACCATTTTTTCAGCTATATCTGCAGGTTTTCCTTCATTAATTGCTTGTTCTTTTAATATATTAGTTTCTTTTTCAACTTCATCTGATGGTACATCTTCAATTCTTACATACTTAGGTCTCATTGCAGCACTATGCATAGATACATCTTTTGCTACATCACTATTTGCACCTTCAACTAAAGTTAAAACTGATATCTTCCCACCCATATGAATATAACTACCAAAATTTTGTGAATCAGTTTTTGTAAGTCTTGCAAATCTTCTAAAACTAATTTTTTCACCTATAGTAGCAGTCATATTAACAAGTGTATCATTTAATGTTCCTTCTGCTGTTTTTAACTCGTTTGCCTCTTGTAATGTTTTTACATCATTATCAACTATTAACTTTGCAATTGTATTTACTAAATTTACAAATTTTTCGTTTTTAGCAACAAAATCTGTTTCGCAGTTTACTTCAACAACACAAGCATTATTACCTTCAATTAAAACAGTACTTAATCCTTCTGCAGCTATTCTATCTGCTTTTTTAGCAGCTTTACTAATTCCTTTTTCTCTTAAATAATCAATTGCTTTATCTATATTTCCATCAGTTGCTTCTAATGCTTTTTTACAATCCATTAATCCCGCACCTGACATATCTCTTAATTCTTTTATTAAACTTGCATTAACCATTTTATATCCTCCTTTTAGATTCCTATTTATTTAAAACTTCTAAAAGTTCACTTTTCTTAAGTTTACTATAACCTTCTATACCTTGAGCTTTAGCCATTTCTTTTAATTCAGCAACTGTCTTTTTAGATAAATCTATCTTTTCTTCGGCTTTGACTTCTTCAACAGTTTCTTTAACTTCTTCTTTTTTCTGCTCTTTTACTTCAGGTTTTTTTGTTTCTTTATTTGTATCTTTATTAGAATTTTTTAATTTATCATCATCAGTTAAGAAATCAACCATTTCTCTATCTGTTCCTTCATTAATTGCATTAGCAAGTACTCCCAAAATAATTTTAACAGCTCTTACTGCATCATCATTCGCAGGTATTACATAATCAACTAAATCTGGATCACAATTTGTATCTACAATACCAAATACTGGTATACCAAGTTTTCTTGCTTCTTTTATTGCAATATATTCCTTTTTAGGATCAACAATAATCATTGCATCTGGTATTTTTTTCATGTTTCTAATACCACAGAAATATGAATTTAATTTATCATATTCCTTTCTTATCTTAATAACTTCTTTTTTAGGAAGTAAATCAAGAGTACCATTTGCTTGCATTTTTTCAACTTGATCTAAATAACCTATTCTTCTTCTAATTGTTCTAAAGTTAGTTAAAGTACCTCCAAGCCATCTTTCAGTTACATAATAACTATCAGATCTAACTGCTTCTTCCATAGATGCTTCTTGTGCTTGTTTTTTTGTACCAACAAAAATAACTTTACCACCATTTTGAGATATTTCTCTTAAAGCATTATATGCTTCTTCAATTTTCTTAACTGTTTTTTGTAAATCTATTATATAGATACCTTCTCTTGCTGTAAAAATATATTCTTTCATTTTTGGATTCCATCTTTTTGTTTGATGACCAAAATGAACACCAGCTTCTAATAAATAACCCATTGAAACTACTGCCATAATTCATTCCTCCTTTTGTTTTTTCTTCCAGATATATCTTCTTTACTCTCCACCATAAGGCACTAGGTTTGTAAATCAATATCTGTGTTTTTTTCAAAGCCAAAATTATTATATCACAACAAAAATAATGTGTAAATAATAATATTTACTTTTTTATTTTTTAAATTTTTCTTTTATTTTTGCAATTAAAGTCAAATATCTTGGTTCTTTATCTTTAAATTTAAATTTCATAAACCATCTTAAATCCTCTGGTACTTCTTTAAATTCATAATTTTGTGTAAATTCTTTTTGAATATCTGCATAATAATTATGAAAATTATATTTAATTTTTTTCATTTTTGGTAATTTTTGCATCATTTCTTTTCTTTTTTCTTTAGTTAATTTAAATCCAAATACATTTGGATCTTTTTTTTCAGCAATTATACCAAGTATAGTTCTATAACATTTTTCACATGAACAACAATTTTCTCCACCTTTTGATTCCCAGCATACTCTTAAAGGTAATTTTTTAATATCATTACCATCAAAATAATTACATATATTTTTTATTTTTTCTTGTCTGTTCATTTCAAACGCATCATGTACTACATGACATTTACCAAATTTTAAATTATTATCAATTGTTGGATATGAGGCACATGTATATTTTTCTTTCATATCTTTTGTCAAAGAAGAAGCAATATAAAGTTTGTTATATTTATGTAAATATGCTAAAGGAGCAAATAAACCTAATATACCAATACCATGTTGAAATTCGTGCCACCATTCTCCATCAATTTTAGATGATACATATTCAGATAAAACACTATAGTTAATAAATGTTCTAAAATTAGATTTAATAAAACTACATTTTAAATTAAATCTTTTAGCAGCATTTACATTATTTTCTTTTACTATTTTCCACCCTTTTACATCATCCAAACTTATATCCGATCCCCAAACAGTTAAAAGTTCTGGTTTTTCTTTTATATGTAAAAATAAGGTATTATATGCATCTACTCCACCTGAGAATAATGATCCACAATTCAAAGGTTTATATGTATTATTTTCAATATCATCATATTCCAAATTTCCTAAAAACTTAAATTCTGGATACATATCAATATAACCTTTTTTAATCATAGGTATATTTTTATAAAAATTTTTATCTATTGAATTAACTTTAATTGTAATATCATATATCCAACTAATAGGTAAAACATTAACTAGTAATGGTATTATTGCAATACTATCTGGTACATTTTCAACATTTTCCTCAAATTCTACAAACATTTTTTCATTTTGTATTAATAATTCTTCCCATTTTCCACTTATCGTATAATCATATTGTATTTTGTTTTTCTTTTTTAATATATTTGTTACAATTAAATAATTATTCAAACTAACACCTCAACTTTTTAATAATTATAACATAATATTATTTACCTGCATAATTAATTTTTCTAATTCCAATATATTTTGGAATAGATGCTACATGACATAACACATTTAAAGATACATATTTATCAACAAATGTTATTAACCATCCTTCTTTGTAATGTGGAAGTTTATAGTTTGTAAAAATTGATAAAGGAAACATATGTGTAACTATTGAATCTTCAATTTCTTTATTCATGTACTTTTTAAAATATTTTCTAGAATTTCTTAATGCTTCTACAGGATGATATATACCATGAGAATATTTAAATTTTGGTTTTTCATTTGTTAAAAATTTTTCTCTATACTTTTTACTTAACATTTCAAGTTCATTCGAATACTGCCATGCCTTTGTATAAAAATCATGAAGTAAACCTGCAACTGCAACATTATATTTATTAAGATTTAACTTTTTTGCAAGTTTATAAGATTTAAAAGATACTTTTATACTATGAGTCCATAAACTTTCATTTTCATGATGCAAAAATAATCTTCTTTTTTGAAACTCTTTATTTTTAAGAATATTTTTAACAATTATTAACCATGAATCATAATCTTTATCATTAGATATTTTTTCTAATATATCTATATCATCTATACACTTATATCTATATTTCATTTTATATCTCCTTTCATTATAAATTAATTGGATTAATATCTACATTCAAACTTATTTTATTATTATCTTCTTCTAATAATACCAAATTATTTAACATTTTTTTTACTTTTTCTTTATTTCTATACTTAATTATTATTTGAAAATTATATATATTGTTTATTTTAGAAATATTACTAGTTGAGGGTCCTAAAATAATCATATCTTGTGATGAGTTTGCTTTTATATAATTAAATATTTTCTTTGATTCATTTAACGATACATCATATACTTTACTACCTATCTTAATAAGTGCTAAAAAATAATATGGTGGATATTTTAGTTTTTTTCTTATTTTAATTTCCTCATTATAAAAACCTACATAATCATGATTTTTAGCATAATTTATACTATAATTATCCTTGTTAAAAGTCTGAATAATTACTTCTCCTAAAATATCTGATCTACCAGATCTACCAGAAACTTGACTTATTAAGTCATATGTATGTTCATTACTTCTAAAATCTGGAATATTTAAAAGAGTATCTGCATTTATAACACCAACTAATGAAACAAGAGGAAAATCAAGTCCTTTTGCTATCATTTGAGTACCAACTAAAATATCATACTCATGATTTAAAAATGCATTAATAATCTTTTCATGAGATCCCTTTTTTGAAGTTGTATCTATATCCATTCTAATTACTCTTACACTATCAAACATTTTTTTAATTTCTTCTTCTACTTTTTCTGTTCCTAATCCAAAACTTTTAAGTGAATTACTTTTACATTTAGGACATACATCAACTTTTATTTCACTATAACCACAATAATGACATCTATTCATTTGACTATTTTTATGATAAGTTAATGTTATATCACAATTTGGACATTTAATTACTTCTCCACAATTACTACACATTTGATAAGAAGAATAACCTCTTTTATTTAAAAATAGTATTATCTGTTCATTTTTATTTAATCTATCTCTAATTTTTTCTATTAATAATTTTGAAAATATACTATTACCATGTTTTATTTCTTCTCTCATATCAACTATATTTACAATTGGCATTTTAGCATCATTGGCTCTTTTATTTAATGATACTAATTCATAATATGATTTATCTGCCCTTGCATAAGTTTCAATTGTAGGTGTAGCACTTGCAAGTACTACTTTTGCATTATGATATTTTCCTCTTTGTATTGCAACGTCAATTGCATTATATCTTGGATTATGATCTTGTTTGTATGATGTAGATTGTTCTTCATCAACAATTATTATTCCTATATTATCAAATGGAGAAAAAATAGCACTTCTTGCACCAATTACAATTGATACTTCTTTTCTTCTTATTTTTCTATATTCATCATATTTTTCACTATTAGATAATCCGCTATGAAATACTGATATTTTATTTGAAAAATGTCTTTTAAATCTATTAATAATTTGTGGTGTTAAACTAATTTCTGGAACTAAAACAATTGCTTGTTTACCATCTTTTATTACATCATTTATTAAATGCATATATATTTCAGTTTTACCACTGCCAGTTACACCATTAAGTACAATAACATCTTTTTTACTATTTTTTATCTTCATATATGCTTCTTTTTGATATTCATTTAAAACATTTAAATCTTCTATCTTACAACTATTATCAATTCTATATTTTTCTCTTCTTTCTTCAATTATTATATTTTTATCTAATAATGTTCTTAATATATTACTTTCATATTTATTTTTCAAAATAACTTCATTTTCAAGTAAATCATTTAGTACCTCTATTTGCTTTTTTGATCTTGAGGTATTAATAAAACTATATGCACTTTCTTTATTTACAAGTTTTATGTATTTTTCTTCTTTAACATTAATATTTGTTTTACTTGATGCTTTATATGCTTTAGGAAGCATGGCTTGATATATTGATATTAAATTACATACAATATCATCTGACATTTTTTTACCCAAATCTAATAATTCCTTAGTTAATATAGGTTTTTCATCTATAATATCAATAATAGGTTTTAATTGATATTCACTATCACTTTTAATATCTATTATAAAACCTTCTAATTTTTGCTTTCCAAAAGGAACAAGCACTCTCTTACCAATTTCTATTTCATCTTTTAAATTCTCAGGAACTAAATAATCAAAAGTTTTTTCTTTTTTATTTAATGAAATTTCAACAAGAACACTTATAATCATATTTACCTCCTAAAGATATTTTAACAAAACATAAAAAATTTATAAATATATTTTTATTATTAATATATAAAAATGTAGATTTTAATCTACATTTTTAATTAATCTATTCTAACTTTTCTAGTTTTGTTTGCATATACCCAGTCTCCACCAGGATTCTTATCAAACCATTTACTTTCAGTTCTAGTTGTTGTTCTTCTATATTTGTATCTATATAATTTTCTTGTTTGAACATCATAAGTATATTCACCAAGTTCTTCTTTACTTGATACCCATCTACCTAAATCAACATAACTTGTTTTTGTTGATTTTTTATATTCTCCAGTATATGTATATCCACTTGGTGATACAATTGAATCTGTCCATATTGTATCTTCTATATATTTTTCTGGATTATTATACTTATACTTATATTGTTTTTTAGTTTTAACATTATATGTATATTCTAATAATTCTCCTTCACTAGTTACCCATTTATTGAAATCTTTAAACTTAGTCGTAGTAGTTGTTGTATACTCACCAGTATATGTATATCCACTTGGTGATGTTTTTGAATCTGTCCATACTGTATCTTCTATATATTTTTCTGGATTATTGTATTTATACTTATATTGTTTTCTTGTTACTACATTATATGTATATTCACCTAATTTTTCATAACTAGTTACCCATTTACCTAAATTTTCATATTTATATGTTACTAACTTTCTTGTTGCATTAGCATATGTATATCCACTTGGTGATGTTTTTGAGTTTGTCCATATTGTATCAATTACTGTTTTAGATGGTTCATTTACTCTGTATTTATATTCAGTTTTAACTACTGTATAACCACTATTTAAGTAACTAGATGGATCAGAAACTACTTTTTCTTCTGTACTAGTTGAATATGTTCTATACATATATCTATATTCTTTAATAATAGATCTTTCATATACATCATAATAATTTACTCTAACAGTTGCTTTACCATTACATGCTGATGTACAAGTTTCTTCTCTTGAATATAAGAAATCATATCTTCTTGTATCAGTTGTTGTTGGAACATTTCCTGTTATTGCATATGAACTATATTTTAATTTCCAATCTCCATATGCTTCTCTTTCTTCATATGCATTAGACCATTCTTTTACTCCAGGAGTATTTGCTGGTTTTGATGTTCTCCATGTTGAATCTTTTACATAAGAACTCCATGTACCAGTAGTTTTTCTAACTGTATATCTTGTATCTGTTAATATTACTGAAGATGAAGTATTGTATTTAGTTGTTGTCCAATTTATATCTTTCCAATTATCTTTATATTCATATTTTTCATGTTTATATTGTGTTGTTTCTTCAGAATATTTTCTTTGACCTGTATATAATGTTCTTTCTGCATATAATTTTAATTTATCTGTTTGTTGTTTTACTTCTTCTGTCCAATCTGTATCTATTGTCCAGTTATCTTTATAAGCATATTTTACATGTTTATATTTATTTGTTGTTTCAGTATATTTCTTTTGACCTGTATATAATGTTCTTTCATCAGCTAACTTAACTCTATCTGTTAGTTGTTTTACTTCTTCTGTCCAGTCTGTATCATATGTCCAATTATCTTTATAAGCATATTTTATATGTTTATACATATCAGTACCAGAAGAAACTTTCTTTTTACCAGTATATTCAGTTTTAGTATCTACTAATTTTACATCATCTGATTCTTTTTCTTTATTTGCTTGATAATTACCTGTTACCCAATCAGTATCAGTAATTGTTCTAGTATATAAATATTGTAATTTATATTTACCATTATCTGTATTACTATTATTAGGAGTTTCAATTGTTACATTACCATTTTCATCAGTTGAAACCTTTCCTTCACATGAACAATTACATTCTTTACTATCATTACAATAGTTGTAGCATCCAAGTGGTTCTACAATATAATTATCGTCTTTTCCACATGATAAATGTACTTCAAGTTCATATTCAGTTTCTTTTTTAGTAACTTGTACATATGATTTTTTTAAGTTACATTCTTTTCCATCTTTATCTAAGAATGGTAATATCAACTTTTTATCAAGCATTTCTTGTAAAGTTAATTTTTTAGAATCTCCTACCTTTTCAGGCATTCTTTCTTTTGTAAAATATTTTTCAGCAGCATCTTTCATAGTTTGTACGTTATTATTAAATACTGCATCATAAAATGGTGTTAAATTAGGCATAGGAAATAATAAAGTTATTAAAAATACAAATAATAATATTAAAAATACTTTTATAACAATATCTCTTATAAATCCTGATTTATTACTTTTTTCCATATATTAATCCCCCTTCAAAATAGATCGTGCATTATAATAGCACAACAATCAATATTTGTCAAATAAAATATGTCGACAATTTTTATTTTTTCCTGATATATACATATACTTTGTAATATTTAAAGTCATATACTATATTAGAAAGAAGGGATTAAATGGATAATAAATTTCCCGTAATTGAAAAAAAATGTTATCTTATTGGACCAACAGGACCAACAGGTCCTAAAGGTGATTTAGCGGAGGCAGAAAGAATATCTTTAGGTAAAGTTAGTACAGTTGATTCAGAAAATGAAGCGCAAATTATAGATAATAAATCTGGATTAACTCATATTTTAGATTTTATGATTCCAAGAGGACCTAAAGGTGATGCTGGCTCTAGTGTAACAATATTAGGTTCATATAGTTCATTAGATCAATTAAAACAAAATCATCCTATAGGAAAAGTTGGAGATTCATATCTTGTTGAAGATAATTTATATGTATGGGATGAAAATACTAATAATTGGAATGATGTAGGAATAATAAAGGGACCTAAAGGCGATACTGGACCTCAAGGACCTATTGGACCTAAGGGTGAGCAAGGCATTCAAGGTCCTAGGGGTGAACAAGGTATACATGGTATTCAGGGCGATATTGGACCTAAAGGGGATACTGGGCCTCAAGGGCCTGTAGGACCTAAAGGTGAACAAGGTATTCAAGGTCCTAGGGGTGAACAAGGTATACATGGTATTCAAGGTGATATTGGACCTAAAGGCGATACTGGACCTCAAGGACCTATTGGACCTAAAGGTGAACAAGGTATTCAAGGACCAATGGGATTAAAAGGTGAACAAGGTATTCAAGGACCACAAGGGCCAACAGGACCAACTGGACCTACTGGACCATTGTTAGTTCCAACTACAGTTTTTATAAAATTTAATAATGATACATCAATTGATGAAGAAGTTAAATCTTTAGAAAGAATTCCACTTGACGTTAAAATTGGTGATGATACATCACAATTTATACTAAATGAAGAAGATAAAACTATTACATTTGTAAATAGTGGTATGTATTATATAGATTTTATAGTTCAAGCACATCCAGTAAATGGTACTACATTTAATGATGACCATGATATGATTGCAATTGGATTTAAAAAAACTGATGAACCAACTGTATATGCAGGAGGTAGTGTATGGTGTCTAACATCAACACCTGTTAATATTATTGGAAAAGGTATTGTAAACTTACCATATGAAAATGAAGTATTTGAATTAGTAAATTTAGGTAAATATCCTATTTATTTAAATAGTCCAAATAGATCATATATGTATACTTATTCATCTTTTATAAATCCAGTAGTTAGTTTATCTATTCAAAAAATAAAATAAAAAATATAGAAAGTTCTATATTTTTTAATTATATAATATATCTATATCTACATTACCATATATTCCATCAACTTTACCATCACTACATAATTGCCACATTTTATAATCTTTACTATAATTTGTTTGACTTGTATAATGAGCAAGCCATATATCATAATCTGTATCAAACCAAATATTTTCTAAATATGTTTTACTACTATAAAGCATACCTTTATATCCACTTTTTTCAACAACTTTAAAAAAATCTTCTGCCATATTAGTAAGTCCAAAGAAACTTAAATGATATTTATTAAAACTACTCCATTCTTCCCAATCAAAAGCAATTGGTAAATCAATATCGTATCCTTTTATTTGTTTTAATACCCATCTTGCGTCTTTTTGAGCTTTTTTAGATGAATCTGCATATGAATAAAAATAAACTCCTACTGGAATATTCGCCTTATTAGCGCCCTTTATATTTTGTTTAAATTTTTCATCCAAAACATATTCTCCATCTTTCCCTTTTGAATAACCAACTCTTATCATTATAAATTCTACACCAGATTCTTTTAATTTATCAAAATCAACATCACCTTGCCACTCAGATATATCAATACCTATCTTATTATTTTGTGTTTTATAATTACTAATAACATCATTAAAATATGTATGACTTTGAGTTGTACTTTGATTTGATGATGAAGTAGAAGATGGTTCATAAACTGATAAAGTAAAATTAACTTCCTTAATATTTCCACTGCTATCTTCTGCTTTAAATACTAAAGGATAATCACCTACTACACTTAAATCATAATTACCCTCAATATAACAATTTGGATTGCTATCATAATTATCTCCACATAATATTGCCTCAGTTAAATCTATATTACTATCTTTTCTAACACTATAAGTATTACTAAGCCATACTAATGGTTTTACTGTATCTACTATTTGTATATCATAATTATATTTTAATTTTATGTTATCATCATTTATAAAATCAAACTCTATATTTTTAACACCTAACTTAGTTGTGTCAATTTTATAATCATCTACTATTTTACCATTAATACTAGTAATATAATCTGATACTTTAATATCACTATTAAATTCTGCAGTCATATCATCTTTTAAAGTTACTTCTATTTTTGCAGTCTTAATTCTAATATAATTGTATAGTGGTATGCTTATACAAATAACTAAAATAATTATTAAAACTATTAATATAATTTTATATTTTTTCTTCATAAATTTCTCCTAATATTTTACATACATATTCTACCACATATTTATATATTTTAAAACTCGAAGATAAAACATTTCTTAATAAATTTTATATTAGTTTAAATAGTTTACCTAATGGTAATTTAAGCATTAAAAATATTACTATTTTATTAATGATTTAAATAAATCTTCATAAATTTTATTAGCATCTATCTTTTTTATAAATGTTATTTTGTGTCTACCTTGAGTAAAGGTAAATGTATTATCTTCATTAATAATTGGACAACTTATTTCCATTGTTTGAAACCATTTATTATTTATCATATACGCGATAGCACCAATATCCCAAATAGGATATCTTTTATGCGGACCCCAAAATCGATTATAAAATTTATCACATAAGTAATCACACAATTCATTTTTACCACCAATTTCTGCATGAAGTTCATAAATTGATGTCATTAAATTAGATGTTATTGGAGAACATGGAACAACTGTTAATTTTACTTTTGAATAAAAAACTGTTTTTACTGCTTCAACATCTTGTCTGAAATTAAAATCTTTATTATCTCCAAATAGAAAATTTGTTCCACCCCAAATCACTTCAATTTTATTAATTATTTTTGGCTCCTTTATTATAGCTAGTGCAATATTTGTTAAACATCCTATCGCAACTATATATATTTTATCATTTTCCATTGCTAATTCAATTATTTTATCTACTGCATCACTAGTATTTAAATAACCATTAGATAAGTAATCTCTACTACCTTTATAAATTAGACTTTTATCAGATATATTAAGATATTTAAATATTTTACATGTTTCATCATAACTATCATCTATTGAATCAAATACACTTTTTTTATAACCACTATGTTTAAATGGAGCAATTGTTATTGCTTTAATATCAAATATATCTTTATTTTTTAATAAATATGATATTGCAAATAAATCATCTGCCTCATTAAATGTATCTGTGTCCAAAATTATTTTTTTCATAAAAATACTCCATCCTATTATGCATATTACTAGTATACAAATATTTTTTCTAAATTGACAAATATATCAATTTAA
Source organism: uncultured Bacilli bacterium (assembly GCA_947624565.1). Classification (GTDB taxonomy): domain Bacteria; phylum Bacillota_I; class Bacilli_A; order RF39; family UBA660; genus CAG-433. Next base: position 46,601 of record CANQKX010000009.1, read on the forward strand.
ACCTAAAAATATTGTATCATATTTTCAAACATTTTAAAACTCGAACTATAAAAGTCCGAGTTTGGTATCAATCTGGTGCTGAAAGCAGGAATTGAACCCGCAACCTACTGATTACGATTCAGTTGCTCTACCAATTGAGCTATTTCAGCATATATTAATTATAACATAAAAATTAAAAAGTTAATCTATTTTTAGATTAACTATAGTACACCCAATATTAAAACTATTTAATTTATAACTTTCTACATTTTTATTTTTCTTAAGTGTTTTGAAAACCTCATCTTTTACTATACCTTCACCCTTACCATGGATTATAACTACTTTTCTATGCCTTAATTTTACACTATCATTTATAAATTCTTCTGTTTTTATTTTAGTAAGTACTCTATCCATACCATGTAAATCTATTGATGGTAAAAAATCAGTAAATGGGTCAATTATTTTTTTCATAAATATCTATTACCTCTTTTATATTTAAATTTTGTTTATTATTATCTGATAAAAATTTAGATACAGTTGATATTTTTATTGATTTATCGATAGAAAAATCCTGATTTATGCAATATATAAATGTAGATATAAAAATATCAAAACTATTTTTATTTACTAAATTTTTATTACCTAATTTTGGTATTATATTAACCATATTATTGTATTCATATATAGTACCTATATTTTCAATATATATTATTATTTTACCAGAAAATAATGTTTTTGTCTTTATATATAAGTCAATAATAGATTTTTTATTTCTAATATCTAACCTTACATTTGATAATATTTGTGCATATTTTATTGGTATTATAATGTAATCTGATAAATTACATATTTCAAGAGATGTGTTTGTTATTTCGTTTAATGTTGTTATTATTTTAGAGGTATTAAATTTTTGTTTTAAGTTTTTAATTAAATTTAATTGATAATTATCTGTATATATTACATTTGGTATAAAGTTGATATCTCTATTAAGATTATATCTATTATTTAATCTTTCTGTTAATATAGTTTTTGAATCATTTTTATTATTTCTAATAATATATTGCTTACTAGTTTTATAATTATTTATAATATTTACATAATCAGTATTTATTTTATTTGAATGTAAATAATTAATTATTTCTTTACCTTCTTCATCATCACCTATAGATGAAAAATAATATACATTTAAATCATTATTACTAAGTACTATAGATATATTTAGTATATTACCAATACTTTTAGTTTTTTTTATAATATTATAAGTTTGATTCTCTAGAGGATATGAATTTAAAAATAGATTTATATTATAGCTTAAATTACCAATCATAAGTATATTATTCATTATTATCACCATTTTTATTATGACCAAAAAAAAAGAGCTTATGCTTTTGATTTTATTACGGTTTGTAGTATAGTTAAATTCGGAATGCAATTGATATTTAAAAATAAATCTTCTTTGAAGACTTACTTCATCAATAACATACAAATTAATTATATCACAATAATTAATTAACAAAAATACCTAATCTCTTAAAAAGAAATTAGGTAGATTGACTTAAGGCTTCGTAAGTTTCTTAAATACTAATCAATAATATTATATGAATTATCAGTATTATTTATACATTAGGATATCCCATGATTTTTAAAATTATTCTAGCATCTATTGATTTAATAGACTCATTTAACTTATCAAACTCTTTATTAATCAAATTTATTAAGTCATTGTAATCTTGTTCACTTAAAAATTTTTCCATGCTTCTAATTAACATATATAAATTAGTTGAATTGTTATTTACTTTATATGTGTTATCTATTAAGCTAAAAGTCATAAAAAATTTACTATGAAAAGAAAATAATCTATCAGAATGAGCACAAATATTTCTTGCTAATGTCATATTAATAAGAATTTGCTTTAATAATTTTGGTGATACATTAAATTTTTTAGCTATTTCATTTCTATCTGATTGTTTTAATAATCCATACCATCTACTTATTTGTCCAAAAGATAATATTTTAATTGCAACAAATGGAGGTATAAAACCATAAGTTTGATCATAATGCGTAATAGCTGGATGCTTACCTTTATTTTTATCTATTTCTGTATTGATAGAATCAATTATATCATTTATATCATCTTCATTTGCTAATTCATCAAAATTTGTTTTGTTAAGATAATCTTGAATCCCATAATTCTTAGCGATGATATTTCCCATAATATCTCTTATTTTTAATTCGAATTCTAAAGCATACTTTAAAAATATAACTCTTATATTTTTATCAAAATCATATAAAGAATATATTTCATTAAAATGAACATTTTCAAAATATGTATTATCATCTTTTTTAAATACATATTTATATGTGTTAATAACAGAATAATATGAATAATTATCTATGATATTTAAAGCTATATTCTCATCATCAATTATTACATTTTTATTTTTTAAATGTTCTAATAATTCTTCTTTATGTTTATATTCTTTCATATAATATTCCCCCATAAATAAAAATTGACTCAGGGCTTCATAAGTTTCCTGAGTACCAATCAACACAAAGTATATCATATATTTACATATAAAGTCAATATGTTTTTAATACATTTTTTATACTTGTAGATTATTTTTGAAAGTGCACAATTGTTGTGCAGTTAATTTTAGAATCATATATAATATCTTTCAGCAATTTAT
>CANQKX010000010.1 GCA_947624565.1 uncultured Bacilli bacterium
GCTACAACACTTTTTGATTTATTTAACATTTCATTAAATGTCTTTTTTCTTTCAGGTCGTTCCGTTTTCATTCTTTCGTTGTGTTCTTTTTCATAATCTTTTACTTTCAATTTAAAACCCTTAACATACTTTTCTGTTAAGGGTACTAATTCAATATTATTTTTTGTTAATTCTAACTTAATATCTTTATTGCTTTTATATGCTTTCTTTTCTCTTTTATTGTGTGATCCGATTTGTGCTAAATCATTGATAGTCATTATCGGTTGACTTCTAAATATTCCATAATTCATTATATCATCCTCTCTTTCTTATATTTTTGCATAATAAAAGATACTTTTATCAAGTACCTTAAACTCTTGTATTTACTTACCAAAATAGCCATTTCTTCTATTTTTGGATTTAACCGATACCTCCGTGTCCTGCATCAATAACCACCTTAACATTATTATTCATAATTATTCCTCCTCAAAGTATTTTATGATAAACACAAAATTAGGTGATTATATTGGTTAAAATATCTAAAAAGTTAAGTTTTTATTTAAATTAAATACAACTTAATTTTTATGTGATATAATAAATATAATATAAAAGATTTCGAATGTTTTGGAGGTAGATTATGAAAGAAAAATTGAAAAAATTATCAAAAAAATGGTGGTTTTGGGTTATTATTGCTTTTTTAATAATTGGATCAATTGGAATGGAATCCGATAATAACACACAATCTAAAAAATATGTATTAACAGGTGAATCAGTTGGGAAATATGGTAAAGAGGTTATACTTAATAAAAATACTGATTTACCAACTACTAAATATCTATATAAAATACCTTCTGGTAATTATAAAGTTACAACTACTTATGAAAAAATCGCTGTTTTTTATATTGTAAAAGATGAAATAAATACCACTGGAAGTGCTGAATATCCTGAAGAACTTAACTATGTTGGAGAAGCATATACTCTTACTAATGGTAATGATGTACTAAACGAACAAATAAATAAGAGTATTGAAATAACTATTTTAGATGATGAAAGCATTGAAATAGTTGGTACAGAAACTTTGATTTTTGAAAAAGAATAATTATCAATTTGATATATTTTTTATATATATTATATCTAAACACCATTGAAATAATTGATTTTTTTTAAATTAGTGATATAATATGCTCACAAAGAGGGTGTTGTATATGAAAAAGAAATTATTAAAAAGAAAATTACTATATTTATTATTACTCTCTACACTTTCTCTTAGTGGATGTAATAATAACAAAAATTATGAAAATAATGTTACTGAAGAATCTAACGAAGATATTTATAACGAAGAAATTACTGAGAATAATACTGATAAATACATACCAGAAACAGACTATATAATTATTGAGAGTGCTACTACAGAAAATATTACTACCGAATCTTATACTACTGAAAACATTACTACCGAAGAATATATTACTACGGAAAATATTACTGAAGAAAATATTACCACTGAAGAAGTTCCAACTAATGAAGTCATAACAACAGAATCAACTACTGAAGATAAAAATAATAAAAATGATAATATAGTATCAAGTTTTAATAATGATAAAGAAGAAATTGAATATTATCTTTCTGATGAATCAATAGATATTGAAACTGTAAAACAAAAAGGCAAAGCATTTTTTATTAAATGTGTAGATTTTATATTCTATGATACTGAAATTAATGGTGTTACATTTGATGAATTAACTGATGAAGCAAAACAAGACATATATGATACATTCTGCTATATAGATAGTTTAATAGTAGGTTTTGCTCCTGATTATAAAGAAAATATATCAGAAAAATATCAAATTGTAAAAGATTTTACTGTTAACGCATATTATTACTCATTAGATAAAATTAAACAAGCAATTGGTGAAAATAATTATAATAAAATCAGTGAAATAAAAGAAAATGTAAAAAATACCATTACTGATACTGCTCAAGATGTAAAAAATAAAGTAAAAGAATATTATGAAGATTTTAGATCAAATTAAAACATGTACTTATAATACATGTTTTTTATTCAATAGACTCAGTTTTATCTATTTCAACACTATTAATACTATTAAACCTTTTTGTTATTTTATCTGTAGTTGTGTGTATTTCTTCAACATCTTTACTTACTGTTTGTATGCTTCTAGAAAGTTTATCCCAACGTTCTTTATAACGAGAAAACTCAATAGATAATTTATTTAATTCTTCAGCAATCACTTTAGCATATTTATCTCTTTCAATATTTTTAATTATTACCTGTATTGTTGTAAGTGTGCTTATAAGTGTAGTTGGTGATGTAATCCATACTCTTTTTTTATAAGCATATTCAATTATATCACTATGGTATGCATTCAATTCTGCAAATATTGCTTCTGCTGGTAAAAACATTATTGCTTGATTAGATGTAACACCATCTATTATATATTTACTTGCTATTGCATCTATGTGCTTTTTTACATCTAATTTAAATGATTTTGCTGCTAATTCTCTATCTGATTGACTATATTTTTTATCAACCATTATCCTATAATTTTCAAGTGGAAATTTAGAATCTATTGCAACTAATCCTAGTGGTTCAGGTGCAAATAATACTGCATCTGCAATTGTATTATTTGGAAGTGAATATTGAGTTTTATAGATATTATCATTCTTATCTCCAAATACATTTGATAATATATGATTTAAATTAACTTCACCATAAATTCCTCTACTTTTCTTATCTGTTAATATTCCTTGTAAAGAAACTATATCATTTGACAAATTATCTATCTTCTTTTGTGCTTCATCAATTTTACTTAATCGTTCAAGTACTGATGTAAATGTCTTATTTGTCTTTTCAAAATTTTCATCTAATCTTTCATTTACTCTATCATTAATTAAATTTAATCTATTTTCTATTTTCTCATTTAATTTATTTATATCTTCGTTAATATTTCTATTTATATCAGACTTAAATTCTCCAAGTTCTTTCGTAACATTAGTTTCAAGTTTCCCAAGTCTTTCTGTTATATTTCCTTCATTTATATTTTTAAATAAACTAATAGTTACTAAAACTACTAATAGTACTAATATACCTATAATAATGTACTCCATATTACCTCCTATTTTACAAACTTATTAACTACTTTTGATACTAAATACGCTAAAATTAACATAATTACTATTTGAGCAATAGTATATGGATCTGTTATACTTTCAAGTAAAGTTTTTCCTATAAATCCCCAAAAATATACCATTGGAATTTTTCCAATTAATAATGCAGAAAAAAATCTTTTTGAATCAATATCAGATAATCCTGCACCTATATTAATCGCAAATGCTGGTGTAAAAGGAAGTGCAAGTAATAAAACTAAATTACTATAAGATATTTTATTTAAATATTTCTTAAATTTTAAAATACTTTTATTGCTTTGATATTTTTTTTCATATTTATTTTTTAGTTTTCTACATATATAAAATGATAACATGCATCCAATTACAGTTGCAAGCCAAGATATTATAAAACCAAAAACTGACCCAAATGTAAATATATTAAGTGCTATAAATACTGCTAAAGGTAATACTGGAATAATTGATTCAATTATTATTAATAAAAATCCAGAAATAAAACCAAATTGTCCCATATATTTAGTTATTACATCTATTATTTGATTAATTATTGTTTCCATATTTCCTCCATTATTATTATACATCATATTATCAAAAAAAATAAAGTATTTAAACTTTATTTATTAATTTAATAGTTTTCAAAACCATCTTCTACATTAACAACATTATAACCTTGAGCCTCAAGCATCTTACAACACCTTCTACTTTTTAAACCTGATGTACAATATATATAATATATTTTATCCTTTTTTAAATACATATAAGGCATATCTATTAAATTATTTTCATCTATATTTTTAGCATTATATATATGAGATTTCATATAACTGTTTTTACTTCTAATATCAATAATATCATATTCTGGTTTTAACTGTTTTGCCTTTATACTTTTCATATACTTCACCAGTATATAATATGAAAAAAAGGTAAAACTGTTTAAACATTTTACCAATCTATTTTCTTAATATTATTTTTTTCTAAAAATTCATTAGTTTTCGAAAAAGGTTTAGATCCAAAGAAGCCTTCACAAGAAAATGGAGATGGATGAGCTGATTCAATAATTAAGTGTCTACTATTTGTAATAAATTTCTTTTTTTCTCTTGCATTATTACCCCACAATATAAATACTACAGGATTCTCTTTTTCATTTAATTTTTGTATTACAGTATCCGTAAATGTATGCCATCCTATATTTTTGTGTGAATTAGGTTTATCTTTTTCCACAGTTAAACCTGTATTTAAAAGCATTACTCCTTGTTTTTGCCAATTAGTTAAATCTCCATTACTGTAATCTTTTTCTATACCTAAATCATCATATAATTCTTTATATATATTTTTTAGTGATGGAGGTAATTTTTTAGCATGTGTTGAAAATGCATATCCATGTGCTTCACCTTCACCATGATATGGATCTTGACCAAGAATTACTACTTTAACATCTTTATATGGAAGTTTAAAGGCATTAAATATATCTTTTTTTTCAGGATAAATAGTTTTAACTTTATATAATTCTCTAAGTTGATATAATATTTTTAAAAAATATTCTTTATGTATTTCCTCATTTAATATTTCATCCCAATCATTATTAAATAACATATACTTCACCTATTTAATTATAACATATTATCTATTAGATTTTAAATAATCTATAAACTTATTACTATATGATGGCAATATATTATTTTTTAGAGTTACTAATCCATATTCTATAGAATCTGTTTTTGGATATACATCTATTTCATATAACTTTTTTTCTTTTAATTCATCTAAAGTATACATTTTAGTTACATAACCTATTCCATATCCAATAGATGCAAAATCAATTAATAAATTTGAACTACCAATATTCATTTTTGCTTCTACATTTATATTATTATTTTTAAAATACCTATCTACACTATTTCTAGAATTAGATGGAGATTTTTGAAGTAGTAATGGATATTTAACTAATTCATTAATACTTACTTTTCTATTTAATAATTGCTTATAATTTTCATTACATACAAATATATATTTAGTTTTACCAAGTTTGATATAATTAAGTTCTAAATCAATATAATTAGAAAATTTACATATTATCATATCAATTAATCCATTTTTTAATTGTTTTATTAAGTCTTTTGTAATATCTGTGCTAATATCTATAACTATATTAGGATACTTTTTATGAAATTCTTTTATATATTTTAATAGATATTTTCTTGCTAAGCTTGTACTAATTCCAATTTTAATCGTACCTTTATTCATCTTTTTATATTCACTAATTTCTTTTTCTGATTCATCAAGTAAGGTTAATGCATTTTTTACTTTTAAATATATTTTTTCTCCATATTCATTTAAAACTACACCTTTTTTAGTTCTTATAAATAGAGGAAATCCTAATTGATCTTCTAAATTTTTAATATGTTTAGTTACTGCAGGTTGTGAAATATTAAGTTCTTCACTAGCCTTTGTAATATTTTTACAAGTTGCAACTACATAAAATATTCTATATAATTCTAAATTAATCATAATAACCTCCAGTTATGGTGAACATATTCTATTTGTATTTTAATTATAATAATTTTTCTGTTATAATTCAAGTATAAAGAGGTGCTAATATGGATAAAAATGAGATCAAAAAGATTCTAGAAAGCGTAGATAAAGAGAAATTTTCACACGTTCTAATTTGTGTAGATAAATGGGATTACCACTATTTTGTAAAGTATGTAAAAAGACAAGAGGACATTGATGAATTTATTGAAAAATTTTTTAAAGAACATAAGGGTGGAATGTTTGGTATACAAGAAGTATATAATTTGGATTTAGATATTGATATGCAACTATCTGAATTTAGATCAAACCATAGAGAAAAATCAAATAAAAGTACAATAGTAAATAAAAATTCAAAGAATGAAATGATATCAGAAAGGGCATTAAAATATGCAACAAAAAAGCACGAAGGTCAATATAGAAAGGATAAACAACATAAAGAATATATCTGTCATCCTATTGGAGTTGCTAATCTTGTAAAAATATATAAAGGTAATTCAGATAATATTGATGAATTATTAGCAGCAGCATATTTACATGATACATTAGAAGATACTAATACTACATATGATGAATTAGTAAATGAATTTGGACAAAAAGTTGCTTCTATAGTACTAGAACTTTCAAATGATGATGTTTTAAAAAATAAAATTGGAAAAAGTAAATATTTAGCAGTAAAAATGAATAATATGACTAATGATGCTCTTGACATAAAATTATGTGATAGGCTTAATAATATCTCTGGACTTGCAATTACAGATAATCAATTTAGGGATAAATATATTAATGAAACTTTATATATAATTAAATATTTAATGGATAATAGAAATTTAACTAATGATCAATTAAATATAATTCAATCAATACTTGTTGTACTTAACTGGTTAATAGCAAGTTTATATGATGATGATAGTAAAGAATCACATGATATATTATCTCTAACTACAAAATATGAAGAAAAATAAAAAAAATCTTTAAGATTTTTTTATTTATGATATGATTCATTATTAATAATTTTGTATGCTCTATATATTTGTTCTAATAAAATTAATCTAAATAATTGATGTGGAAAAGTCATTTTAGAAAAAGATAAACTATAATTACTAATATTTTTTATATCTTTATGTAGACCATATGAACCACCTATAATAAAACATATATCACTATTATGAATAAATATATCATTTAATTTTTTAGAAAATTCAACACTTGATATATTTTCTCCTTCTATATCTAATGTTATTATATAATCTTTATTAGAAATATACTTTAATATACTATCTCTTTCCTTTTCTAAAGTTTTACTTATATCATAATTTTCATCTGGTACTTCTATTATATCGATTTTAACATATTTACTTAATCTTTTTAAATATTCATTTATTCCATCAATTAGATATTTTTCTTTTATTTTTCCAACACTTATTAATTTTATCATACTTCTATTAACTCCGTGCTTTCATTTTGTTTTGCTATTATAACATTATCAAATTTCATATTATTTTTTTGTAGAGTTTGATTAAATGTTTCTAATACTTTTTCATCAGTATTGTTATGTTCACTAACATGTGCAAATACTATTTTTTTAGTATTTTTCCCTATAAATCTACATAAATAATCACTCGCTTGTTTATTTGATAAATGTCCTTTATCACTTATTACTCTTTGTTGTAAATAATATGGATATGGTCCTTCTTTTAACATTTTAACATCATGATTACTTTCAAGAATATATAAATTATTATTAGATAATTCATCATAATATTTACTATTTATATATCCAGTATCAGTAATATATACCATTGATGATGAGTTATGTTTTATTATAAAACCTACTGAATCTTCTGCATCGTGTGATGTTTTTATAATATTTATTGTTAAATCTTCTATTATTGACTTCTTATCAATATACAATTCATATTTGAAGTTACCCACTTCTTCTTTTAATATTTTTAATAATTTTTCAGTAACATGGATAATAGGATTATATTTTTTTATAAATATTTTTAATCCTTTAATATGATCTGCATGATTATGGGTTATTAATACATGAGTTATTTGGTTACAATCAATATTTAAATCTTTTAGTGACTTTTCTACATAAGCGCAAGTTGTACCAATATCAATTAATAGTTTTACTCTATCTGTAACTACTAAAGTACAATTGCCTTTACTTCCACTTGATAAAACACATACTTTCATTAATACAACGACCTTGGATCGATTGGTGATCCATTTACTCTTATTTCAAAATGTAAATGTGTACCTGTTGAAGAGCCACTATTACCCATTGTTCCAACCATTTGTCCTCTTGATACTCTTTGACCTACTGATACAGTTACTGTATTCAAGTGTCCATATTTTACAACTACACCATTACCATAATCTATATATGCAACATTACCATATCCTCCACCACATTTACTTCCATAATATCCTTGTCCTGGACAAGAATTTACTACTTCTGTAACAACTCCTGAACTTATTGAATATATTGGAGAGCCAAATCCACATCCTGATATATCAATTCCTGCATGTAATCTTCCCCAACGATATCCAAAATTACTTGTTATGATATATGGGTATACTGTAGGCCATCCCCAACTTCCTGAAACTTCAGCAGGCTTTCCACCTCCTATATATCCATTTTGTTTTGTACCTTTCAATACTACTTTATTTGTTGGTTCAACTATCGTAGTTGAATTTGTTATATATGCTGGCTGAGCTTCACCATTAATATATTTAACTTTTGATGTTACTCTTTGAACACCATTAACACCTTCTGTTTCAACTTTTGTAGTACCTACATACAAACTAGAATCATTTTTCTCTATTGTTTCAAATGGTTTATCCATATCTTCAACTACATGCTTTTCAACAACTATACTAAATATTGGATCAATTAATGCAATATTTACACTTTGTCCTACACTAAGTAAATTATTACTACTAGTAAACTCAGGATTAACTATTAAAAATTCCTCTACACCAAGTTTATTATTAAAAGCAACTGTTTCAATTGTATCTCCAGGTTTTACAATATATTCTTTATTACTATCTAAAGATCCAAATAATAGATACTGGGATAAAGTAGTTTCATCTGTAAATATTATTTCATCAGTAGATATAAATGATTCAGTAATTGTTACTTTTTCATCAATATATATATTTTCTATTATACTACCTGTAGTTTTTATTTCTTTTTGTGTATCATTTTTATAATTTTTAGCATCTTCTGCATTGACAAAAACATTAAGTACTTTATTTACTGCTTTATCAAAAATGTCTTTATTTAAAACGTTTATTTTTGTTTCCTTGTCATCTGAATCAACAATACTTACTACATATCCTTTTATAGTAAAACTTTTATTTTCTTTTATTTTATTGTATATTTGTTTTTCAGATAAAATTTTACTTTCATGAGTAATGCATTTTTCTATATCTATACCATTAGGTACATATACTTTATCAACATCAAACTCTTCTTTTAACTCTTTTTGTTCATTATCTATATATTTTTCTAAAGATTTCTTTGAATTAATTGAACCCAATAATTTACCATCTAAATACACATTATATACTTCTTTAATATCCGTATCTTCTACTTTATTAAACCCTATAACAAGAATTATTATAAATGATATTAATAAAGATATAATAATTGGTACATATTTTTTAAAATTATCCACTTAAAAATCACCCATTTTTACTTTCTATTCATCTTGCTTGCTATAGTTAGCAAAAGTACTAGTATTTTTCTTAAATAATAATTCTATTGTAGCAGTTGGTCCATTACGATGTTTAGCAACAATAAATTCACTAATACTTATATTACCATCCATTTTAGCCTCTTTATTATAATAATCATCTCTATAAAGAAATGCTACTATATCAGCATCTTGTTCAATAGAACCTGATTCTCTTAAATCACTCATTAAAGGTCTTTTATCATCCCTACCTTCAACTGCACGAGAAAGTTGTGCAAGTGCAATTACGGGTACTCCAAGTTCTAATGCCATTGTTTTAAGACTTCTAGATATTTCAGATACTTCTTGTTGTCTATTTCCTACATATCTACTTGAACTAGATATAAGTTGAAGATAATCTATTATAACTATGCCAAGACCTTCTTTAGATGCAGCAAGTCTTCTACATTTACTTCTTATATCACCAATAGTGATACCTGGTGTATCATCTATAAAAATTTTTGTATCAGCAAGTCTACTAATACCTTCACTTAATTTCTTCCAGTCATTATTATCTAATTTACCTGTTCTAAGTTTATTCCCTTCTACTTGTGAAAGAGATGAAAACATACGCGTAACTAACTGTTCTGCATTCATTTCCAAGTTAAATATTGCAACTGACTTATCTGTAGTTGTAGCTATATTAGTTGCTATATTAAGTGCAAAAGCAGTTTTACCCATTGCAGGACGCGCTGCTATTATAATAAGTTCATTTTCATGAAGTCCACTTGTTAATTTATCTATTTCATAAAATCCAGTAGCAAGTCCTGTTATTTCTCCTTTTTGATTAGATAATTTTTCAAGATTTTCTTGTGCTTTAAAAACAACATCTTGTATTTTATGAAATTCTGAAGATTTTCTTGTTTTGGCAACATTAAATATCTTCATTTCTGCATTATCTAATATTTCATTAACATTACCATTTTCTAAATAAGATTCACTTGCTATATCGTTTGATACATTTATTAATCTTCTAAGTATTGCCTTTTCATGAACAATATTAATATAATATTCAATATTTGATGCACTTGGTACAGAATTTATAACTTCTAGTAAATATTCGATGTTACCTACACTAGATAATGTCTTATTTTTTTCTAATTTATCAGTAACAATAGTTATATCTACAGGTTTACCTTCATTATTTAATTCACATAATGCATCAAATATTTTCATATGTGATTCTAAATAAAAGTCATCTGTATTTAGTTCATCACATATTCTTTGAAGTGCAAATTTTGATAAAAATGCAGATCCAAGTACTGATTGTTCTGCTTCTAAACTAAATGGCATATTTCTTTTATCCATAGTATATTACTCCTTAATTACTCTCACTTTTAATTTTGCAACTACTTTTTGATGTAGTAGTAAATCTACGATTGTAGTTCCTAATGTATTAATTTGATTATTAATTATTATTTTTTTCTTATCTATCTTATATCCTATCTTATTTAATTCATCAGATATTTGTTTACTAGATATACTGCCAAACACTTTATCTTCTTTTCCTGTTTTCACTTTAAAAACTATTTCTTTATTTTCAAGTTCTTTTTTTATTTTTTCACACTCTTTAATTAACTTTTCTTCATTTTCTTCTCTTAATTTAATTTGATTATCTAATATTTCACTACTTCTTGATGTATATTTAATTGCATATCCATTTTTAATTAAAAAGTTTTCTGCATAACCATCTTTTACTTCTTTTATTTCATCTTTTTTACCTTGCCCTTTTACATCTTTTAAAAATATTACTTTCATATTAAGGCACCTCTTTTCAAAATAATTATGCTAGTAATATTATACAATAATTTTAGACATATGTCATTAATTAAACAAAATAAAATACTCAAAAAAGAGTATTATAATAATTAATCAAGTTCAAGTACCTTTTCATTAAATTCTTCTTTATTCAAATAATATGAATCACTAGTATATTTTTGAACAAAATCTTTTTCGTTAAAATAATTATATCCTTCTTCTATATCATCAATTGTAAATGTTTTAAAATTCTTACTAACTAAATTACCATTTTCATCTATTTTATAGAATTTAAATTCATATGTAATATCCCTTACCTTATTTTCTGTATATTTATCTAAAGGTATATCTTGCCATTCATACTCCCAATGATACCCTGTAGTCAATCCATAATTAAATACATAATCTCCTGAATTAAAATCATAATGATATCCATATCCATAATAACTACCATATACATAACTATTAATCCAAGCTTCTCTTTTTTTAGTATAATTAGACATTATACTGTTTATATAATCAATATTTTGACTTGCTAAACATAAATTATTTTTACTAACTTCATTTATTATTGTAGAATTGCTTGTATACTTATCGGTCCAATAAAAATCTCCAACATATTCCTTTTCACCAGAAATATACTTTTTTAACCCTTCATCATTTACATATTGATGAACATGTTCAGTATCTATATTACAATCCATATCTTTTGCGCATCCCGTAATACTGTATAAAGATAAACCAAAATATAATAATAATAATTTTGTTTTCAATAAATTTTTTTTCATATATTCAACACCTACAAATTATATTACTTTTTTTAAAGTAAAATTATCTTCATTTTTAGATTTTTGTATATTTTTTAAATTTTGTCTAATTCTTTTGATTTCTTTTAATGAATAGTTATCTAACGTATTAATATTTAAATTTTCTTCAGTATTATTTATTTTTTTAAACAAATCACCATTATTACCATTTTTTTGCTCATTTTCTATAGAATCTTTAATAGATAAATATATATCATATTTGCTTAATTCTCTTACTTGTTCTCTTATTTTTTCATAATCTTCTTTACTAAATCCTAAAAAAGAACAAGGTGTTATCATCATAATACCTATAAGTTTCGATATTATTGAAGGACTTGTTATTGTAATTAAAGTCCCAAGTGCTGAAAGTTCACATATCATAACTGTCAAAGAAAACTGTTTTTTACTTCTACATTTAGCAACAAATAATGCTTTACTATTTTTTCTTTGTTGTGCTTGTTTAATCATTTTTTCATAAATTTCTTGTTCTTTATCCAAAGGTAATTCTTCAGTATTACCATCCAAATAATTTACAACTATTTTCCCATCTAATAACTTATATTCTTTTATTAATTCTTCTTTTTTTGAACCTGGATATGCAAATTTCATTATAATTCATCCCCCTTCATACAAAAAACGAAAAATATTATAACACATGAAAATAAAAAAGTAAACAGTACATCTTCTGTTTACTTATATATCAAAATTTACTTTGTAAATGGTAATATTGCCATCATACGTGCTCTTTTAATTTGAGTTGCTACTACTCTTTGATGTTTTGCACATGTTCCAGTAACTCTTCTTGGTAAAATTTTTCCTTTTTCATTTATATATTTACGTAAATCTTCTGCGTTTTTATAATCTAAATCTTTACCAGCACATAATTGACATACTTTTTTTCTCTTTTTTCTAAATTCTGCCAATTTAAATCCTCCTTTTTTTAAAATGCTATATCATCATCACTGATTTCAATTGAATCACCAAAATCAGCAAATACTTCTTCACTCATATCAGTTGTTTGTACACTGTCATTATTAGCAAAATCAGATGGAGTTACATCTTCTGAAGTCCTATTTTGAGCTTGAGATTTAGACTCTAGAAATTGTACATTATCTGCAACTACGTCTGTAGTATAAATTCTTTGTCCATCTTTCTCATAACTACCTGTCTGTATTCTACCTTCAACAGCAACTAAACTACCTTTGGAAACATATTTTTTTACATTTTCTGCTTGTTTTCTCCAAACAACTATGTTTATAAAATCTGTTTCTCTTTCTCCATTTTGATTTTCAAAAGGTCTATTAACTGCTAATGTAAATCTTACACTAGGAATATTAGAACTTGTATATCTTAATTCTGGATCTCTTGTAATTCTTCCTATTAACATTACTTTATTCATACTGCACCTACTTTTCTTTAATTATTTATCTAATTTTACTACAATATGACGTAGTATATCTTCACTAATTGTTGCTTTTCTATCAAATTCATCTACTGCTTGTGAAGTTGATTCTACATTAATTAAGAAATAATATCCTGTTTTATGATCTTTTATATCATATGCTAATTCTTTTTGACCTAATTCTTTTGAACTTAAAATATTAGCTCCATTATCAACTAAAAGTGTTTCAAAATTTTTAAAAACATTTTTAATTTCATCTTCTTGTAAATCAGGTCTAACAATGAATAATATTTCATATTTCATACTTTTACACCTCCCTTTGGACTAATGGCCTAATTAATAGGCAGAGAGTAACTGAATTACTCGTAAGTTATTATAACAAAAAGACTTAAAATTGTAAATAAATTTATTAAAAATATTAATATTGATTTTTAAGTTTGTAAGTGTTATACTTTTAATTGTTAGAGGATTTGATTTATATGAAAAAAAAGGCTATAAAATATACAATTTTTTTATTAATTATACCATTACTTGTAAGTTTAATAATTAGTTTATCAACAGGTGAAGATGCATTTGACCAACCTGCAAGTGGTAATTATAATGGAATTGATATTCCTACATACAACAATAATACATTAGAGCATAAAGTAAAAAGTAGTAATACATTTATATATTTAAGTGTTTCTGCTTTAGTAATAGTTTCATGTGGAGTTTGGTTATATATCAAGAAAAAAGGAGATTTTTAAATCTCTTTTTTTATACATTAAATCTAAATAAACAAATATCTCCATCTTGCATTTGATAATCTTTTCCTTCTAATCTAACTTTCCCATTTTCTTTAGCACCTTTTTCTCCATCATATTTTACATAATCATTAAATGATATTACTTCTGCTTTTATAAATCCCTTTTCAAAATCAGAATGTATAATACCTGCACATGCTGGGGCTTTCATTCCTTTTTTAAATGTCCATGCTTTTACTTCTTTAGGACCTGCAGTAAAGTAAGTTGCTAAACCTAAAAGACTATAAGTTGCATTTATTAATTTATTTAATCCACTTTCTTCTATTCCTAGTTCTTGTAAAAATATTTGTTTATCTTCTTCATTTAATTCACTAAGTTCACTTTCCATCTTTGCACATAACACAATAACTTCTGAATTTTCTTTCTTTGCGTATTCTTTTACCTTATCTACGTATTCATTGCCATTATTTATGTCATTATCACTTACATTAGCAACATATATTAATGGCTTTTTTGTTAGTAAATTAAATGATTTTAATACCTTTTCTTCATCATCGCTATATTCTAATCTTCTTGCTGGAATATTTCTTTCTAAAGCATCTTTTACTTTTTTCATTAACTCTACTTCAAATAATGCATCTTTATCTTTAGTAGATATTGCTTTTTTCTCTATTCTTCCAATTCTAGAGTTTATTACTTCTAAATCAGAAAATATTAATTCTAAATTTATTATTTCAATATCTCTTATTGGATCAGTATTACCTTCAACATGAGTAATATTTTCATCATCAAAACATCTAACGACTTCACATATTGCATCAACTTCTCTAATATTAGATAAAAATTTATTACCTAATCCCTCTCCTTTTGATGCGCCTTTTACTAGTCCTGCTATGTCAATAAATTCAAAGGATGTTGGTACAACGCTTTCAGGCATTACCATTTCTTCTAATTTAGATAATCTTTTATCAGGAACTACAACCACACCAACATTAGGATCTATAGTCGCAAATGGATAATTAGCCGCCAAAATATTTTTCTTTGTAATTGAATTAAATAATGTTGACTTCCCTACATTAGGAAGTCCTACAATTCCTGCAGTTAAACCCATAATATACACCTTCCTATCACTTTTTATAGTATATCATAATTATAAATTATAATAAATCTTATTTTAAAAAAAACTACCTTTTTGATAGTTTTAATACGATTGAGAATATGTCTCATTCATAGAATTTACAACTTGACAATAATTAGAAATTAAATAATCAAAATTATTTTCTGATTCAAATCTTTTTAATCTAGAAAAAGACATATCATTATTCCCATTTCTAAATTTATGTACTTTAGCATACATTAAAAAAATTAAATCTTTTGAAGAAAATTCAGCAGATGTTCCTACTGTTTGTGAGTATTTTTTATCCAAAAATGCTGAAGCAGTTGAATTTATATTAAAGCATTTATCTTTTATTAAATCGAAAAGTACATTATAGTTATTTTTATCTTCTCTATTTATTTTATCACATGAAGAATAGAAATCATTTGCCCTTTCTTCAATATTATTTTTATTCATAACTGTTAAAAATAAATCCATGACATTATCAAATATATTTGCGCTTTTATTCAAATTTATAACAATTTGATTAATATTTTCAACACCCATATTTCTCATTCTTTCTCTTGCAGAATTTTCTCTTGTAATTCCAGAAAAATCTCCTCTTAACATTCTACAAAAAGATTCATATGCTTGATAAAATCCATATTTAATAATCATTGTTTCTATTGCTGATTGTATATAATTAAAATCTTTTATAATATCTGCATCTTGAGCAAATTGATTATTATTTATTGAATCATTATTGCTTTTTTTCTTGTAATTTAAAAATCCATCATACTCTTGTTTCTTTCTTTCATTATTCTCCATTTCAAATAACTCTTTATTTTTATTAATTATCTCATTATATATGTCATGAAAATTTTTATCAATATATCCTATTTGATCTGGATGAAACAATTTTCTAACTCTTCTTATATCAGGTTTTAATTCATTAACATTTTTTGCTTGATCAATATCATATAGTGCATAAAAATCAACATAATCTGGATGCTGTTTTTTTTGGTCAACATAACTTTTAATTATAAAATAAATTTGTTGTAATGTTTGTGCACTCATAATATCACCTATTTTAATTATACAATTTTTTTAATTATAAATTATTTTTTATAATAATATTTTACATTTACTATACTATTTTATACAAAAAAAAACAACATAATGTTGTTTATATTGTTGGATATACTCCAGGTCCAATAGGAACTTTTAATACATACCAAGCAAATATTATAAATAACCATAAAAGTGTTATTGATATAAAATATGGCATAATTAATTTATAACATTTCTTTATACTAAAATCATTTTTACTATATAACCCAACAAATCCTATAAATACTATAAAATAAGGAAATAATGGTGAAATCATATTTGTTAGAGATGATGATAATCTAAAAATTGCCCCTGTAAATTCTGGTGTAATATTAGATTTCATAAATAATGGTATTAAACCTGGTACAAATAAAGTCCATTTTGTTGATAAAGCAGTCAAGAATATATTTGATATAGCTACAACTAAAAATGATAATATAATCAATACTCCAAAAGAAACATTTGAACTTTCAATTAAATTGTACAAATTTGAAGCAATTATATTTCCTATATTAGTATATTTAAAGATAGCAATCAATTGTGAAGTTGCAAATAATAATAATAACATTTCACCAAGACCATTTAAACTATTAGTTATACATTTAATTATATCTTTTTCATTTTTTATTTGTTTAGTTATTACTCCATATATAGTTGCACATATAATAAATGCAAATGAAACTATATATAAAATA
The DNA here is from genome assembly GCA_947624565.1 of uncultured Bacilli bacterium. Taxonomy (GTDB): domain Bacteria; phylum Bacillota_I; class Bacilli_A; order RF39; family UBA660; genus CAG-433. The sequence goes on from CANQKX010000010.1 coordinate 17,009, forward strand.
CCATTAACAAAAGGTGCATTCGCACTAAATAATTTATTAACATATAAATCTTGAGTTGAATCTAATAAATAACCTGATAATGGAAGATTTGGAATTATTGAATACACAAATATAAGTACCATTACACCAAGGGCTATTAATGACATTTTTAAACCTTTTTTATCTAATTTTTCATCAATTTCAACTTCATCATTACCTATTCTAACAGGCCTTTTCTTACTTAATATATCTGTAACTATTGTTATTAATAATGCCAAAAACAAACTACAGATAACTATAAAAAACAAATTACCAGTATACTTAAATGTATAGTTAGGATCAACCAGTAATACAGATGATTTTGAAAGTTCAATTAAACTATAATCGATTGATGTTATAAATAAATTTATATTTGCTCCTGCAGCAACTGAAACAAATGCCATTGTCATTCCAACTACTTGACTTCTTTTATATTCAGTAAATAAGATTGCAGCAATTGGTATCATTATTACAAAAGCTAAATCTGTACTAAATCCCATTATTATACATAAAAGTGAAAATATAAAGAACATAGTCTTTCTTGGTATAAATTTTTGAAGTTTACTAAATATTGATTTTAATAAACCTACTTTTATCATTAACCCTACACCAAGCAATCCAATTATTAATGTTCCAAGGGGAGCAAATTTCAAAAAGTTATTAACTGATTCTGAAATCATAAACTTTATACCATCTTTACTTAATAAGGACTCTACAGTTAATATAGATGTTGAAGATGATCCTAAAGATATATCTGTTTGTGTACCTTGAAAATTAAATAAAGATAATATAGCACTTAAAACTATTGTTATTAATATTAGTATCACTAAAAACCAAACTGGATGAATATGACTTTTTTTAGCTTCATTTTCCATATTTCTACTCCTCCAATACCTTTTTTATTTTTTTATTAAATTCTATTCTTTCTAACATTATAATTCTTCCACAATTTATACATTGTAATTTTATATCTACCCCTGTTCTTAAAATTAACCACAAATTAGTACCACAAGGATGTCCTTTTTTCATTATAACTTTACTACCTACTTTGTAATCATTTTTCATAATGTACCTCTACTTGTGGATATGGAATTTTAATATTGTTTTCATCTAATGCTAATTTTATTTGTTTAATTATTTTTCTTCTTACATCATACTCATCTTTTGCGTTTGTTTTTGTTGATATTAATATATCAACTGATGAAGAAGATAATGATTCAATACCATTAATTACAATTTTATCTTTTAATCCATCAATAGAATTATTTAATTTATCAAATAATTCTTGCAATACTTTTTCAACTTTTTTAATATCTGATTCATACGAAACTGATACTATTATCTTTACCCAAGCATCACATAAACTATAATTTGTTACTTCACTAATTGTCCTATTAGATATTATTCTAATTTGACCAGTTGCTGATTTAAGTTTAGTTGTCTTTAAATTAAGTGATATAACCTCCCCTTTAAATCCATTTATCTCAACTATTTCACCAATAGCAAATTGACTCTCCAAAATAATTGATGCTCCTACTAATAAATCCTTAAGTAAATCTTGGAAAGCAAGCCCAATAACCAAACTAACTGCACCTACACCTGCGACTAAAGCGCTTGTATTAACACCAAAAACTTGTAATATACTAAGTATTACTATAATTATAATTACTGTCTTAATTGTATTCTTAAGTAAAATCAATACTGTCTCTCTACTTCTTTTTTCATGTTTAGTCAAGTTTTTATTCATTTTAATTTTACCATTTAAAAATATGTTAATAACAAAATCAAATATAAATGCTACTGCTATAATTATAATTGGTAAATATATTTTTTCTGATATTTCTATATTAAATATATTCATTAAATCCTCCAATATTATTCATTGATATCTATATTCATTATTTCTAATATTCTGTTTAAATCATGTACAGAAGAAAATTTAATTGTTATCTTATCATTACTTATCTTAACATTTGTTCCTAATTTTTCTTTAAGATAAGTTTCAATATGTTTATATTCATTACTTCTTACAACCCTATTTTTATTACTTAATTTTTCATGACTTGATGATACTAAATTTTCTAAACTTCTAACACTTAAATCTTCATCTATTACTCTTTGGGCTAAATCCTCTTGCTTTTCAATATCATCAAGTTTACTAAGTACTCTTGCATGTCCCATAGATATTTTGTTATACAATACCATATCTTGTACTGATTTAGGTAATTTTAAAAGACCAAGTATATTTGTTATATGACTTCTACTTTTTCCTACTTTCTTTGAAAGTTCATCTTGAGTAATATTCATACTTTCTATTATTGATTTATATGCTTTTGCTTCTTCTATTGCAGTTAAATTTTCTCTTTGTAAATTTTCAAGTAAAGAAATTTGCATCATTTCCTCATCAGAAAAATCTTTAACAATAGCGGGAATACTAGTTAGACCTGCGATTTTAGATGCTCTAAATCTTCTTTCTCCTGCGATTATTTCATAACCTTTTATACTTTTTTTTACAATTATTGGTTGAAATACACCATGTTCTTTTATTGAACTTGCTAGTTCATTTAATGAACTTTCATCAAATATTTTTCTAGGTTGATAAGGATTTGCCCTTAACTCAGATAAAGGTATTTCTTCAATAAGATTATTATTTTTAGCATCTTCAATTATTGATGTTTCTAAATTATCAAAATTTAATCCACCTTCACTAAATAATTGTTCTAATCCTTTTCCTAATGCTTTCCTTTTCTCATTCATTTCTACTAATTACCTCCTTTGCTAAATTTATATATGCTTCTGTACCTCTACTTGTTGGATCATAATTTGCTATTGGTTTTCCATGAGATGGTGCCTCAGTTAATCTTATTAATCTTGGAATTATTGTATCATATACTCTTTCTCTAAAAAATCCTCTTACATTTTCAACAACTTCAAGTCCTAAATTTGTTCTAGAATCAAGCATTGTAAGAACAACACCTTCTATTTCAAGTGTTGGATTTAAACTTTTTCTTGCCTGTGTTATTGTATTTAAAAGTTGCATAATACCTTCAAGTGCAAAATATTCACATTGAACTGGTATAAGAACTGAATCACTTGCTGTTAATGCATTGATTGTAAGAATACCAAGTGATGGAGGGCAATCTATTAAAATATAATCATAATTATCTCTTATTTCATATAAAACCCTTTTTAATTGAGAGCCTTTAGAAAATGTTGGATCAACCTTTGTTTTTTCTATAAATTCAATATCGATTCCTGCAAGTGTTATAGTAGAAGGAATAATATGTAAATTTTTAAATTTAGTCTTCATAATTGATTGGATAGGTTTAATTTGGTTTGTTAATGCTTCATATATACTTCCCTTTAAATCTCCTTTTTCAATGCCTACACCTGTTGTAGTATTTCCTTGAGGATCTAAATCAACTAATAATACTCTTTTACCTAATAATCCTAATGATGCTGCTAGGTTAATACTAGTTGTTGTTTTACCTACTCCACCTTTTTGATTAACTAATGAAATTATCTTGCCCATCACATACACTTCCTTAATCTTTTACTGCTATATTATATTTTATCAAAATTTAAACATTTTTTAAATAATTTGTAATAAAAAAGTAAAAAAAGGTAAGAATATATGTTTTTTTCATAAGTATATTAAATAAAATGATATAATATTATTGGTGAAGATAATGGCTGGAACTATTACACATGCTTATTTTGCATGTGATGTATATGATAAACTTGATAATATTACAAAAAATAATTTATATAAGTTTAAAGAAAATTTAAAAACTTATGCACAAGGTCATGATATTTTCTTCTTTATTACAAATATAAATAATAAAGAAAAAAATATTGGTAAATATATGCATCACAATAAAACTAAAGAATTTTTTATAAATATGATTACATACATATATAATAACAAATTACAATATAACTATGAAATTATATCTTTTTTGTATGGATATATGTGTCATTATTTTTTGGATTCAACAGTTCATCCTTATGTAACATATAAATCTGGCATATTTAAAAAGAAAAAGAAAGAAACATATAAATATAATTCAAAACATAGTGATATGGAAAGTTATATTGATGCATATATGGTAAAAACTAAAGAAAATATTAATCCAAAAGAATTTAAAGTTTATAATTTTTGCTTTAATATAAAAATTTCTAAAGAATTATCTACTATGATTGATTATGTATATAAAAAAACATACAACTTTAATAATATATCAACATATATGAAACAAGGTATATTTAATATGAAAATTTTATATAGAATACTTAGATATGATCCTTTATCAATAAAGAAAAAAGTATATAAATTTGTTGATAAAATATCTCCAAATAATATTAAAAAATTATATCCAATAAGTTATGCATACAATCTAAATAATGATAATTATTATTTAAATTTAGATAAAAAAACATGGTGTCATCCAAGATACAAAGATGAAAAGTATAATTATTCATTCTTAGATTTATATGAAATTGCGCTTAATAATTGTGTTAAAGCAATAAATGATGTTAATAAAATATTATACAATAATGATTCGTTAAAAAAATTGGATAAAATATTTTTAAATATATCTTTTTCTAGTGGAAAAGATTGTAATGATAAAACAAAAAATAAATATTTTGAATTTTGATGAATAAATATTTTATATATCACCATTATATTAATGGTGATATTTATGTTTAATGGATTTAGGATTATTAATGATAATTATATTTATTTATTTTTAGATAATAATTATGAATTTGCTTCTGATGTAAATACTAAAGATAAAAAACAAAATAAAATAATAGAAGAATGTAGTAATTATTTAAATAAACACAATTTAAAATTTAATAATAGATTATATTTTGTATCAAATGGAATTGTAATTGGATATATAGATAAAAATAAATTTAATAATAAATAAAAAAGAGGATAAATGAAGTGATTTTTAAATAATTCACATCAAAAATACTCTTTTTTTTATTCTTCAAAGAAGAAATCGTCAAAGAAATCATCATAATCAGATGAATCTTCACTACTTTCATCATCTTTCTTATTATTAACGGATGTTTCTTTTGTATTACTTTTTTCTTCTGGTTTATCTTTAATTTCAAAGTTTTCAAAATCAACCATATTACTATGAACAACCTCTTCAATTTTAGGTTCATCGCTTGATGGTTTTTCTTCATAAGTTACATCCTTAATTTCACTATCTTTGGAAACTTCAGTTTCTTCAATATTATTTTTCTTTTCTTCGGCTTCTTTTTTCTTTCTTTCTTCCTCTTCTTCTTTTTCAAGTTCTGCTATTTTAGCATCTATTTCCTTAATCATTTTATCAATATCCATATTATTATCAATTGGAGGAAAACCTGGTGGGAATGAACCTCCGCCACCAAATGGACTTCCACCTGCAAAAGGACTTGAGTCAATATTAGAAGAAGTATTTGAATCTAAACCAGCATTTTTTAACTTTTCTTCTTTCTGTTTTCTTACAAATTCTTTTATATCAAAAGTTTGAATAGGTGTCATTTCTCTTTCAGGATAAATTACATTTTTGCCATAATGATCTGTTCCTTTACCAAAACCAAAATCTGTTTCATAATCCTTTTTTAATTTTCCTTTAAAAGGTGGACATCTGTGTTTTATAAGTACAATTTCATTATCTTTCATTCTTTGAAGTTCTGATATTGTAACTAAAGGTCTTGTTTCTTCTTTTTTGTCTTTACCAACCTTTACAAGTTTATCACCGCATAACTTACTAATTTCTTCAAGTGCAGCAAGTTCACCTGTTAATAAGTAAATTAAGTTCCCACAGTTACCACGTATTGTTTCAGCATCATGATCTCCATATACCTCTTTTATTTGTGCAAAATTTTGTATTATAAATAAAAATCTTATTCTTCTTGAACGCGCTGCCGTTACCATTGTAGTTATATCTTTAAATTTAGGCATGTTAGCAAACTCATCAAGTAGGAAATTAACTCTAACAGGAAGCGCTCCTCCATGTTTATGAGCAACTGAAATTAATGATTCATAACACTGTTTAACAAATATAGTAGCAAGAGAGTGATATGTTGTCTTTTCATCTTGTATTATCATAAAAACAGCTGTTGGTTTTTCACCAATTGTATCCATCTCAAAATCATTTTTTGATAACATTTCTGATAAATTTTTTGTTACAGCAAGTGTTTTAACTTTTTGTTTTAATACAGATACTATACCACCTTTTGTTTCGTTAGGTGCATTAACTGTACCAAGGGCATTAACACATGCTGGTGATGCAGGATCTTTTGCATTAAAATATTCTTTCAAATAATTTGACGCTCCATATTTATCTTCGCCAATTGTCATCATTAAATTAATACTATTTATATTTATCTCTTCTTCTTTAGCATCTTCAAAAAGTGCAAGAGAAAGCCCTGTTAAATAACTAGATGCAGAATCTTGCCAAAATGGATCATTACCTTTTCCATCTACAACTATATTAGTTGATAAATCGTTTAAAAGTTCATTTGCTTTATCAAAATTACCCTCTTTTTGAAATTTATATGGCAAATGATATGGATTCCAGCAATTACCTTTTTGCGGATCACGAAAATTTAATATTATAATCTCATATCCAAGTTCTCTAAGTAATCCTGAATTATCTTCAAAAATTTCCCCTTTAGGGTCAGATACAATAATTGATTCTCTTGCTTTCATAAGCATCTTCATAGTTGGATTAATTATACCTGCTGTTTTACCACTACCAGTTGCACCTAAAACTAGTGTATGACTTTCTCCATTATCTACATATGCAGCATCTTTATCATATACCAAAGGTACTCCACCAAATTTTGATTCTTTTTCAATAAATGGTACTCTTTCCATACCTTTAGCTTTTTTTATTTCACTTTCTTTTGCCCATCTAGAATAACCATCTTCTTTTTTTTCACTAGTATACCCAAATCCTTTTTCTCTAGTAAAAAAATATGATGTTGTTGTTGTAAACAAAAAGGCTACAGATATAATCCAAAATACTAGTGTTGTAACAATATTTCTTGGAAAAAAAGCTGGAAAAGGATTTAATCCCCAAGCAGTACCTTCTTGAAGTATTGATTTAATATTTAATGTACAAACTGCTACTAAGTATAACATAAATAAAGCTACACAAGCAAATGCTATTACATCCTTTTTTTCTGCTCTAAATTTTAATTTCATAAAATCATCTGCTTTCTTAAGAATAATATACAAAAATATTATAACAAAAAAATAAGTATTTTTAAATACTTATTTATTACTTATTTAAATTTATGGACAATATGAATAACTATTAGTTACTGCACCATTTACATATCTATCATAAATGTCTTTTGCATTCTTTTGTCTTGTACGAGTTGTAGCATCGGCAGAGCCCTCATATATATCATGAAATTTATCTGCTGCACATTCTGGACTTGTCGCATTATTTACTATATCAAATAGTGTAGTTGTAGCTTCTATACCATAATATTCAAGTTGCATACCAAGATCATCAATACCAACTTTTTTTTCATTTTTATAATCATATAATCCTAATTTTCTAGTATAATATGTCCACTGTGCAATTCCATATCCTCTTTTATCATTACCAAAAGAATCTCTATTTATTGTTCCTGAATTTACTCCATTTGTATAATCTTCATCACTATATCCCATACCATTTTGTACATTATTTGGAAGGAAACCTGATTCTTGTTGCCAATTTCCCATAATACCTGCGGCTGCTATTTTAGTATAACCTTTTGACAATAAATAATTCCATATTTTTTCTTCATTAGTATTACCAACAAGATTTGCCGAAGTATTGCAAGGTATAAATAAATTTGATGGATCAATTGCATTATCTTGTGTATAATTACCATTTACAAATTCAAAATGTAAGTATGATTCATTATATCCTGAATTACTACCACCAATAGTTCCTATAGTTTGTCCTTTTGTTACATTAGAATTTTTACTTAATTTTATAGAAGAAGGGTTAAGATGTCTATATACAGAAGTAAATTCATATTTGTTTTTTTCATTTAAAACTATTGAATGATTTATCATAATATATGCTCCTTCAGAGCAAGAATTATCCGTTGAATTTTCACATAAATTTACTTCACTAACAGATCCATCTGCTATAGAATATACATTATTACCCTCTACACTTCCAGTTGATGTTTCATTTAAATCTATGCCTTTATGAACTTTACCATCTTTTATTCCAAAAGCACTATTTACATCAAAATTAACATTAAATCCTTCTTGTACATCAATAGGCTTAGATAAAGATGAAACTAAATTATTATCAATTGCACCTACACATGAATTTGTATAAGCTTCACTATCCGTATCAACATATTGTAAAAATATATCTTCAAATAATTTTTTATTGTCATAAATATCGTTTATAATTTGTTCTTTTTTTATCTCACGTGCCTCACCTGTAGATGGTAGTAAATTTTTGAATTCAGGCATACTTTCTATATAATAATTTTTTAAATACTTATTATAATTTCCCTCATCAAATGCAAAATCTCTATATGTAATATATATTGATACTAAATTAAAATCACAATTTTGATTTCCATTTTCATCAGTAACACATGTTTTTTGACCATATTCTACACTAACATCAGTTATATCAGATAATCCAAAAAATACATCATTAATTAACATTGCAACAGTTGAAGCAAAATCAGCAGTGATTAACTTAAGATTTTCAAAATATTCACCTTTATATTTTGAATCTAAAAGATCTGCCAAAGCCTCATTAAATGGCATAGCAATTGATGATATGGCTAATGATAAAATATCAGAAAACATATCTTTTATATCATTAGATATATTGGTTGCATACATATCCAAAAATTGTGATAAACTTACTTTTTTTTCTGGACCTTTTCTTTCTGGTACTCCAAATACATTAGTGTAAAATTGATTTCTTGCTAGTTTTCTTATCCTATATATCTTTCCTACACTATATGCCAAACCATTATCATCAACGGTTTCATTTGCTTCGTCAAATTTCTCACGTAAATACTGTTTTATTGCTGCCCATATTCCAGAATTGCTTCCAGATAATGATTCATCAATTGCAGAATCATTTTCCATCTCACCGAAATTAGTATCATAACCCATACCTTCAGTATAAAATACTGTTGATAAAAGCAATGGTACATCTAGTGATTCACCATATCTCTCACTTAATTTATTTATTTCATCATAAAAAGCTTCTTTCGTATCTTGAAAGCCAAAACCATTATAAAAATTAGTAACTTTTTCTGAAAAATCAGCTACCTTTGTTATTTTTTCATCTAAATATCCAAAAGCCTCCATTATTGGTCCTAAAATTAATTCTATAACAAAAAATATTAAGATTACTCCCAAAACAAAGGGCAATATGAATGGTACAATCTTTTTAATAACAAATTTTTTTATTGTTTGTTGTGCTTTCATCTTTGAGGCTTCAATAGGATGCCTTATTGCAAAGTCTTTTGCTTTCTTGGAATCTTTATTTATCTGTTTTTCCTCATTTTTTAACTTGCTTTCTTGATTTTTCAAATTTTGTTCTTGTTTCTGTGCTTCTTTATTTTCTTTCTTCGCATCCCTTATTTCTTTATTTGAAACAGAACCTTTATTGTTTGCTCTTCTGCTTTTTAAATCATTTAATCTTCCTTGTGCAGAATCCCTTTTAATGTTATTATTTTTTTTATCATTTTCTAACTCTTCTTTTTTTTGATTTAATTGATTTTTTTTCTCATTATAATAATTTTCATTATTTAATTTTCTTCTATAAGCTTCTTTTGCATTATCTGCTTTCTGATAATCTTCACTTTTATTTAGTTTATCAGGTACACTTGATCCATCTGATTGCATATCATTATTTAAGTTATCAGAATCATCCACGTTATTATTTAAATTTTCGTTATTACCTTCTTCATTATTTTGTGATAAATTTTGATCTACACGTTCAGAATTTTCATCATCAGATATAAAATCTTTTTCATATTCATCAAAATCCTCTTCTTTATCAGGCAAATTTATCACCACCTAACTACATTTATATTTTTTATAATCCACCTTTTGAGCCAAATGAATCAAGTTCTGCATCGGTTGCTATTACACTTATTTGCATACGTTTGCTACCACATACAAATAATGCATCTCCTTGATTATATCTTTTTATTCCTTCTTTTTCATTATCGTTTAGATCTATTAATTTTGATAAATCTTCAACTGCTTGTTTTTTTAATCCCATTACAAGATAATATGATGCATTATCAAATATTGCTTTACCTTGCATTAATACTTCTTGAGCGGCAAAATCACTTGGTTGTTGAGTAATTATTATTGTTCCAGAATTATACTTACGAGCTCTTCTTTGTACATTTGCCAAGAAATCTGCTCCTAATGCATTGTTATTTCCTAAAAGGGTATGTGCTTCATCAACTTGTAATATTGTATTTGTTGTCGGATCAAGACATAATCCCCAAGCATATTTTAATATATTAAAGAATAACGCATTTTTAATATTTGCCTCCGCATTCATAAGTTCTCTTATATTAAATACGATAAAATTAGATTTAGGAGATATTGTTGTATGTCCATCAAAATAATGTTCCAAACCTCCAAAAGTTAAAGGTCTAATCTTAATCTCAAGTCTTTCCATTATATCTCTTTCTCTTGTTGCTTCTCCATAAGATAATATTCTTCCTTTTATAGTTGTATAAACATCACTAAATGTTGGAAAATCACCTGAAGTTAATTTATTAAAATCTGTATTTATATTTATTCCAAATCTTTGATATGTTTCAACTACAACTTCATTAAATAAAGTTAATACGTCTTCTTCAATAGATGGATCATAATACTTCATAAAAGCCTTAAGAGTTTGAAGTGTTTTAGTTAAAACAGAATATCCTACACCTCTATTTGATTCTTCGTCATCAGAATCTGGAACTATTTCTAATGGATTAATCATTCCAAATTCTCCTCCACGACCAAGATCAATAAAATCTCCATTATATAATTTTGTCATTTCTTCAAGTTCACCTTCAGGATCAAGTGCTACTATTTTATAACCATTTCTAATATGCGTTCTTAATAATAATTTTGCAGCAGTTGATTTACCTGAACCAGATGTACCTAAAATTATCATGTTAGCGTTATTTCTATTATGTTCTTTTTTTATTTGATATAAAAACTGATTAAATAATATAATACCTCCAGAAAAATCCACTCCAAGTAAACAAGATAAACCTTGATCTTTTATACTATCAAATACAAAAGGATACATAGCAGCAAGTGTAGGAGATGGAATTGGAGTACCAATTCGATCTTCAATATCCTGTTTATCAAATATTGGCAAACAAGATTTTAATACTTTTTCTTGTTCAAATCTAAGAGGAATAGCTCTCATCTCCATTGATTCTAATACAGATTTAACCTGTACTTTAGTTCTTTCAAGTTCTTCTTTACTATCAGCAGTTATCATAATGTGAAGTTGAAAATCAAATACTTTAGATTGATTAGTTGTTATTACTTTTATAAAATCTTCCAAAGAATCATAATCTTGTCTTATTCTTTCTTGATATGTTGGATCAGATTCTTTTTGATATTGTTCATTTAATTCAAGTAATTGTTTATTAAGCATCTTAGCAACTATTTCGAATGAAACAGGTATATGTTTAGCAACTATTTTAACACCAGATAATCCAGATGTTAAATTAGACAAATATCCAGGTGATATCAATTTTGGATAAGATACTACAGTTAATATAGTTGCATACTTGTCACTAATAACAAAATCAGTTGAATTAAAAGTCATACCTTTAGGGGCTAATTCCTTTTTAATCGCCATTAACAATCACCGTCCTACTTGAATAATTTACTCCCCCATTTAAGAAATTATCTAAAATCATTCTCAAATCTTCATTTGATACTTGAGAGGCAATTAAATTGCATTGTGCTAAATTATTTATTAAATTTCTTACTTTCTTTTGTAACATATCAGTACTTGTTTCTTTAAATAAAATAAAATATTCCGTATCAACAACACCATTATTCATAAACATTTCTGCCTTATTAATATCATCAACAATCAATTTTCTATATACTGGACTAGTAGTATCATTTAATTGAAGTTGAAGTTGAGATATATATAATCCAACATCAACAGGTCTATCTGCAACTAAAAGCCAAAATTCATAGTCTATCAAATTATAAAAAGTTTTTAGGGAATCTATTATACTATTTTGATAGTTTTCCTCCAATATAAATATATTTCTTGGTTGTATCTTAACTCCAGTAACCATTTGTTTATTATCAAGAAATATTATATTATTATTTATGTTTTTTACAGATATCCAATTTTCAGTATAAACACTATTTGAATTCATCTTTATAACACCAACCCTTCCATTTATAATTTCTTCTTCCATAAAAGAAATCTATCATTTCCTTTATTACTGTGAGCACATTATGATAATTTGGTATAGGAATAACTAGAAATCCACTTATAAGTAAAGGAGAAAGACATATAATTGCAACTGTAAGATTTTCTGGTCCTATTATTATCAATAGTAATAAAGTTACAACAATTCCAATACTAAGCAATATAATATCAAATTTCGTAAACATTCCAAATATAAGTTTACCTTTTTTTGAATTAGCGGGTATTAAGTATTGATTCATTTTATATCACACTCCTTTTTATTCATTATCATCTTGTCCATTATTTTTATTTAAGTCTTCATTCATTCTTTTTATATTACTATTAACTTTATCCATACTATCATTTATGTTATTAATTCCTGAATTAATATTTCTAAGATTTTTATTTTGCGTTTGATTCTCTGATAATATGTTTTGTTGAGCTTTTAACTGATCATTTAAAATTTTATTAGTTTCTTTATTAGTATCTTGTATTGTTTTAGATATTTCATCAAAATACTGTGACATGTTAGACATATCTACATTAACATTTTGTTGTGCATTTGATCCAGTATTATTTGAATTTGTCTGTGAATCATTGGTATTTTGTCCACCCTGTGATCCATTAGTATTTTGTCCACCCTGTGAACCACTAGTATTTTGTCCATCCTGAGATCCATTAGTATTTTGTCCACCTTGTGAACCACTAGTATTTTGTCCATCCTGAGATCCATTAGTATTTGACGTTTGAGCAGTATATTTATAATGATCTTTACTTGTTTCTTGAATTTTCCTTGAGTATTCAGAATTTAATTCATCAAATGTAGCATTTATTACATCTGCTTCTTCTTTACTCTTTGCACTTTGTGAAGCTATTTTTGATATTTGTGCATCATATTCTGCTTTAACATTATCAGCATATTTTTCTGATTTACCAGCAACTATACCAAGATTTGTTACATTTAATTTTGCTTTACCATCTGCATCTGTTGTCATGAAATTCATACCACCTGCTTGTTGATCGATAAAATTTTTAAATTCTGAAATTCCTGATGCCGTTTCATTAATACTATATAATTTACTTGCATTTGAAGCAATTTTTGATGCTGAAAATCCTCCAATTTCTCCATGATCTGCCATTTCATTTAATTTTGATACTATATCATCTAAAGACATATTACCACTTTTATAACCAGTTTTTAGTTCCATCAATCTCTTTTGTAAAGCTTCATTACCTTGTGCATTTGCAATCATAGTATCAAATTCATTATTAATATTATCGTTAGCATCCTTAGCTTTTGACATAATTGCTTTGACTAAATCTGCACTGGCTCTTTTTTTCAATATATCTTTATCTTTTTTAGATATATTCATATTTTCAATATCATCAACTAAATTTTTGAATCCTCCTATTGCGCTTTCTAAAGTATTATCGTTCAATGCTCCAGATTCATTTAATCCTGCACGTTCTCTTTTTTTATTTTTCTTATTAGCACTAATAACTTGTTGCATAGCTTTACCATAGTCACTATCTTTATAAGATTTAACTGCTTTTGGTATTGCTGTAATTGGATTACCCTCTGAAAATCCTTTTAACACAGATCCAGCTGTTTTTCCTGCTGTAGAAACTGCTCTACCTGCTGTTCTTAATCCACTTGCAACTTTTCCTCCTGTTAGTCTATTTGCTCCTAAACCTACAGCTGCTCCTAGTGCTGCTGGTACTGCTAATCCTGCTGCACCCATTCCGATTAATCCTGCATTTCTTATACCTTTCCATGCTTGTTGAGCATACTTACCTGCTACTGCCATTTCACCAAGTCTACCTTCAATACCACCTTTTGATTGAAGATTAGTTCCAAATACTTTATTAACAAAATCAGGGATTTGTTTTATAAAAATTAACATGCCTATTATCAAAAGTACAGCCAAAAATCCCTTGTCGATAAATCCAAAATTATCAATTCCTTTAGTGTCATCAAAAACTCTATCCAAAAAGCCATCTAAATTAGCAACTAAAAATATAAAAAATGCTAAACAAGCTATTCTAACAAAAACATCAACAAAAGTTTTTCCTAATTCTTGTCCCCACTTTTTTATTATACTATCCCCAACTGACATATAAGATACAACTATTATAGGTGTTGTTAATTCTAAAAATGCCAATTTAAATATTCTTACAGCCACATCCATAGAAAATATTATAAGCAAATAACAGCACATTATTCCCGCTATTATAGCGATTAATCCATCAAATAAAAATGCATAATTTTCTTTTTTAGTAAACATTTTTTCGTTTGTAGTTCCATCCTTTGTTACATTTATATCATATTTCATATCATCTATTCTTTTAATATCATTGACAACCATTTCATAATATTCATCAGAAACATCTTCATTTACCGTAACATCGTCACCATCTGGTTTTAAAACAGAAGAAATTAAAGTACCTGCTATTACTTGCCCACCATTTCCACCATTATTATCGGTAAAATTTACTCCCACAACAATTTTTTCAATTAAATTATTAGAAATTACGCTATCTTGTATTTCATATGCCTTATCAAACGCAAAAGGAATTAACACTATCAATGCTAATCCTATAATTGCCCTTTTAAACATTGAGCCCACACCTTTTTTCTTATCAGTTAAAAGATCTGGATTTGCAATTGCTGCTAAGATGTTAGCAGAAAAAGCAAATAACATTACAACACTAATTAATACATAAATATTTGAACTAATACTTTTAATTGTATCTTCTTCAAAAAATCTATGACTACTTAAAACATAAAATATATTATATATTTGTGGTATTAATTTATATATAGGCGCACACAAAAATATTGCAAGTTTTCTCAATAATCCACTCATGTTTACCTCCTATTTACCATTTATAACGCATCTCATTAAATTTGCGTCCCCTCCAGATATATCTAATATTATACTTACAATAGTTGGAACGGCAACAAATAAAACAAGTAATAATAATCTTTTAGGGAATTTCTTTTTTGACTCTTCCATCTTTTTTTCATCAGAAGCAAATACTGCCATACCATAATCTACAACTCCAAATAATATTACTATAATCGGTGCTGAAATTCTTAAAATATTATACAAAGTATGGAATATTGCAACATCATCACAATTAGCTTTGTAAGGACCAAATTCAACACCTGAAAGATTAATATTTATTTCTTTAAGAGTCTCTTTCATATCATCAAGGGAATCAGATATTTCAGAATCATAGTTTTCTTGTAAAATATTATATTTTTCAACTAAACTATTGTAATTTTGTTCACCATAATTTTCTTTCATACAACCTGTAAAACATGAATCAGTTGATGTTTTTTCACATTTTTCTAGACATTGATTGCGTGATTTTGTACATAAATTTACTGCTGTTCCTGTAAGACAACTGTTATATGCTGGCGTATCTTTATAATCGTAGCAAATTGCATTACATATATTGTTTTGATATGAATATTTTTGATCAACATTTTTATTTCCTTTTTCACGAGAATTTAAAAGTTCCCTAATTAATCTAACATGTCTGCCTCCGTCAAGCTGAATATGTGAAAATTCATAAAATTTATAAAAATCAGAAAAATCATTTATATCATCGTTTGAAGTAAGAACTAACCAATCAACCAATCTAAACCAATCCTCAAATGAACTTTGCATAAATTTTGCATTAATTACAGAATTATAGCAGGTTTCTGTTGGTATTTGTGATGAATATTTACTATATGGTGCAGCATTGTTTTCTTGCAATAAATCTGGAAAAACATCTTTATCAATTAAATCTAAGTAAGCTTTCCTATTTTCTGTATTTTTATTTTCATATGTTGAACAATTCGATGCTAAATCCGAATACACTTGATCAATCGCTTTAGACCACATATTTTTCGTTTGATTATAAAATTCTTGTTTATAATGTTCTGTTTTACCTTTATCTGCTAAACCAGTCAAGGCTTCTTCAAATTCCTTTGCTACCTCTTCATCAAAGATATCTAACTTTAATTTTGTTTTATATGATGTTTTTACATTTGAAAAACAAATTGAATTAGATATTGCATTATCATTATCATCTGCTTTTATATTAAAATTTGAATCTAAAGTTCCAGAATAAGATACAGAAGAATAACTTTCATTTACTACCTTACCATTATATTGAGTCTTTAAATAATTTTTATAATCATTTATATCAGCTCGCAACGCAACATAATCACCTGCAATAGCAATAGCTTTTTTGTAATATGCAACCCCTATATATTTAGGACATTCAGGAGAATTATAAATTTCATCTTGAATAACAGTATCAGCAAATTTTTTATCAGAACGAGATAATTTAAATTTATAACCCGTAGTATCAAATGTTAATTTATATGTTAAAGTATTACCAGTATATGTTCTAACAGGCATATATCTATTAGTACTACTATCATAGTAAAGACCAGACTCATATGTATACCACGTACAAGAATCCACAGCAGCAACACTTTTTATATTTGCAAAAGATACAAAAAATACAAAAACAACAATTAAAATTGTACTAATTTTTTTATGTTTCATGTTTCACCACTCTCATACTATTATGATAACATAAATAAGAAAAAAAAGAAATACATAACGCATTCTTTTTTCCTAAACAAATTAATTACTATTCTAAATCACCTGATGCATCAAATGCTTCAAATTTACCATTTGCTGCATTCCAACAATTTTTCCATTCATTATTATTAGTTGTAACAAGATTCATAACTAAATTAACAATAAATGGTATTATAAATACTATTACAGCTGCTACAATTCTTTTTACGAATGGTTTTTGTGCTTCTTTTATTTTCTTTTCATCACCAGCAATTACTGCTTTACCCATATCAACTGTACCCATTAAAATTAATCCCATTGGAATTACAATTTGTAAAATCTTTATTACTGTTCTAACTAAAGTAAGTACATTTAATAATTGACTATCTTGTGGGCATAAACTTTCTGCGCTATCTAAAAACATCATAAAAATTCCTCCTAACTCATATAATTATTTTATATGTAATATTTTAAAAAGTCAATAGTTATCTACAAATAATGTAAAATAATGTTAACAAATAAAGAAAGAATTTTATTCAAAATTCTTTCTCTGTTTCATAACCATGAATAATAATGAAATGATTACTAGTATTAGTATAGCCATTACAATATATCCTGATCTTACAAATCCTGTCTGTATTGTTATTATAAGTTCTGCTATTGCTGTTGCTATTACTTTTGATTTTTCTTGATTTATATTGTTTCTTATTTTTCCAACTATATTACCATCTTCTAATATACTGAATTGTATTTCTTTATTATCTGATGATACAACTTTATAATTTCCTGTTGGTAAATTATTTATATATAGTCTTCCTCTTACTGTTCTCATTTCGTCTTCTTTATTTCCTATTGTATATCTTCCTATTTCTTCTTCTTTCTTCATCTTCATTAATTCATAATTATCATTGTTTTCTTTATATAATTTATATGTTTCATCTGATGATAAACTACTTCCATCTTCCATTTCATATACAATTATATTTTTTACATTTGTTTCTATATTTAATGCTTCTTTTATTAAATTTGTTATATTTGCTAATATTCCTGTTGGTAAACCTTCTGCTATTTCATCTAAAGTTCCATTTTTTACAAAGTCAAATTCTCCTTTATTTAATGTATGTCCATTTAAATATAACTTTATTATTTTTCTTTCTGGTACTACTATATTTTCTGTAAATGTTATATTTGTATATAATATTACATTTGTTTCAACATCATCTGGAGCTGAATTTATTGCTTCTTGTAATGATTTAAAGTTTAATCCATTTACTGATGCTACTCTTTCCTCTTCTCCTATCAATGTCAATGTTGCGTTTTTCATATCATCTTTATCTTGCAATAATATTTTATATCCTGGTTCTCCAACTGTTATTTCTCCTGAAAATGCTGCTTGTCTTCCATTAATTGATCCATCATAGAAATTTACTGTACCAGTTGTATTATTTATACCATATATTTCACCTGTTATACTTGGTAAACTTGTATCTACTGGAATACCTTTTTCACCAATATTTACTGTCCCTGTTGAACATATACCATATGAAGATGATTCTATTGTTCCTCCTAATATATTAAATGTACCAGTACTATTAATACCACATTTACTGGTTTCAGATGATGTACCTATAATTTTTCCTCCTGTCATAGTTCCTGATCCATTTAACCCAGTAGCGCCTTGTATTGTTCCTGATGAAATATTTATTTTTGATCCAGATACTCCTGTTCCTCTATCAGAAATAATTTTACCACCTGTTATATTAACTTCACCATCTAAACTTTGTATTCCGTTTTTATAAAATTCTTTTATTTCTCCTTCAGACATTTCTATTGTTCCTGTTGATTCATTATAGATTCCAGTATCATCAGTTTTTATTTCTCCTCCAGACATTATTACTTTTCCTTCTGAGGCATTGTATATTCCATAACTTGATCCACTTATTATACCACTAGACATCTCTACTACTCCTGTTGAATTATTATAAATACCATAACGTGATACTAGTGATAAGTTTTTTATTTCTCCTCCAGACATTATTACTTTTCCTGTTGAAAAATTATGTATTCCATAATAAATTGAAAATATTATACCATTAGACATTTCTATTGTTCCTGTTGAGGCGTTATAGATTCCAGTATCATTAGATTTTATTTCTCCTTCAGACATTATTACCTTTCCTTCTGAGGCATTGTGTATTCCATAAGAGCTGCTAGTTATTGTTCCTCCAGACAACTTTATCGTTCCATTTTTTTTATTGCTTATCCCTGTTGAGGCATGTATTGTACCATTAGAAACTTCTATTGTTCCTGATGAGTTATTTTGCACTCCAATTGTTGATGCAGTTATTTTTCCATCAGAAAATAGTAATTTTTTTATAGAATAATTATCAATAGCTATACTAACATTTGAAGTAATATTAACATTTTCTATCTTTATTTCTTCATTATTTTTTAGTGTTATTTGACTTGATTCAATTATATTTTCTGTTGACTTGTCATTGATAAATTCTATCACACCATTATTAACAAAATATGTACCTCTTAAATATGAATGTATATTATGACCATTTAAATCAAGTATTATATTCTTATCATTTGTTATCTGTCTAACCGTATATATATCTTTTAATAATTTTATTGTTTTTTGCGTTTCGTTTCCTTCAATACTATTTATTGCATCTTGTAATGTATCATATTCTTGATCATCTATTGATGCAACATTAGATGATTTTGATAATGTCATTGTCTCATTACTTTGTGTTTTTTCTATATTTATATCATAATTATCAGGTACTTTGGATATTACACTTCCTACTTGAATTGAGGCATTTTTTGATATAAATGTTCCATCATAATAGTTTATTATTCCTGTTGTATATGATTGTATACCTGTATTTGATTTTATTAATGGGCTATCATTGTTAACATCATCATTTACACCTATATTTATTGTCCCTGTTGAACATATACCAAATGAAGACGATTCTATTGTTCCTCCTAATATATTAAATGTACCATTACTACTAATACCACAACTATCCGATTTGACAGTTCCAGCAGTCATAGTTCCTGATCCATATACTTCACCTTGTATTGTTCCTCCTGAAATATTTATATTTGATCCATATACTTCACCCTGTATTGTTCCTCCTGATATTTCTATTATACCAGATGACTTATTATAAATTCCATTTTGAGAATCCTTTATTTCACCGTTAGACATTTCTATTGTTCCTGTTGAGGCATTATATATACCATCAGTAGACGACTTTATTTCTCCTCCAAACATTTTTATTATTCCTGTTGAGGCATTGTATATTCCATAACGCGATTCACTTATTGTACCACTAGACATTTCTATTGTTCCTGTTGAGGCATTATATATACCATAAGAATTAGATAAATTTCCTACAATTGTTCCTCCAGATAATTTTACTGTTTTTATTGAATTATTATAAATTCCATAATTAAATATTTTCATTGTTCCGTTAGACATTTCTATTGTTCCATTATTAAACACAATATAACTATCTATATTAATATTATTATAAGTTCCACCTGATATTTTTAATGTTCCATCATTTTCAATCAACTTACTAGATGATATTCCTGCTTCAATAGTACCATCATTAGTAATTTCAAAAATACCATTGTTCTTAAATAGAATTTCTTTTTTCGAATTAATGCTATGATTTGATAAATCCAATTTTATATTTTTATCCTTTGTAATATTTATAGTTTCTTCACTATCTAATACTATAAAATCTCTTAATAATTGTATTGTTTCTTGATTTTCATCATCAACAGCATTTATTGCAGCTTGCAAAGAATAATATTCTTGACCTGTTGAAACAATTTTTGCAACATTTTCCTTCTTCAAATACGCAGATTCAGTATCATCATTTTTTTCGATATAGATTGAATATCCTTCTTCTATTTGCATTTTTCCGTAAGTAGAATTATCAATAGGCCCTCTTAACACACCATCATAGAAATTAACAATTCCGTTACTTGCATTATAAACACCATTCTTCTTACCTGATATATCTGGTAAATCTATATTTACTGGTTCACCTTGTATTCCAATATTTATTGTTCCTGTTACCTTGTTATATATTCCATATTCTGATGAATCTATTGTTCCTCCTGATATTTCTATTGTCCCTGTCGAATTATTATAGATTCCATTTTGAGACTCTTTTATTTCTCCATTAGACATTTTTATTATTCCTGCTGCTTGATTATATATTCCATATGAAGTTTTAATTATTTTTCCATTAGACATTTCTATTGTCCCTGTTGTATTATTTTTTATTCCATATATAGATGACTGTATTATTCCTCCAGACATCCTTATTGTCCCTGTTGCTCCATTTTCTATACCTGTTGAAGCATTTATTGTACCACTAGACATTTCTATTGTCCCAGAAACATTAGATATACCTGTTTGTTGATTATAAGGAGTTTTTATTTCTCCTCCTGATAAATAAATTATCCCGGAAACATTACGTATACCAGACGAAGAGTTATTTCTTCCAGTTATAGTAATAGTTCCTCCAGACATTTCTACTATTCCTTCTGACTCATTATTTATTCCGTAATACTGGGAATTTATATCTCCTTTAGATATTTCTATTGTCCCAGATGACTTATTATATATTCCATAATTAAAATTATCTATTGTTCCCCCTGATAATGTTATTGTTCCATTTAAATTATTATATATTCCATAATCAGTCATCCCAGGTACTTTTTGTGATGGTGTTATAATTTCATCTGATATTTCTATCGATCCTGTTGATTTATTATTTATACCATAAATAACTGCATTTATTGTTCCATTAGATATTAGTAAATCTTTTGTAGAATTATTATCTATAGCAGTTGCATATGAAGTAATATTAACATTATTTATCTTCATTCCGTCATTATTTGCTAGTGTTAATTTACTTGATTCAATTATATTTTCTGTTGACTTGTCATTTGTAAGTTCTATTACGCCATTATTAACAAAATATGTATCTCCTAAATATGTATGTATATTATAACCATTTAAATCAAGTATTATATTCTTATCATTTGTTATCTGTCTAACTGTATATATATCTTTTAATAATTTTATAGTTTTTTGTGTATTGCTTTCTTCAATACTATTTATTGCATTTTGCAATGTATTATATTTTTGTTCATCTATTGATGCAACATCAGATGGTTTTGATAATGTCATTACTTCATTATCTGCTGATTTTTGAATATCAAGATCATAATTATCAGGTACTTTGGATATTGTGCCGCCTTTTTCAATTGAATTATTTAATGAACTTGTAAATACTCCATCATAATAATTTATTATTCCTTCTCCCTTTTTTATACCTATATTCGATTTTATTGATGGACTACTATTATTAACTATATCACCATTTTCTCCAATATTCATTATTCTATTACTATCAGAACATATACCATATGTAGATGATTCTATTGCCCCACCTAATATATTAAATGTACCATTACTACTAATACCACAATCACTACTTAAAGATGATGTTGCTTTAACAGTTCCACCGTTCATAGTTCCTGATCCACTTACTCCAGTCGTACCTTGTATTGTTCCAGATGAAATATTTATATTTGATCCTGATACTCCAACTCCTTTATTAGATATAATTTTACCACCTGTTATATCAACTTTACCAGATCTACCAAGAATTGCATTGTTATTAGACGTTATTGTCCCATCAGATACTATTATTACACCTGTTAAACCATTTTCCATTCCATAACTAGAAGAGTTTATAGTTCCTCCTGATATTTCTATTGTTCCTGTTGATTCATTATATATACCTGTAGTGGATGTTTTTATATTTATATCATTTAAAACCACATTTTTTTCTGATTTATTATATATACCATATTTTTTTGAATTTATAACTGTTTCTTTTTTAGATGTTATAATACCATAATTTTCAACTGCAGAACCATCTATGTAATTGGATTCTAATTTACCACTTGTTAAATTTAATGTGCCTGTTTCATTGTTCAAAATTACTGTTGATGTTGTACTATTTATATTTCCTCTTGAATCTTCTCCATTATATTTAGTATCAATTATAGTTAATATACCATCATTTTTTATTGTATAATCATTTATATTTGTAGTTAATGCATATCCATTTAAATCTAATATAACGTTTCTTAGTTTTTCAATATTTAACGATTCATTTAAGGATATATCTCTTAAAATTTGAACTGTATCAGCCTCTTCGTTTAACTTTGGAAGTAAACCTTCATACTTTGGATAAGTTTCTGTAGAATCGATTTCATCTAAATATTCAAGATCAAGGGTTATATCAAATGCATCTTTAGAAGTCTCCGTTACTTCATTAGAATTTTGTTTATAATATGCAAATTGTAAATAATATACTTTACCTGCCTTCAACGTTTTTGCTATAGAATTGTTTTCCTGACTATAACTGCTTTTTGAAAGTATAAGTTCGTTTTTATCATATGAACCATATGAGTCATAACTATTGTAATCTATTGCTTTTAACTCATCTTCCATTAGATTTATAAATGCATATCCAGTATTATTCGTTGATAATGAATAAATAATTTTAATTGTTCTATCTTGTTGTTCTTCTGTTAAATCTATTTTAACATATGCAGCCGCTAAAGAATTAGGAATTCCTTTATTATTATTAGTAAATTTATTGTTCTCATCATCATAAGTAAAACCATAATTTTTTTCTGATTTATTTATTTTTTCGTAATCTTTAGTTGGTATTTCTTTTTGATAATCATTTATAGTATCATTTTTTATAACTGGTAATGATCCTATATTAAGTAAGTTTGTTGTCATTGGAACAAGTACAACTGATTGAAGTGCAAATTCATAAGATGATGATGGATTATAATTTGCAAAATGTAAATAATACACATTCCCTTTTGTTAAAGTAAATTTATAACTTGCGTAACTCCAGTTATAAGTATCTTCTCCACTAGTATAATATAAAACTGAATTATTTTTATTAATACTTTCATAATCAACATTATCTTTTCCTGTAGTTAGATATAAATATTGTGGAGTTCTTCCATATCCAAATTTTGCCTTAATAACTGCATATTGATCAGTTTTAGCATCAGTTAAATCTATTTTTACATATGAATCTGCTGTAGATTGTTCACTTGAGCTTTTAGGATAATATGAGTTATAATTATAATCCCATTCAGTAAATCCTAAATTTTCATTTGTTTTCAAATCATTTTTCAAATTTAATCCTATACCATCAATCAAATTAACATTATATAAATAAATATAACTAGTCTCTTGTCCTCTTTTATATACAAAATGTACATAATTTACTTCGCCTTTTTTTAGTTTCCCATATAAATAATCATCATGATAATTGCTATATGGATAATTATTGGAATCTATAAAAGATTCTTTATTTTCTGGCAAATCAGGACTATTAGTAACAACTGCGTAGAAATTTAGTGTCATATATACTTGTAATTTTACTTGTACAGATTTATCCATTGTTTCCCTAGTTAAATCTATTTTTATATATGAATGTGCAATTGTATTCTGTGAGTCATCACTTGTATTATTATTTTGAAAACTACCATAACTTTCTTTAAATCCATAATCTCCAGGTGTAACTAATTCAGTCTTTAAATCAATAGTACTTGATTTCATAATTGGTACTACATCAATCGTATTTATTATAAACTGGTCTTTTGAATTTCTATTTTCATATTGTTCTTTAGGAAAAGTATCATATCCTTTAAAATAATATATATGTAAATAATACCTCTTCCCATGTGTTAAAACTTTTGTATAACTTCTCGGTCCAATACCCGAACCACCGTATGATGAAAGATATGCCACTACATCATCACCAGAAGACATATAATTATAATATCTTTTATTAGCATCTTCTGTTATAAATACATTACCATAACTACTAGTATTAATTGTATCGATAGTAGCATTTACTATTAACTCTTTATCTTCAGATTCATTAGTCAAATCAATTTCAAAATATGAGGATGCAATTGTATTTGATGTATATTGATTATTTGAACGTAATGTCCCCGTTTGTTCATCATAATTAAAACTATAATTTATAGTTTCTGCTGTTACAAGACCCGTTTCACTATCTATTTCCAAACTTCCTGTTTTGTAATTTGACAAAGTTATATCTGTTATAACAAGCTTTCTATCTGTTGAATATTTTTGACTTCCTCCAGTATTATAATTTGTCAATTTTACATAATACATCTTACCTTTTTCAAGAATAAATTTTATAGTAGATGAAGATGTAGAAAATTTTGTAGAATTTATAAAAGGAGACAATTCATTCCCATTTGAATCATTTTCTCTTATTTCAATTTTACTAGAATTTGAAGAACTATCATAACCTGTTACTCCATCAACATAACCCGTTATTGATAATATTTGATTACTATTATATCCTTTTAGATTTATAATTGTATATGATTCTGCTGTAGTATTTGTAAAATTATTATTTGAAACAAGAGTATTATCTTCTTCGTTGTAAACAAAACCATATTTACCATCGCTCTCAAATCCCATTAAAAAATTTGTTGTGACATTATTTTCTTCATAAAATCCTATATTTGAATCATCAATTGCTTGTTGTAATTTTGTATAATATTGACTACCTATTCTAGCCTCTGGATCTACTATTTGTGCTAATGTTGCTACTTGTTTATCTTCTTCATTTTTATTTACAGTAGCATTATAAGATTCAGGTGTTTCATCTACTTTTACATATACTGCTTGAATACCTTCTATTCTTCCATCAAAAAATTTAAATGTTGCATCTTCTTCTGTATATACTCCATATGTATTTCCTATTATATTTGGTCTTTCAACAGATACTACAAGTTCCTCTTCATTTTCTCCTAATTGTAATGTACCATTTTCTACATTTTTTAATGCTATCCCAGTATTATTTTGTATTTTTCCTTGTTCTTCACCTTTATCTACTACTATAAAGTTCCCACTATTTTGTATTGTATAATCTCTTACTCCTACTACATTTTTACCATTTAAATCTAGTGTTATATCTTGTCCTTGTAATACTTCTACACTTTCTTTTGTACTTAATACCATTTGTATTGTACATTGTCCTGTTGGACATGCCTTTATTGCTGATTCTAAACTAGGAAAATTTTCATATAAATCTTCTGACTGAAATAAACTATTTTCTCTTCCAATTATTCTAGCAACTATTACCATTTCTTTTTCTTCTGTTGTTATTTCTTTTTCTTGTACATCACTTATGTTTCCTACTTTATCTATTGCTTCTACTTTTATTTTATATGTTGTATTTTCTTGTAAATCATTAAATGAATATGTATAATTTTTTTCTTCATTTAAATCACTTTCATATGTTTTAGTTACTTCTAATACTTCATCTTTATATACATTTATCTGTCCTAATCCTGATTCGTTATCTTTTGCACTTACATCTATATCAAAACTTGATATTTGTATATTTGATTCTTCAAAATTTGTTATTGTTGGTTTTATTTTATCTATATTTGTTATCTCATGTGTTTGTATTTCACTTTCTACTTCTTGTTTTATTGATTTCGCTACTACTGTTGAATTTTCATATACCTCAAATGGTTGTGTATATTTTTCATAGTTATTCTCATCTATTTTATACATATAACTATATTCTGGATGATTACTTCCTATTGTTACTACTACTTTTTCTCTTGTCCATTCTGTTGGTTCATGTGATATTGTTGGTTTTTCTACTAATTCATAACTACTATATAATGTTATATCTTGTGTTACTAATGTATCAAAACTATATAATTCTTCATTTAATGTCCATCCTAAAAAGATATTATGAACTTTACTTGGTTCTGTAGTTGGTTTTACTGCTTTTTCTTTATATTTAACTGTTTGAGTCTCATATAAATTCCCTTCGTTCATAAATTTTACTGTGTATTCTTTCTTTTCATAACATGTTGTTAATGTTAAATCTTTTGTTACTGGTGTTTCAAAATCCCATTCATTTCCATTTTCATCTTCCCAGCATTTAAACTTATACCCTTCATGTGTTGGTTCTTCTGGTTCTTCTGCTGGTTTTCCATGTTCTATTTCTTGCTCATCCCATGGTGTTTCTTCTTGTGTTTCTGGATCTTTATCATTAAATTTTACTGTATATTTATTTATTTCATACACTGCATATAATGTTGTGGTTTTTATTATTTTTGTTTGAAAATCAAATGCTTCTCCATCTTTTTCAAGTGACCAGTGTTTAAATGTATATCCATACTTTCCTAAACTATTTATTGGTTCTACTGTTTTTCCATAATCAACATTTACTGTTGTTATTCTATTTTCATCATTAAATATTACTGCATTTTCTATTATTTTATGTTTTGGATATAATTTTATATTTCTTGTTATCAATGTTGTAAAATCAAATGATATTTCACTTGCAAGTTCATACCATCCTGTAAATGTATACCCCTCTTCTTGTAAAACTGGTACTTGTTTTGTATCTATTGTTTCTTTATATTTTACTTTTATTTCTTTTTCTATTTTGTTTTCATAATTGTAAAACTCTACTGTATATTCTTTCTTTTCATAACATGTTCTTAATGTTAAATCTTTTGTTACTGGTGTTTTAAAATCCCATTCATTTCCATCTTCATCTTCCCAGCATTTAAAATCATATCCTTCATGTGTTGGTTCTTCTGGTTCTTTTGCTGGTTTCCCATCTTCTATTTCTTGTTCATCCCATGGTGTTTCTTTTCCTGTTTCTGGATCTTTATCATTAAATTTTACTTTATGTGTTTCTTTTGTTTTTCCATATAATATTAAATCTTTTGTTACTTCATTATTAAAATTATATTTATTTGTATATTTTTTATCTGTATACCATCCATCAAAATTATTATTCTCTATTTTTAATTCTTCTAATTTTTCTCCTTCTAATACTTCTAATTCTTTATATGTTTTTCCATCTAACACATACGCCACTTTTTCATATACTTCTCCAAGTGTTGTTACTTTATTTATATATGTTTTTGCTTCTTTTGTTTTATCTATATCAAGTATTAATGTTACTTCTCTTTCTTCATTTGCTTTTAAACTTATTCCTTCTAAACTTTCATTATATACTTTACCATCTTTTAATTCCCAATCTGGATTCTTACTTTCTACAAATGTTAATCCTTCTGGTATTTCATCTTTTACTACTGTTACTATTCCTTCTTTTTTTCCTATATTTTTTACTACTATTTTATATGTTATTTCTCCTTGTATTTCCTTTAGATTTTTTATTGCTTGTTGTACTTTTTCTATTTCTCCATATGTATATTTTTCTTCTTTTGAATTGTTTATTATCTTTAAAGATGTTATATATTTTTTTAATTGTATTTCATATGGTTTTACGCTTTTTACACCTATATTTAATACTTGTCCATCTTTTATTTCTATTGTAGATTCTGTTGTTTTTTCATATACTTCTTCTTCTACTTCTACTGTATATATTCCCTCTTGTATATCACTAAATGTATACATCCCATCTTCATCAGTATATGTTCTTTTTATTTCTTCTTTATCTTTCATTAATTTTAATTCTATGTTGCTTACTACTGTTTTATTTTCATCTCTTACTTGCCCTATTAAACTATTTGTTTTTACCTGTATTTCATCTGTTTGTATACTTTTATATTCTTCAAAAGTTTCTTCTTTTATTTGTATTGTTGGAGTTACTTTATATCCATCAGGTGCCCCTGACACTAACATTTTTATAGTTATAGTATTTTCTTTTTCTACTTTTGCATCTTCTACTCGTATTTGGATTTTCTTTTTATCATTACTTAATGTACTTGTTACTTTTTCTCCTGTTATTTTTTTAAATGTTGTATATTTATCATTTTCATCTATTGTTGCTTCTATTATTACATTTCTTGTTTTTACATTTTCTTTATTTTCTAATGTATATTTTAAGACATATTCAATCTCATCATATCCATTTATGATGTTAGATGAATCAACTACATTTGCAGACAATCTATTTATTTTATCTACATATGCTTTTTGTACTGCAATTTTATTTGCATATTTATCTATTTGTCCTATCCTATTTATAGCAATTATTCCTAATACTAACACAACCATTATTATTAATGCTATATATTTTTTCTCTTTTAATTTTCTCATATACATAACTCCTATTTTAATCTACTATATTTTATTTTTATTATATCATTTTTGTATTTAATTGTAAATTCAAATAGTAGTAAAAACTTAAGATTTATAAAAATGTAGATTATTTTTGAAAGTGCACAATTGTTGTGCAGTTAATTTTAGAATCATATATAATATCTTTCAGCAATTTAT
>CANQKX010000011.1 GCA_947624565.1 uncultured Bacilli bacterium
AAAAATATATTTTTTATTAAAATATCTTGATTTTTCACATTTAATAGTGTAAAATTAAATAGCGTTGATATGTCTGGACCTATAGCTCAGCTGGTTAGAGTGCACGCCTGATAAGCGTGAGGTCGATGGTTCAAGTCCATCTAGGTCCACCATGTGGCCAATTGGTGAAGTGGCTTAACACACCGCCCTTTCACGGCGGCATTCACGGGTTCGAATCCCGTATTGGTCACCATAGTGATATAAAACTCGAATCTACGAGTTTTTTTTATTTATGAAAAATTGACTTTTTTATAAAATTGTATACAATTGTTATTAATAAATTAAAAAAAATTAATGAATATGAGGTGATAAAATGCGAAATATATGTAATTAAGTATGACATAAACTTTGATTATGCCGATTAAAGGAGGCATAATATGTTAGAAATAAAAGATTTGACTATATCTATAAATGATAGATATTTAATTAGAAATTTAAATTTAATATTAAATAATGGTGATAAACTTGCTATTATTGGAGAAGAAGGAAATGGGAAATCCACTTTACTAAAATCTATTTTAGGCATTTGTGAATATGCTGAAGTAAGTGGGAACATTAATTTTAAAGGTAATAGAATTGGCTATCTAGAACAATCTATTAGCACTGATAAATTAGATAAAAGTGTATATGATTTTTTATTTATTGATGAAAATGATTATTATGATAAAATTAATAATCTATATAAACATTTAGAATTAATTAATTTAGATGATAATATATTAAAACAAAAAATTAGTACATTATCAGGTGGAGAAAAAGTTAAAATAAGTATTTTGAAATTATTATTAAATGAATATGATATTTTATTTTTAGATGAGCCTACTAATGATTTAGATATTGAAACATTAGAATGGTTAGAAAAATTCATTAATAATACAAATAAACCAGTTATGTATGTTTCACATGATGAAACTTTACTTGCTAATACTGCAAATATGATTTTGCATCTAGAACAAATAAAAAAGAAAACTGACTGTAGACATACATTATTAAAAATTGATTATGATACCTATGTTAATCAAAGACTTAGAAAAATAGAAAAACAAGCGCAAATTGCAAAATCTGAAAAAAGAGAGTTTAAAAAACAACAAGAAAAACTACAAAGAATAATGCAAAAGGTTGAACATCAACAAAATACAATTTCAAGAAATGATCCACATGGCGCTCAAGTTTTGAAAAAGAAAATGCATTCTTTAAAATCTCAAAAAAAGAAATTAGATGATACCGAATTAACTGAAATACCAGATGTTGAAGAAAGTATTAACTTATATTTTAGAAGTGTAAAAATACCAAAGTCAAAAATTATTTTAAATTTTAATATACCATATCTAAAAATAGATAATAAAACACTATCAAAAAGTATAAAATTAGAAGTATTAGGTGATACACATTTATGTATTATAGGTAAAAATGGTATTGGTAAATCAACTTTAATAAAAAAAATATATGATAATTTAATCTGTAGAAGCGATATAATAGTTGGATACATGCCGCAAAATTATGATGATATTTTATGTAGATACGAATATGTATTAGATTTTGTATCAAAAAGTAATAAAAAAGAAGATATTACTAATGCAAGATTATTGTTAGGAAATATGAAATTTACAAGAGATGAAATGACAAGTAAAATAAAATATTTAAGTAATGGTACAAAAGCAAAACTATTTCTTTGTAAATTTATGATAGATGAATGTAATGTTTTAATATTAGATGAACCAACAAGAAATTTGAGTCCATTATCTAATCCTGTTATTAGAAAAGCATTAAAAGAATATAATGGAACAATTATAAGTGTATCTCATGATAGGAGATATATAAACGAAGTAATAGATACATTATATGTATTAACACCTAATGGATTAATCAAAAAAATTTAAAATCTAAATTTTGGTAAGAACCTCGTTTATTGCATATAAAAACGAGGTTTTTATTATTTAATTGTAAAAATAAAGATTTTATTATTGACCTTATTAACATTAAATGTTAAAATTATATTGCAGTTGGAGACATACTCAAGAGGCTGAAGAGGCGCCCCTGCTAAGGGTGTAGGGTGGGTAACTGCCGCGAGGGTTCAAATCCCTCTGTCTCCGCCATTTAAAAATTAAACTCATATTTGAGTTTTTTTCTTTAATTAAAAAATAATTTACAACTATGAAATTATATATGAGGTTATCTAAATAATTGTGCTATTCATAGCGTAATTATTTATACATAGATTCGCTTATTTAATATATTATACTGTAAAAAATTTAGATGAACAATAATTAGAATTTCACAAAACAGAAAATTTAGTCAAATATTAGAAATATTATATATTATATAAGTGTTGAATATGAAATAGTTTTAAATAACTATTTTTTTTACACAAAAAAATATGTTATAATTACTATAGAATTTATTTTGCAGGAGGTTATAATATGGAAAAAGAAAAAGGAAAATTAATTGTTATAGAAGGTGCATGCGATGGTATTGGTAAAACAACTCAATATGAAATGTTATGCAAACATCTTACAGATGATGGATATGAAGTTTTTAATCATCATTTTCCATCATACAATACATATCAAGGAAAACCAGTTGAAAAATATTTAAAAGGTGAATATGGTACACCAAATGAATTATCCCCATATTTTGTAAATAGTTTATATGCCAATGATAGAGGAATAACATGGTATACTGAATTAAAGCAATTATATGAACAAGGGAAAATTATTTTACTTGATAGATATACTACATCAAGTTTAATTTATCAATCTGCATTAATAGAAGATATACAAAAAAAGAAAGAATTTATAGATTATGTTATTGATTATGAATATTCAAAAATTGGAATTAAAAAACCTGATAATGTTATATTTTTACATGCTCCATTTGATTTAGTTACTGAAATGAGAAATGCAAGGAAACAAAACGATGGAGTAGAAAATGACATACATGAAAGTAATTTAGAATTTATGAAAAAAGTATATGAAAGTGCAATGTTTGTAGCAGATTATTTATCATGGAACAAAATTCAGTGTAATAATGATAATAAAATGAGAAATATAGAAGATATTCATGAAGAAATATATAATTTAGTTAAAAAAAATGAAAGTTAGTTTTTACTAACTTTTTATGTACCTATTTTCGACAAATTTTACTATACAAATATAATATCATATTAATATAGAAAGGAAATATTTATGAATAGTATAGTAGAAGATGTATATGAAAAAAGAAAAAAAGATTTAACATTTGAAATTTATTTTATTGAAGGTATTCAATATAATTTTAAATTAGAGGATATGGAAAAATTATTAGATATAAATTCAAAAGAGGATTTAGAGATTTTTAAAAAATATTTATATTATTTAGATGTATATAGAGTCAATTATCCATATAGTAATAGTTTTGAAGAAACTATAAATCAATTTGAGTCTATATTAGATGAAGATGAAAAAACAAAAGAAAAATTAAAGTTATTGTTTATAAAACATGAAAATTTATTTTCTGATAGTGATGGAATGAAAAAATTAAAAAATATTCCAAAAGAATATAATAATAGAATTTTTCAAAATTAAAAACAGGTATATGAAAAAAGTCAATTTCATGATATAATATCAATGATGATGAATAAGTGGAGAAATGTATGAAAAAATTGACAATTATAAGTATACTTGTTTTTTTAGTTGATAGATTTATTAAAATTTTTATTTCATCTAATTTTGATTTAAATATTAGAAATAAAATAATTGATGGTTTTTTTTATATAACTAATTGTCACAATAAAGGTGCTGCATTTAGTTTGTTTTCTGGTAATTTAATTTTATTAATATTAATAACATTGGTTGTATTATTTTTAATATTTTATTTTTTAAGAAAAAATAAAAATATGTCAAATTTAACTATAATATCTTATGGAATTTTACTAGGTGGAATATTTGGCAATTTATTTGATAGATTATTTTATGGATATGTTATTGACTATTTAGATTTTATAATATTTAATTTTGATTTTGCAATATTTAATTTAGCAGATGTATGTATTTTAACAGGTGCAGTATTGCTTTTATTATTTGAAGGAAGTGAAAAAGGTGGAAGAAAAAATAATAATTAATGTAGAAAATATTAATGTTCCGACAAGAATAGATAAATATTTATCTGATACTACTGATTTTACTAGAAATAAAATTCAAAAATTAATAGAAAATAAAAAGATACTAGTAAATAACAACGTGATAAAAAGTAGTTATAAAGTATGTAATAATGATTTAATTGAAATAGAAGATGAAATAGTTTCAAATGATATAAAGCCACAAAAAATGGATATTGATATAATATATGAAGATGATGATTTAATGGTTATAAATAAAAAATCTGGAGTAGTTGTTCATCCAGCATGTGGTAATTATAATAATACACTTGTAAATGGCTTAATGTATTTAAGTAAAAATTTAAGTACTTTAAATGGTGAATTTAGACCTGGAATAGTTCATAGAATTGATAAAGATACAAGTGGACTTTTGATAGTTGCTAAAAATGATGAAGCACATGCTTTTTTAGCAGATGAATTAAAAAATAAATTAGTAAAAAGAAAGTATATAGCGCTTGTTGACGGAGTTATTAATCATGATACTGGTACTATTGATGCTCCAATAGGTAGAGATATAAATGATAGAAAGAAAATGACAGTTACAGATGTTAATTCAAAAGATGCTATTACCCATTTTAAAGTACTTGAAAGATATAAAAATGCAACTTTAATAGAATGTGAACTTGAAACAGGAAGAACACATCAAATAAGGGTTCATATGAAATATATTAAACATCCTGTAGTTAATGATCCTGTTTATAATAAAAATATATATGGAGATTTTGGACAACTTTTACATGCTAAAGAAATAAGTTTTATTCATCCTAGAACTAAAAAACTTATGAGCTTTACATGTGATCTTCCAGATGAATTTATTGAAATTTTGAATAAATATAAAGAAAAGTAGGTGATAAATATGGAAATGACTATAATAGATGATTATGAATTATTAGTTATGAAAATTATCCATTACTTTATAACAAAGGAAAATTATACGCCTATAGTAATAAAAGGTATAACAGATGAAGTATGGCTTGAAAATAAAAATAATTCTTATAGTATCATTAGAATAGCAACTAAACACATTCTTAATGAAGAACAATTAAAATATGATATACTAAGATCTAAACATATATGTAAACAAATAAAAAGAAAAACATTCGATTTTTCTATGAATATGTTATCAATATATGTTGATAAAGATTTTTATACAGATAAAATAGAAAATGATGATTCAAAATATATAAACATACTTGTAAATAATGATGAAGATTTTATTAATAATAAATATATTAATAAATCCTTTAAAAAAGTAAAAGAAAAGTATAAGTATGACGATAAAGGATTTGAATTAATAACGAGAATAACAAATGAGATAGGATATAAAAATATTAAGGAAAATGAAAAGAGGGAAAAATATATGAAATTAAGAAAACCTATAATAACATATTCATTAATTATTATAAATGTAATAGTATTTGCTTTAATGTATATAATTGGAAATGGTTCTGAAAATACAGATACACTTATAAATTTTGGTGCCAATTATGTAGCATTAACAAAATCAGGTGAATATTTAAGACTTATTACATCAGCATTTCTTCATATTGGAATAATCCATTTAGTTTTAAATATGTATTCTTTATACATAGTAGGTACTCAAGTAGAATATTTTTATGGAAGAATAAAATATATATTTATATATATATTTAGTGCAATAATGGGTTCATTATTTACTGTTGTATTATCTGGTGAAAATACAGTAGCAGCTGGTGCATCAGGAGCAATATTTGGATTACTTGGATCAATATTATATTTTGGATATCATTATAGAGGCCATATTGGTAATGCAATAATAAATCAGATTATACCTATAGTAATATTAAACTTATTTATAGGATTTACTACACCAGGTATTGGTAATGCTGCACATATAGGTGGGTTAATTGGTGGATATGTAATTTCAATGGCATTAGGTATAGATGATGATGAAAAAAGGTCAAAAATAAATGGTTTAATAATATCTATAATATTAACAATATTTATGATATATATTGGTTTTATTGCATAAAAAAATCCTATTTATTTAGGATTTTTTCAGAATTTTTGAAATTTATTTTAGCAATTTCTCTTAATTTTTCTTTTCCGTATTTTTCTACTATTTTACTAGCATATTCATCAACTAAATTAGATGCACCTTTTGGAATAAATGAATTAAGTTCATTTCCCATTTTTTCTATTTCTTTTAAAAATAAATATCTACTTATTATAGAAGAGCAAGCTACAGATAAACATTTATCTTCTGCTTTAGTTGTAAATGTAATTTTTCTAAATACATTTTCTTCACTTTTTAAATAATTATAATAATTTTTCTCAGGTGTAAATTGATCAACTACAACCATATCATATATAAAATTTTCTTTTTTCATAAGTCCAAGCAATACTTTATTATGTAATATTGCTTTTATTTTATTCATATTATATCCCTTATCTTGAAGTTTATTATATTCTTTATTTGTTAAAATAAATGCATTAAATGGTATTTTTTTCATTATACTTTCTGCTATATTTAATATTTTTTCATCAGTTAATTTTTTTGAATCACGAACACCTAAATCTTCTAAAAAACTTATGTTACTTTTATTTACATATGATGCGCATACAACAATAGGTCCAAAATAATCTCCAGTACCAACTTCATCAGAACCAATTGAATTTATAAAATAATAATCTGTTTTATCAGTATTTTCTTTTTTTTCTTTTTTTTCTTTTTCAATAGGAGCAGTACCATTTAACATTATTTCGGTTTCTCTCCATATGTTTGCATCAATATCTGCACTTATTCCTTGAAATACAACTTTACCGGATTCGTATAATGTAATAACAGTATCTGCATCATCTGCTTGAAATATTGCATATGCTGGGGTTTTATCCCTTTTCATATATTTATAGTGTTCAATCATTTTTTCTTTTGTATTATCAGAAATTTTAAATGATATTGTCATTAGTTTTCACCTCTATATACATATTTTATCATAATTCTTTATTTTTTTAGCAAAATATAATATAATTAAGTATAGAAATAGTAAAGGGTGATTATATGTTAGATATTATTATAGTAATTTTTATTTTATTTGGAGGAGTAATAGGATTCAAAAGGGGAATAATAAAACAAAGTGTTATTACAATTGGAATGATATTAGTTCTTATTTTATCATTTATACTTAAAAATCCAGTATCATCTCTTATGTATAAATATTTACCATTTTTTACGTTTGGAGGATTACTTGAAAATATAAGTGCATTAAATATTTTAGTTTATGAAGTATTAGCTTTTTGTATAGTTTTTAGCCTTTTAAGTATTATATTATTGGTATTAATAAGAGTAAGTTCTATATTTGAAAAGATATTAAAAGCTACTATTATTTTAGCAATACCTTCAAAAATACTTGGAGCAATTTTCGGTTTAATAGAATATTATTTAATAACATTTGTTATATTGTTTATATTGATGCAGCCAACGTTTGAACTAAATAATATACCATTATTTAAAGAATCAAAATTAAAAAACACCATTCTTGAAAAAACT
The DNA here is from genome assembly GCA_947624565.1 of uncultured Bacilli bacterium. GTDB lineage: Bacteria > Bacillota_I > Bacilli_A > RF39 > UBA660 > CAG-433. The sequence continues at coordinate 7,704 of CANQKX010000011.1, forward strand.
CCATTTGTATCAGGTTTAGTAGAAGAATCGTTAAACACTTTTATTGAAGTAGGTGAGTTGATAGAAAATAAAGGGGATTTACCTGATGCCAATTTTAATTGTGATGCGATAAAAATAATGTATAAAAATAATATAATAAAAAAAGAATCACTTGATTATTTATATTCAAAAAATAAAATAAATTCAAAATGTGATATAGGAGGATAATTATGGTTAAATTAATAAAATCAAATGAATTTGATGAAGTTTTACAAAATAATATAGTATTAGTAGATTTTTTTGCAAAATGGTGTGGTCCATGTAAAATGCTTTCACCAATAGTAGATGAATTATCAAATGAAATGCAAGATATAGTATTTGTTAAAGTTGATATAGATGAATCTGTAGATCTTGCTAATAAATTTGGAATATTAAGTATACCAACATTATTAATATTTAAAAATGGTAAATTAAATGGCAAAGAAGTTGGTTTTTTAAGTAAAAGTGATCTTATTAGATTTATAAATGAAAATAAATAAAATATCACATATGTGATATTTTTATATTGCTCTCATATTATTTTGATTTTTATAAGGATTATTTTTATCAATTCTATCAATAAACAATATACCATTTAAGTGATCATATTCATGTTGGAATGCAATAGACAATTCTTCTCTTAATCTCATTTCATGTCTATTACCATCAATGTCATAATATTCAACATTTATTCTAGCACATCTTGGTACAATACCTTCAACCTCTCTATTTATGCTAAGACATCCTTCACCACCATCAACATATATCATTTCTTGTGATTGACTTACAATTTCTGGATTTATAAATATATAATTTTCAAATTTGCCTTCTTCATATTCATAAACAATTACAAATATTCTTTTATTTATTCCAACTTGTATTGCAGAAAGTCCCATTCCAGGTCTTAAATTATATTTTTCTGCTTCTTCTTCAATTTGACTCAATGTAAGCATTTGTATAGCATCGTCAATAAATTTTTTATACTTATCATCAAGTGGAAATGTAACATTATTACTCTTTTGTCTTAATCTTTTATCTTTTTCATCTAGTATATCTTTAGTTCTAATCATACTATCACCCCAACAACTATTAAGTATTTTATCATATTTTTATAAAAAAGTAAAAAAGACTCATCAAAGATGAATCTTTACTATTAGTTACCTCTATTAAAGAATCCTGCTCCAATAACTATTACAAGTAATATAAATAGAACTAATATTATGGCAGCTCCGTATCCTGAATTATTACCATATCCTTGATTTATTGGATAAACATATCCGCCTTGATTTCCACCGCAACAAGGATTGTTATTATAACTATAGCCACCACTGTATCCGTAATAATACATACTAAAACCTCCTTTTTATTTTCTATTATATATTATTATAAATGTAAATAAAATGTTATTTAATTGACCTAAATATAGGTAAATTTGTTTATTTATGATATTATTAATAGTAAGGATGGTAAAAATTATGATTAGAGCATTTAATAAAATGGACAAAACATTACTTTTTTTATCTATATTTATGTTTATTTTTGGTTTATTTATGATATTAGACGCATCAAGTATGAAGTCATTTTTAGTATATGGAGAAAACACTAAATATTTTTTTAAACAGTTATTTGTTTTAATTGGTAGTGCTATAGCATGTTTAGTAATAATTAATGTACCTTTAAAAAAGTATAACAAAATTATATATTTAATATCTGGATTAATAATTTTTATGTTAATAACTTTGTTAGTAGCAGGAGTTAGAACAAGTGGTTCAAAAAGTTGGTTTTACATAGCAGGTTATGGAGTACAACCTAGTGAATTTGCGAAAGTTGCTTTAATATTATTTACTGCTACATATTATCAAATTAATATAAAAAGGTTAAATAATTTAGATTCATCAAAACTAAAGACTTTGATAATTGCAATAATACCATTAGCTTTGGGTGCGGTCTTTACTTTGTTAACACTACTTCAACCAGATGGAGGTACTGGACTTATATTATTTTTTATATCAATATTATTATTTTATTCATCTCCAGTTAAGAAAGATATAAAGATAAAAGTAACATTTTTAGGACTTATAATTGCAATTATAGTATTATTATTTGTTGAAATAACAGGTAAAAGTCTATTTACTAATATGCAAAAAGGAAGATTTAACTATTTAAATCCATGCACAAGATATCAAGAAGATTCAGGATATCAAGTATGCAATGGTTATATAGCAATTAATAATGGTAAGTTATTTAGTATTCAACCAGGAAATAGTAAACAAAAATATTTATATTTACCAGAAGCATATACAGATTTTATTTTTCCAATTATAGTAGAGGATATGGGTTTAATAACAGGTATAATTACTATATTAATTTATGTAGTTATAATAATTAGAATACTTGTAATAAGTCAAAGATCTTCTAATTTATTAAATTCTATAATATGTTATGGGGTAGCGTGTTATATACTTTTACATGTTGTAGTTAATTTAACAGGAGTACTTGGAATACTTCCATTAACAGGAGTTCCATTACCATTCTTAAGTTATGGTGGATCTTTTGCATTAACTTTGTCAATTGCTCTTGCACTTGTACAAAGAGTATGTATAGAAAATTACAACTATATGCAAAAAAGAGTTTTAAAATAAAAACACAATTTTATAAATTGTGTTTTATAATACACTAAAAAATAAATATAAATAGGGGAAAAACCTTCTAAAAAAGATAATATATATTTTAGGAGGTAATTTATGGAAAAAATAAGACATTATTTGAAATTTATAATTCCTATATTTATACTTTTAATTATAGGATTTGTTTGTGTATATTATTATATAAATAATAATACAAAAAATAATGAAGTTATAAAAAGTGAACCGATAAAAAAAGAAGAAAAAAAAGAAGAAATATCTAAAGAAGATATATATTATTATGTAGATATTAAAGGAGCAGTTAATAATCCTGGAATATATAGATTAAAAGAAGAATCTAGAGTACAAGATGTAATAAATTCTTCAGGAGGTCTTAAAGAAAATGCAGATACTAGTTTAATAAATTTAAGTAAAAAAATATTTGATGAAATGGTTATAGTTGTATATACAAAAGATGAAATAGAAAAATATAAAAATAAAGAAGAAAATTTGATAGAGCAAAATAATAAAGTTGTAGATAATTTAGTTGAAAAATATGTTAATAATGATGCATTATTTGAAGATAATAAAAGCAATCAAGAAGAAAATAAAAATGAATTAATAAATATAAATACAGCAACAAAAGATCAGCTCTTAACAATATCTGGAATTGGTGAAAGTAAGGCAAATTCTATAATAAAATATAGAGAAGAAAATGGTAATTTTAATTGTATTGAAGATATAAAAAATGTATCTGGTATTGGAGATTCATTGTTTGAAAAAATTAAAGAATTTATTACAGTATGATATTTTATTTTATAGTTTATTATTACTTAGTTTATTATATTTATTTATAAATATAAATTGTATAACTATTAAATCTAATTATAATAACTCAAGTAAAGAATTTTATGGATATATAACAGATTATAAAATAGATGATAATAAATTAACTATTACTCTAAAAGCAAAAGAAAAAATATTAATCAATTATTATTTTAAAAATAGCAAAGAAAAAGAAAATTATAAATTATCATATGGTGATTATATATATGTTTATGGTAATACTAAACTTCCAAGTAATAATACAAATTTTAATTTATTTAATTATAAAAAATACTTATTAAGTCAAAAAATTATATATATTGTAAAAGCTGATAATATAAAATTAGTTAAAAATAACAAAAATATCTTTTATACATTAAAAAGAAGTATAGAAGGCAGATTGGAAAGATGCAAAAATTCAAAAGGTTATTTAAAAACCTTTATATTTGCAGATAAAAATGACTTGAATGTTGAAAGTTATAATAATTATCAAACCCTTGGGGTTAGTCATTTATTTGCTGTATCAGGTATGCATGTATCTTTAATATCATTAATACTATTAAAAATATTTAAAAAATTAGATGAATCAAAAAAATATTTATTAATATCATTTTTATTATTATTCTACTTATTTTTAACAAATTTTACAATATCAATGATTAGAGCATGTTTTCAATTTATACTTGTTTTTATAAATAAAATATTCAAGTTAAATATAAAAAATACTAATATTTTAATTTTATTATTTTCAATAATTATTTTGTATAATCCATATGTAATTTATAATGTAGGATTTATATTTTCCTTTAGTATAAGTTTTTTTATAATAAAATATAATAGTTTATTTAAAAAACATGGAATTATATGTAATTTATTTTTAATATCATTTGTTTCATTTTTAGTATCATTACCTATAGTTATTAATAATTTTTATCAAATAAATATGTTAAGTATTATATATAATATTTTTTATGTTCCGTATGTATCTTATATTTTATTTCCTATTAGTTTACTTACATTTATATTTCCAATATTAGATAATATTTGTTTTTTTATTATCAATATATTTGAAAATATAAGTATAATTTTATCAAATATTCATATATTAAATTTTTCTGTATGTAAAATTCCAATTTTACTAGTATTTTTATACTATATATTATTATTTATTATATTAAATAAAATGCAAAATAAAAATTATAAAAGTATACCAATGATAATTATATTATTAATAATTTTTATTAATTATAAAACTGTTGTATTAACTCCTTTAATAACATTTATAGATGTTGGGCAAGGTGATAGTGCATTAATTAGATTATTTAATAAAAATATTTTAATAGATACAGGAGGTAAAGTTAATTATAATGAAAATGATAATTATAGTATTGCAGAAAATGTGCTAATTAAATATTTTAAATCTGATGGTGTAAAAAAGATAGATTATCTTATATTGACACATGGTGATTATGATCATATGGGTGAAAGCATTAACTTGATAAATAATTTTAAAGTAGGTAAGGTTATATTTAATAATGATGATTATAATGAATTAGAATCAAAATTAATAAAATTATTAAAAAAGAAAAATATTAAATATTATAAAAATGTTGAAGAGTTAAATATAAATAATTATAGATTATATTTTTTAAATACAAAAATATATGATAATGAAAATGATAATAGTAATGTAATTTATACAAATATAAATAATACTAAACTTTTATTAATGGGTGATGCAGGTATAAAAAAAGAAAAAGATATATTAAAAAAATATAACTTAAATAATATAGATTTTTTGAAAGTAGGTCATCATGGATCTAATACGTCATCAAGTAAAGAATTTATAAATAGTATAAATCCTAAATATAGTTTAATTTCAGTTGGTGAAAATAATAGATATAATCATCCAAATAAAGATGTATTAGATAATTTATCTAATTGTAAAATTTATAGGACTGATTTAGATGGTAGCATAAGAATTAAATTTAATAATAATAGTTATAAAATAGATACTTGTAATTGACAAAATGATTTTTAAGTATATAATAATCTATTGATTGGAGGTAATTATGAAAAAATATCTTGGACTTATTAAGATATATGAAGAAAGTATGTCTGGAACACATATAAAATTATTATCTAGAACTTCTGATGATATGAACTTAATAAACTTTTGGTTTGATATGTATCCAAAACATGAACATGTGGTATTAGAAAATAATGAAAAATTGGATTCGATGTTTGATATTTTTAAAGACATGACTCCTATTACTTCAGAAGAAAAAAAATCTATGAAAAGAGCAAAAAAGTTGTATTTAAAAATAATGAAAGAATAATAATAGTAAAAATCATATAGAGTTATCAATAGATAGCTCTATTTTTAACATATAATTATTATATTGAAGAAAATATAAGTTTATATAAATAGATTATGATAAAAAATATATGAACAAAAAAAATAGATATGGTAATTGGATATTGTCTTAATAATAGAATATTATAGAAAAACTAATTATTATATTTGATACTAAATACACAAAAATATTTAATAAGAATATATTAATAATGAAGATATAAAAATAAAATCAATGAATATATTTTATAAAAAAAGATATATTAAATGTAGGTACAACAATACTAAATAAAAATTATATGAAAAAGGTTATTATATGTAACTTTTTTCATATAATTAATTTAGGTACGCTTTAGCATTAAGCGTTTATATAGATAAAAGGAACTTCTAAAGTTCCTTTTTTACATTTTTCTATATAAACCTATGGCTTTACCAACTATACTAACTTTATCAAGTATAATCGGTGCCATAGTATCATTTTCAGGTTGTAACCTAAAATATCCATCCTCTTTATAAAATGTTTTTAATGTAACTTCATTATCTTCAGTCATCGCAACAACAATATCTCCATTATTTGCAGTTTGTTGTCTTTGTACAATTACAATATCATTATCGTGTATTCCTGCATTTATCATTGATAATCCACTTACTCTTAAAGCAAATACTTCTTTTTTTGTAGGTATTAAGTAACTTGGTAATGTAAAATATTCATCTGGCATTTCAATTGCTTCAATTGGATTACCTGCAGTAACTTTACCAAGTAGTGGGACATCAACACTATCTTCTACTTCATATTCATTTTTTACAAGTAATTCAACAGCTCTATTTTTTGAATTATTTTTTTTCATATATCCTTTATTTACAAGTGTATTTATATGTGCATGAACAGTTGCAGGAGATGATAAATTAAGAGCACTACATATTTCTCTTACAGTAGGAGGATATCCTTTTTCTGCTATAAATTTTTTAAAATAATCTAAAACTTGATTTTGTTTATATGTTAATTTTTCCATAAATTTGAAATCTCCTTTCTATTACAAATTCATATTAACACAAAAATTGTAAAATGTCAAACAATTGTTCGAAAATATGTTGACACAAACATCTGTTCGTGGTAACATTAAATCAGAAAGAGGGAGTGAAATATGAAAGAAATTATAGGATATTTAATAATAATAGTTATAGGAGTTTTAGGAATAGTATCAATGATGTTTAGATCAGAGGCAATAGATAATAATCTTTCTAAACAAAATAATACTATTGAAATATTTTCTTAAAAATTTTTATCAAATAAAAAAGATATTTAAAATATAGATAATATAAAGCAACAAATGAATTATAAGATAATTTTTGTTGTATTTTTTTGTTTTGTAATTAATTAAAAATATTTAATAATACATATACATAAAAAACTATTTTTTTTTAATTATATTGTTTACATTAAATTAACCTTTTTCCTTGACAAAATTATATAAAAGAGGGTATACTTAAATCATAAAGTAAGATAGAATAATATATTAATTGGAGGATAATGATGAATAAATTGTTTGTTACTGTTTATGTTCCATTACTTGGTCAAAATTATGATGTTTTTATTCCTATAAATAAAAAAGTAGGAACAGTTAAAGAAATTATAATAAATACAATTAATGAATTAGCTGATAATAATATAAGTAATATAGAAAATATCAAACTTTATGACAAAGAAACTTGTAGTAAAATTGATAACAATATATATGTAAAATCAAGTGGAATAATTAATGGTACAACTCTAATCTTACTATAGTTTGAAGGGAGGTGAAATAGGTGCAACAAGATTTAAATATTGACTACACACAAACAAGAAATTTAGGAAATAATGTTATTTCAAAAGGTGGTGAGTTTGCAACTTTATTAGGAAATATTAAATCAATTAATGAAAATTTAAGAAATTATTGGAAAGGTAAAGATGCAGAAAAGTATACCAATGCAGTACTTCAACAATCACAAGTAATGGATAAATTAAATACCACTATTAATGAAATAGGAGAATTTTTAATAAATGTTGCTAATATATATGAAGAAGTTAGTAATACAAATCAACAAGGAATAAAAAATTAATTGTAATGAGAGGTGATAATAGATGAATGGATCTAATTTAACTTATGCACAAGTGATGTCTATAAGTCAAAATTTAAAAAGTTATTCAACAAGAATGGAAGAAATATTAAATGAAATAAGAACTTTTTTAAATAAAGTTGGAAATGACAATGTTTGGTCTGGAACTTCTGCTGCATCATCAAAAGCAGAATTTGATAAATTATGTGCAAAATTTCCAGAATTTTCAAAATGTATAGAAGATGAATCAATGTATTTATCTACAGTTGTAGCAAATTATCAGTCTGCCGATAAAACAATAATGAATTCAAATTAGTATAGATTCTCTATTTTATATAGGGACTCTAGTCAGTAAATATTATTTTAGTATTTACTGACTAGAGAAATTTTTAAAAATGAGGTGATATTATTGGAAATATTTATTAATAAAAATGATTTAAAAAAGAAAGGCGAAGAAATATTATCATACATTAATACATTTTCTAATGATATACATAAATTAGAAAATGTTATTGATAACATAAATATTGCATGGCAAGGAGCAGATCAATTAAAATATGTTAATGCATTAAAAAATAATTATATAAATGAGTTAAGTGAATTGGCAAATATTTTAAAGAAATATGCGGAATATCTAATAAATGTTTCACAAGCCTATGATTTATTAGATGAAATTTTTTCAAATAAAAATATAGAAATAAAGGTGTAGAATATGGTACTTAATTATAGTAAAATAGCTGATTTTTGTAATGAAATGAAAAATATAAATAAGAGTATAAGATTACAATTAGGTAGTATAAAAGATGTTTTTGATGGTTTAAATTCTAGTTGGCAAGGAGAAGCAGCAAATAATTATATTAGAAAATCAAAAAATCTTTCTAATATTTTTGACGATTTTTCAGATAAATTAGACTCTTTAATTGTATATATGATTCAATGCTCAGATGAATACAAAAAGGCTGATGAAAAAGTAATAAATGACTTAAACAATATATTTAATATCTCCAAGTCAGTAAATATTAGAAAGGAATAATATAGTTATGAGTCTTGAAAATATAAATATTTCTGCAGCAAGAAATAATCTTTATAATTGTATTAATTCAATAAATTATAATTGCACAAATGAACTTATTTCTAAACTGAAAAATGGTAATGTATGTAATACTTCTTCAATAGATAATTTAACTAATGCATTAAATAAATCGCTACAATTATACAAAGTTTTAGATTCTAAATTAAAATCATATTTGAAAGTTATAGATAATATAGAGTCATATCAAAATATTCAAAATAGTATAATAGGACTACAAAATGAAGTATTAACTCTTAGTAAAAATCTAAAATCTGCAAAACAACAATCAGAAAAATATGTCAAAACTGGTAAAGAGGATACGGATTTAGCTAAAAAGAATTCAAAAAAAATTAGTTCAATTTTAAAGCAAATTAATGAAAAAAAATCTCAAATTGATAGTAAGCAATTGCAAATTGAATCATGCAAAAAAAATATTCAATCACTTTTATAGGAGGAAATTATGAAAGAAAATAAATTTTTACCATTAGGGTCAGTAGTATTATTAAAAAATGCTACTAAAAGGTTAATGATAACTGGATATATTGCAATTGTAAAAAATGAGAATAAAATTTTTGACTATTGCGGTTGTATATATCCGGAGGGATATATATCATCTGATTCTATGTTTTTATTTAATCATAATGATATAGATAAAATTATTTTTTTAGGTTTAAAAGATGATGAGTACGAAAATTTTACTCCAATGTTGAATGATGTATATGAAAAAATGAATTATGATAGTGGAAATGATTTTGATGAAATAAAATAATAAGAGAGGATTTTTAAAATGACATATGATGTAACTAAAATAAATGTATCATTACTTACTAATTGTAAATCAAATTTTAGAAGTGAACAATATAATTTTAAAAGTAAAACATATGGTACATTTAAAAATGGATATATAAATAATTGTTCTGATTCATATATGAAAACAATCGCAAATGATTTAAATAATATATATTCAAAAATAGAAGCAAATTATGAAACAATATATTCTTTTTTTGATAGTTACATAAATAATGTCAATGCTCTTGAAAATTCTTTATTATCTAATTCAAGTTCTAATTATATTACAGAATCCGTACTTAAAAATTTTGTTTCATCAAAATTGTCAGACTTACCAACTAATTCTGTAGTAATTAGAAATACTGTTGATAAATTTGTATCAAATAATTTTTATAATTTAAATAAAAATTCAACTGTAGATCCAAGAAATAAACAAAAAGAACAGTTAGCAAATTTAAAACGAAGAACAGAAGATGAAATTCCATCATTGAATACATCTCAAAAAATCGAACAGGATTTTATTAATAGTGTTTCACAATCTGTTAGTAAAATATCTAATTCAACTAATAAAATAACTGATAATTTTTCTAATTTAAAAAATGATTCAGCCGTTGATCCAAGAAGTAAGCAAAAAGAACAATTAGCAAATTTAAAACGAAGAACAGAAGATGAAATTCCATCATTGAATACATCTCAAAAAATCGAACAGGATTTTATTAATAGTGTTTCACAATCTGTTAGTAAAATATCTAATTCAACTAATAAAATAACTGATAATTTTTCTAATTTAAAAAATGATTCAGCCGTTGATCCAAGAAATAAGCAAAAAGAACAATTAGCAAATTTAAAACGAAGAACAGAAGATGAAATTCCATCGTTAGGAACTATTAATAGTGCGGGAGAAGACTTTCTTTTTAAATATTCACAGTCAGATACTGGCGCTACAATGATTAATGCAGGTGTAGCTGTAGTAAAAGGAGCGGATAGTTCTTTTACTAAACTTAAATGTGGTGCAAAAACCTTTAAACATTGGGTAACATATGGTGAAGGTGATGGGACCTTGTGGTATTATTTATCTCAAGTTGCTTATTCACAAGGTGATTATGAACAGGCAAATAAATTTTATAATATATATGTAGATAAAAACACTGAAACTCAAAAATTCTTATCGGAATTAGTAAAAGAGAAGCAAAAACTTCAAAATAGATATGAAAAATTTTATAATAGCTTAGCTGGAAAAACTATAGATGCATATAGTAAATTAAAAACAAATGGTAAAATCTATAATTTTATTGAAAATACAGGTGAAACAGGGACTACAGCAGTATTAGGAAAATTATTTGGATTTGGAATGGTTGGTGGATTTGTTAATGCAGGGGAGCAATCTATGGATGCTGCTGCCTATGGAGCAAATTTGGACCAAGTATATACAGCAAGTGCTCTAGGTGGTACTTGGGGAGCATTTAGTTGGAAAGTAGGTTCAGGGATAAATAATTATAATCCTTTTTCAAATTCTTTAGCAAATTCTGCTATGAGGGTAGGAATGGATTCTGTATTTGGTGGAGTTGAGCCGTTTGTTCAAACAGGGATTGCAAGTACATATATGGATGATGATTATTGGGATATATTTAAAGCCAATGGTGGGTGGAGTTCTGTTGGTACAGGTGTACTTTTAGGAGCATTTTTATCAGCACTTGGAGAAGCAGGGCAATACTATGTTGCAAAGAAAAAACAAAATGGTATATCAAATCAATCCGAATTTAAATTAGAATCAGATAATTTAGAAAAAAATTATTCTAACTTGAAAAAATTGTATGACAGTGGCCAATATAATGAAATAGCTAAATTATTTGAAAATCGTGGATATACTCCAGAAAGAATAGAGTATATGTTTAATACCATGAATTCAGAAGAGTTAATAGGCACTTTGCAATCTTACAATAATATGAAAAAATTGTATGATAGTGGCCAATATAATGAAATAGCTAAATTATTTGAAAAAAAGGGATATACTCCAGAAAAAATAGAGCATATGTTTAATAATATGGATTTAGAACAATTAACGGACATTTTGCAAGGAAATAGATATGCTTGTAAAAAATATTATGAATTTATGGATTATGATCAATATAAATACATTGATAATAGTATTGCAGAAAAAATAGAAAAAATGTTGAAAAATGATTCTGATGATTATATTTATGGAATTCATCGTACACAAAAGTTAGATGTTGCAAAAACAATCTATGATGAAGGGTTATATTTAACAGGGCATGTTTCTTCGGGAGTTTCTAATGAACATTGGTTTGATTTAAATGAACTAGAACGTAATATTACTTTTGATAAAAATATTGATTCATTTATGTTTCATATATGTGGTGCTAGCTCATATAAAAATTTAGATAATATGGGATATGGTATGGTTATAAAGATTCCAAAGAAAAATTTAGATGATATGAGGTCATTGTTATATTATATTTCTGATGAAAATCAATATGTTCTTAAACCAGAGTATGTGGTCGCTAAAATAGAAGTTAAAAATGGAAATGTTTATCGCTCAAATAATACAGAATTTAAAAATGATAATTTTAATAATAATATTAATTCAAAAATAAAAGTAGGTAGTAAAAAAATAAGTGATATTATGAAAACCTCAGATTTTAATAAGAAAAATTTGATTGAAGGAATTGTAGAGGAAATTCCTTCGGATTTATCAATCAAAGAAAAAGCAAGAATAGTTTATTTAAAATTAAATCAAGCAGTGTCGTATTCTGATGAATATTTTGCAAATGAAAGAAAAAATAATCCTTATTATGTTACTGAAAATGTTGATTCAATAAAAACTTCTTGGTATGATAAAACATATGATATTTCTGATATGAGTACAAATAAAGTAGTATGCAGTTCGTGGTCTAGAATTTATAAAGAATTGTTAGAAAAAGTTGGTGTTCCAAGTGATAAAATAAAAATTCATGGTATTAAAGAAGGATCTAATACAAGTCATAATTATGTATCAATAGATTTAGGAAAAGGTAAAAAAATTTATGCAGATGGAACATATACTAGAGGATCTTTACCAGATTTGGTATCATCAAAATATAATATGGAAACTAGAATGTGGGTTATTACGAAAAAAAATAAGAATTTAGGTGCTTCAGATATTTATACTGAATATACTAATCCATCAAATAGAAAAGCCGTACAAAAAATTGATGAAAAAATAGGTTACAAAGTGGGTAAATATAAAACAGAATTTGATTATATAAATGAAGTTTACAAGGTTTCTAAATCTGTTAATATTGAGGATAAAATTAATGCATTTTGTAAAATATATGACAATTATTATAGTTCAATTGATAATCTTAAACTATATTCAAATTCGGTATCTAAAATATTTGGTAAAGATACAAAAGTACAATATTATAATATAGATGAAGTAAATAATGCACTTGCGATAGAATTTAATATTGGGAATAATAAAAAAGGATATTTGGTAAAGATAAATGACTCAAAATTTGAATATTATGATGATATTAAAAAAATTGTTAATAATAGAAATCCTATTATTGAATTTGGAGGATTAGATGAATAGAGAAGAACATAATAAAATAATAAGTTTAATTGAAAAGAAAAAAGAAATTTTACTAATGAAAAAAAAATATAAGACTATAACTGAAACTGAATATTTAAATGAATTAGATAAATTTGAAAAATTACAAAATTTGATTGCTGATAAATATCATAATTTTTTTTCAGATATTAGTTTTGATGTTGCAGTTAATATATTGGAGGATATTGGATTAGAACATAATGATGCAATAAATTCATATGTTATACTTATAAAAGAAATTAAAGATAGTAAATATACTTTAGTTGAAAATTTACCTGAAGAAAATTTAGAAATGTTAAATAATTAAATTAATTTTTATACATGACATTAAAAAAATTTATTAAAGAATTAATAGGAGGCTAGCAAGTGAAAGTTTTATTGATTAATGAAAAAAAATTAGATAGTTTTAAGTTACCTAATAAAATAGATGGTAATATTTGGATAACTGATTTTGATGAAAATGATAACGAAAAGAATATAATAAATATAGAAGCAGATCGAAATAGTAATTGGAAAATTATGAGCAATAGTTCATATTATATTGTGGAAAATTCAAAAAGAGTAGCATCTTCTATATTAGAAATTGGAAAATTTTATATAATAAAAGATTCTTATTCTGATAAATCAATGTTATTGTATTGTTGTTTATCTTATGAAAATAATATTACCTTTTATTCTACTTCTACTTGCTTTCCTAATCCAATAACAATTGGAAGTAATAGTGAGTGTAAAATAAGTTACAATTGTACTTTAGTTAGTAATAATCATGCTGAGATTAAATTAGAAAACGATAAATTGATTTTAAATTGCTTTTCTAAAACATATGTAAATAATATAAGAGTAAATAATTCAACTATTCTTGAATTAGGTGATGTTATTTTTGTTATGGGATTAATTATAGTAGTTATGAAAATACAAGGTGATTATATACTAGGTATTAATAATCCAAATAATCAAGTAAAAACTTTTTTGAAAAATACACAAATTTCATTTGATCCAGCATCTGAAAGCTATGAGGAAGCACACGAAGAAAAAGAAATGTTCTTATATAAGGAAGAAGATTATTTTTACAAAAAGCCAAGATTTATTTATTCGATTGAACCTTTAGAATTAAAAATTGATTCTCCACCTTCAAAACAAGAAAAACAAGAAATACCAGCAATTTTAACTTTAGGTCCAATGTTGACAATGAGTTTAACTTCTGTTGTAACATGTTATACTACTATAAGTAATGTTCAAAATAAAAATCAAACCTGGTCAGAAGCTATACCATCATTATTAATAAGTGGTGTTATGATGTTATCATTCTTTTTATGGCCCCTTGTTACAAATTTATTTCAAAAACATTTAAGTAAGAAAAATGAAAGAAATAGACAAAATAAATATAACGAGTATATTAATAATCAAAAAAGTAAAATATTTGAGGAAAAGACAAAACAAGAAAATATATTACATAAAAGATATGTAAGTTTGGAAGAATGTTATAATATTATAATAAATAAAAAAGATAGATTATGGGAAAGAAGAATTGAAGATGAAGATTATTTGTCTGTTAGTTTAGGTACTGGCACTTTTCCTATGAAAATAAATATAAATTATCCTGAAGAAGGATTTTCAATGGTTGAAGATAATTTAAAAGATAGTGTTAAAGAATTAACTCTTTCTCCAAAAATTTTGGATAATGTTCCAATATTATATTCATTTAAAGAAAATTATATTTCAGCAATTATTGGTAATGATGAACTAAAGTATAAATTTATTGATAATATACTTTTACAAATTGTTACTTTTCATAGTTATGATGATTTAAAAATAGTTATTTTTACATCTAAAAATAAAGAAAATAATTTTACTAAATATAAAATATTACCTCATTGTTTTAGTAATGATAAAACAATTAGATTTTTTTCATCTACAATTGATGAATATAAAGAAATATCATATAATCTAGAAAAAATATTTAATCAGAGAAAAGAATATAATGAAAAAAACAGTAATTTAATTAAATACGATCAAAATTTTCTAATTATAACTGATTCGTTTAATTCTATAAGAAATTTTGATTTTATTAAAAATATAATTGAATACAAACACAATTTAGGATTTTCTATTATAATATTGAATGATAAAATATCAAATTTGCCTGACCAATGTCAAACATTTATTGAGTTAAATGAAAATGAATCAAAGATGTTTAAAAATATTGCCAATAATGGAGAACAAAAGTTTAAAATTGATTTAAGTAATATAAATATTTCTAAAGCTTTTAGAAAATTAGCTAATATACCTATAGAATTAAATAATAATGAAGATGGAATAATACCAAAAAAAGTGGGATTTTTAGAAATGTATGATGTTGGTAAAGTAGAGCAACTTAATTCTAAAAATAGATGGATATCAAATGTTCCAATCTTAAATATGAGTGCAATTGTTGGTATAGGTAAAAGTGGTGAAAAAATATCATTGGATTTACATGAAAAATATCATGGTCCACATGGACTTGTTGCGGGAATGACGGGTAGTGGTAAATCTGAATTTATAATTACCTATATTCTTTCTATGGCTATTAATTATCATCCTCATGAAGTTCAATTTGTATTAATTGATTATAAAGGCGGAGGACTTGCAGGAGCATTTGAAAACAAAAATTTGGGATACAAGCTACCACATTTAGTTGGGGTAATAACAAACTTAGATAAAACAGAAATAAATAGATCTCTTGCATCAATAGAAAGCGAATTAAAAAGAAGACAAGCTTTATTTAATAAAGCAAGAGAATTATCTGGAGAAAGTACAATTGATATTTATAAATATCAAAAAATGTATAGAAATAAAATTGTAGATGAACCTGTTTCACATTTGTTTATAATAGCTGATGAGTTTGCAGAATTAAAAACTCAACAATCCGAATTTATGGAACAATTAATTAGTACTGCTAGAATTGGACGTAGCTTAGGTGTTCATTTAATACTTGCTACTCAAAAACCAAGTGGTGTAGTGGATTCACAAATTTGGAGTAATACACGTTTTAGAGTGTGTTTTAGGGTTCAAGAAAAAAGTGATAGTTCAGAAGTTATACAATGTCCTGATGCTGCATATTTAACTCAAACTGGTAGATTTTATTTACAAGTTGGTTATAATGAAATATTTTTGTTAGGACAATCAGCTTGGGCTGGAGGAAAATATATTCCTTCTGAAAACATAAAAAAAACTATAGATTCATCTATTAATTTTATTGATAATATTGGATATGTAACAAAAAGTGTTGAAACTAAAAAAGAAGAAATAATTGATGATAGTAATGGTGAAGAATTAGTAAATATTGTTAAATATCTACACAAATGTGCTATAGAGGAAAATATTTTTTCTAAACCTTTATGGCTTGATAGGATACCTGAACATATTTATGTTAATGATTTAATAAAAAAATATAATTATGAAAAAGAAAAATACATTTTAGAACCTGTAATTGGTGAATATGACATTCCTAATATGCAACAGCAAAATTTACTTACTATACCATTTAGTAAAGAAGGAAATGTTATTATATATGGTATGGCTGGTAGTGGTAAAGAAAACTTTATAACTACTATGATTTATTCATCAATGATTACTTATACACCAGAGGAAGTTAATTATTATATATTAGATTTTGGGTCAGAAGTTCTTAAATATTTTGAAAAAACACCAATTGTTGGTGATATATTATATATAAATGATTCTGAAAAAATAAGTAATTTATTTAAATTTATACAAGATACAATTAATGAAAGAAAAAAAATTTTTGCTGATTATAATGGTGATTATGAAATGTACTGTAAAAGTACTGGAATTACTATACCACACATAGTGATTATAATAAATAATTATGAGGCTTATGCAGAAACTTATCCTGATTATGATGATTTAATAAATATATTAACAAGAGATTGTATTAAATATGGAATTTATTTTGTATTTACAATTAATTCACCTAATGGTATAAGATTTAAATTAAAACAAAATTTCAATCAAATATTTGTTTTACAGCAAAATAATGAGGATGATTATTCGTCAATACTTGGGAATATACATAAAACATATCCATCAAAGATGTTTGGTAGAGGATTAATAAAAAAAGAAGATGTTTACGAATTTCAAACAGCTTTAACTAGTGAAGAATCAAATGTATCAAAAATTATTAATCAAATAAATACACTTCTTTCATCTAAATATAATTCTAAAGCAACAAAAATACCTGTTTTACCAGAAGTTGTTATATATGATGAACTTGATAAAAATAAAGTTTCTAAAAATGAAATAATAATAGGAATCAATAAAAATGATTTGACTATATCAACTTTTGATTTTAGTAAAAACCATATTAATTTGATTTCTAGTCAAGAATTTAGTTTATTTGAAAGCTTTATAAATCCTTTTATAACGCAATTTATGTATAATCAAAATTGGATGAATATTATAATAAATGCAGAAGATGTTTTTATAGAAGATATTATAAAACAAAATTCAAAGTATTTTGAATCAAATTTTGATTCAATATTTGATTCAATAATTAATATACTTAATAATTCATATATATCCTATAAAAATAATAATTATAATAAATCAATATTTGATAATATTAAGAAGATAAATTGTATAATTATAGGGTTAAACTCTTTTAAAAATAAATTATCTGCTGAAAAGCAGAATGCTTTTGGAGACTTATTTACAATATCTAATGATTTAGGAATTATAAACTACATTTTTATTGAGACTATTGATAAAATGAAAAATTTTGAATATGAAGCATGGTATAAAAATAATAGAAGTCAGAGTGATTGCATATGGCTAGGTAATGGTCTTGGTGATCAATTTTCGATTAATCTTACACAAAAAATACCTGAAATGGCAATGGATGTTCAATATAATTTTTGTTTTGTTATAAAAAGAGGAAAACCTTCATATGTAAAATATATTGAAAAAATAAATAATAATTAAATATATGATTACTTTGGTTTGATATATACCAAGGTAATCATATTTTTTATAAATAAATGTTTATAATATAAAATTATATTTATTTTTTTAATATTTTTATGTTATAATTATTTATAGTAAAAAAGATAATAAGGAGTGAGATTAATGGATAATAAATCTATATCAGTGCTAAAAGGATTAACTATAGATATTATACAGAATTCAAATTTAGATTTTTTACCTATAAATTTAAGTTCTGCACCAATTTTATATACTATATATACAAAACATATTAGAGTTCATCCATTAAATCCAAATTGGATAAATAGAGACAGATTTGTTTTATCATCATCAAAAGCTTCTGCATTACTTTATGCACAATTATTTTTAAGCGGATACCAAATAGGTATTGATGATTTAAAAAATTATGGTAAATTAGATAGTAAGACTCCAATTACGCCACAAATAAGTACTATTGGAGTTGATGTATCAACTGGCTTACCTGGTGAAGGGTTTGCAACTTCTGTAGGTATTGCACTTGCTGAAAAGATTTATGAGCAAAAATATAATAAAAAACCTAAAAATAAATTTGATAAAAAAGTAAAACCATTATTTAATTATTATACTTATGTTTTATTATCATACGAAGATTTAATGCAAGGCGTATCATATGAGGCTGCCTCTTTTGCAGGTGATTTAAAATTAGAAAAATTAATAGCATTTTATGATTATAATAAAAGCGAGTTAGAGTGTTTAAATAAAAATTTTAATGAGAGTATTTCATCACGTTTTTCGTCAATGGGATGGGATGTACATATAGTAAAAGATGGTAGTTCAGTTTCTCAAATAAATAAAGAGATAGTAAAAGCAAAAAAAAGTAACTTACCAAGTTTAATAATTGTTAATACAAAGATTGAAGAGGCATCGTCATTAAGTGATAAAAATAAAATATATAATGGTAAACTTACTAATGATGATTATCAACAACTAAAAAAAGTATTAAATGCAGAAGGATTACCTTTTACAGTGTCTAAAGAACCTGCAGAAAATATAAGAAATCAGCTAGTTCAAAGAGGTACAAGAGAATATGAATTATATGAATCAATTTATAATGAATATAAGGGATCTATGAACCAAAGTGAAATATTAGAAGTTGAAAATATTTTATTTAATAATTTAATGGTTGATTTAACAAAAGTAAATATAAATATAAATAATGAACAAAAAGAATTACTTAGAGATAGTAATGAAAAAGTTATTAATGTAATATCTAATAATTTATATAATTTTGTTGGTGGTACATCAGATTTAACAAAATCAACAAAAACATATTTAGAAGGAAAAGAAAACATAACAAAAGATAATTTTCTTGGTAAAAATATTTTATATGGATCAAGAGAAAATGCAATGGGAGCTATATCTAATGGACTTGCATTATCAGGATTTAGACCTTTTGCTTCTACCTTTTTGACATTCTCAGATTATATGGATACTTCTATAAGAATGAGTGCATTAATGAATTTACCTGTTACATATATTTTTACACATGATTCAATAACAGTTGGTTATGTTGGACCTATATATCAACCTATAGAACAGTTAGCATCTTTTAGAGCTATGCCTAATATTAATGTATATAGACCTGCTGATATAAAAGAAATAATGGGATCATGGCAATGTATTATGCAAGATAAAACTCCTAGTATAATATCTCTCGCAAAAACAGAAGTAAAACCACAAAATGGTACTAATATGTTATCTGTTGCTAAGGGTGCTTATATTGTTTCTGGTAACGAAGATGATAGAATAGATGCAGTTATAATTGCAACTGGTGCTGAAGTTCAACTTGCAAATTCAATACGAGAAAGACTTAAACATGAAGGTAAAGAAATAAGAGTTGTAAGTATGCCTTGCATGGAAAAATATTATGAACAATCTGAAGGTTATAAAATGAGTTTATTTCCTGAAAATGCAAAAATATTTGTTTTAGAGTATGGTAGTTCATTTGGATGGGAAAAATTTGTAGAAAGTTCAGATTACCTATTTACAATAGATAGTTTTGGTAAAAGTGCTAGTAAAGAAGATGTAGTTAAATATTGTGAAGTTGATATAGAAACAATTATAGAAAGAATCAAATCTTTAATTTAATTTTTGACAAAATTTTCATATTTCTAATATTATAATAAATATGGTGATAATATGAGAACATTCTATATTTTTAAGATTAATAATATGTTTCAAACTTTTTATAATGATAAAGCAAATATTCTTTACAAAATGTTTAGTGAAATTTATAATTCTAATGATGATGATTTGATTAATAATTTTAGATTGTTTGAACAAATAACAATACCTTTTAATAAGAAAATTTTTAATAATTATATATTGTTAAAACATAAAGATGATTTATATTATAGTAAAAAGGATAACAAGCATTTAATAAATAGTGTTGATGAATTATCTAAACTTGTTGTAAATACTACACATTTAAAAATAAAAACTAACAAAAATATTAATTCTTTTATAAAGGATATTATAGATACAAAGGAAAGTGTATTTGTTGTTGATTTTAAAAATAAGGATTATTTTTGGATTAATAAAATTAATTCTCAAACTCTTGTATAATAATAATAATTTTATTATAATATTTATTAAGGAGGAATATATATGTTACAAGATATATTGTTAGTTATAATAGGATTAATAGTAGGTGCAGTTATTGGATTTTTGGTAGCAAGAAAATATATGGAAAAATATTTAAAGAAAAATCCACCTATTAATGAACAAATGATAAAAATTATGATGAGTCAGATGGGTAGAACTCCAACTCAAAAGCAAATTAATCAGATGATGAAAGCAATGAAGAATGCTAATAAATAAAAGTGTAAAGTTACTTTTTCTGTAACTTTTTTTATTTACAAATTAAATTTGAATATTTATAATTAAGTTAAAGAATAGGAGGAATATGATTATGAGTGAAAAAAAAGGAGTTAGTATAGTAATAGTAGTAATATTATCAATTTTGTTTTTGATGTTAGGATTATTAGGTGGTTACATTATATATGAAAAAACTAGTAAGTGTGATGTAGAAACTAGTAGTAACGAAAGTTCTGTTACAGAAAAATCAAAAGGTGATAATACTATAAATAAAGTTACAGATCAAGATGAAAAAAAGATGTTAGAAGATATAACAAAGGTATATGAGGATGCATTTAATTATATAAATTCTGGTAATTTAGATATCAGTTCAGATTTATCTAATGTAACTGATTTAAAAAATTATTTTACTGATAAAGCATTTGATTATATTTCTAGAAATAATAATGCAAATAATATGATTTTCTTTACTGGTATATTTGGAATTACTGATCAAGGAATTAGGCCACTTCAGATTCTTTCATATACTGATGATACTATTATTGCTACAGGACAACTTATTGAAAATCCCCTTGGTGATAGTGATACTTATCCATTATATATAATTTTCAAAAAACAAGAAAACAGTTATAAAATAGATTTATTTGAATAAGTTACATTTAGTAACTTTTTTTATTGTAAATAAATAAAAATTATTTTATAATAATATTAGTAAATATGGAGGTATGTTATGAATGTAGTTAGTATTTTACCAGCAGATACATATGTAGTAGTAAATAAAACTATTTTACAAGAAAATGATAGTAAAATACTTACTATGTTATATCAACCTATTATTGGTATTACTGCAGTTAATCTTTATATGACATTATGTCTTGATTTAGATAAAAATGAATTTATGAGTGAAGAAAAATCTCATCATCATTTAATGACAAACATGAAAATTAAATTAGAAGATATAGTAATTGCAAGAGAAAAACTAGAGGCTATAGGTCTTATAAAAACATATTATAAGAAATCTTTAGATGTAAATAATTATATATATGAAATATTTTCACCACTTTCTGCAAGTGAAATATTTTCACATCCTATACTTAATATAGTTTTATATAATAATGTAGGAAAAAAAGAATATGAAAGACTAGTATCAAGATTTAAAATTCCAAGAATAAATTATACAAATTATGATGATATAACTAGAAGTTTTGATGATGTATTTGAAAGTATATCTGGAAGTATGTTTGAAAATAGTTTGAATGATATAAAAAATACTAATAAATTAAATATAAATATAGAAAATGAATTTGATTTTGATTTACTTTATGTGTTACTTCCATCAGGATTACTTTCTAAAAAGAACTTTACAAAAGATGAGAAAAATTTAATTCAGAATTTATCTTATGTATATAATATTGAAGTTGAACCTATGAAAAATTTAATTATCAATTCTATTAATGAAAAACATAATATAGATAAAACACTACTTAGAAAAAATGCTAGAAATTATTATCAATTTGAGCATAGTGGGAAATTACCATCATTAATATATAGAAAACAACCTGAATATTTAAGAAATCCAGAAGGTAGTAATAGTAAAAGGGCAAAAATGATATATACATTTGAAACTATTAGTCCTTACAATTTTTTAAAAAGCAAATATAATGGGGCAGAACCTACAACTAGAGATTTAAATATGATTGAAAGTTTAATGAACGATTTACAATTAAAGCCTGCAGTTGTAAATGTATTAATTGATTATGTTATGAAAATAAATGATAAAAAGTTAACTAAAAATTTTATAGAAACTATCGCAGGGCAGTGGAAAAGATTAAACATAGAAACTGCAGAGGACGCAATGAATCAAGCAGAAAAAGAATGTAAAAGGAAATCAAAAAGTTCAAATATAAAAACATATAAAAAATTAGATGAAAATTTACCAGAATGGTTTAATAAAGATATTGAAAAGAAACAATTAACTAAAGAAGAAGAAAATGAAGTTAAAGATATGTTAAAAGATTTTATGTGAGGTTACTTATGATTGATACAAAAAAAGTAGTAAAAGACAATATAAAAAATAAAAATATTGCTGATTTAGAAGTTGAATATTTTAAAGAAAATAAAAATGAAGAATTTAAAAAATTTATATCTAAAATAAAGTTAAATGATAAGTATTTAATGAAATATACATCTAACTTAAAACAATGTTTTAATGAATATGAAAATTGCAAAATATGTAAATCATTAAATAATTGTAAAAATGAGGTAAAGGGATGTTGTTATACTCCAAATGTAGTAAATAATAATCTAATTTTTTCTTATAATACATGTAAATATGAGAATAATGTATTAAATGATATTGAATATATAAAAGAAGGATATTTATTTAGTGTTTGTAAAGAAGTGAGAAATGCTAAAATGAAAGATATATATACAGATGATAAAAATAGGTATGAAGTTATCAAGTATTTAACTAAATTTATTAAAGATTATCAAGCAAATAAAGAAGTAAAAGGCCTATATTTAAATGGTAATTTTGGATCAGGGAAATCATATTTAGTATCAGCAACTATAAATGAACTTATAAAATCAGGTAAGAAAGGTGCTCTTATATATTATCCAGAATTTTTAAGAAGTTTAAAAGCATCTTTTGGTAAAGATTTTGATGAACAATTTAATTATGCTAAAAAGGCAGATTTATTGTTACTTGATGATATAGGTGCAGAAAATGTTACATCTTGGTCAAGAGATGAGATATTAGGCCCAATATTGCAATATAGAATGGATGAAAAATTACCAACATTTTTTACATCTAATTTAAATTTAGATCAGCTTGAAATACATTTGAGTCAAGGAAATGGAAAAATAGATAAATTAAAGGCAAAAAGGATTATTGAAAGAATAAAATATTTAACTAAGGAAATAAGTTTAATAAGTAAAAATAATAGAAATTAATAGTTGTTTTAGGAGTTTTTATGGCTAATATTGTTGATTTATTAAAAAAAGGAGTATCATCTCAAAAAAAGATACATAATAAATATGTTGAAAATTTATTGGGTGAGAGTTTACCCCTATAAAGAATTTAAAAGAAAAAATATTGAGTTATTGGAATTTAAACAATATTTAGAAAATATAAATTATAATAATTATTTAACCAAAAAAGAAATTAATAATATATTTAGATATTTTAATAATAATTTAAAAAGCAAAAAGTATTCTGATGTAAAAAAAATACTTTACATTATAGATGATATAACAGATAATGTTAAAATCAAACTTAATGAATATGGTGATGATGAAATTATTCGTGATAGTTTAAACCATATTTTAAATCATATTAAATTATTAAAAGAGTTACTAGCAGTAAGATTAAATTATGATTATAAATCTCTTGATATGACTATTAAGTTTGAATCTTTGATAAAAACAATTATTAATAAAGATAATATTAAAGATGTTGATAAAATAATTGCAATAATTTTTGACAATATTGAACTACTTAATTATCATGATCATAAGTATAGAACATTTAGTGTATTATTGTATGATGCTATAATAAATGCTAAAATTAATAATCATGAAAAACTTATAGCTTATTATAGAGAAATAGTTAATTTTATTATAAATATTAAATCACTTAATATGGATAAAGAAAAAATTATGAGTGCTTTAGATATAAAAGACTATGGTATTGTTGATAACTCTGCACTTGAAGAAAAAATAGCTAATTTGCATTATGATAGTAGAAGTGATAGATATTTATTAGAAGATGATTTTATAATATCAATAGATAATAGCGATACAAAGAAAATAGATGATGCGTTATCGATAGAAAATACAAGATATGGAAGTTATATTTTAGGTATACATATAACAGATGTGTATTCATTAGGTTTGTTTACAAATGAATTATTAAATATTCAAAGATCTTCAGAAAATATAAATAAAATAAAAGCATCTTTAGAAGAATTTCAAAAGAAGAATGCTATATCATTATTTGTTGAAATAACTAATAATGGATTAATAAGAGATTATAAGATACTTAAAACTAGAATAGAAGTTAATAGAAATCTTTTATATGGAGATGTCTCAAATATATTAAGTAGTAGTTGTACTAATCAAGAATTATCTAAAACATTAATTAATTTAGTTAATTTATATAATATTGTTGACAATGATAAATTTCCAAAATATCCTAATATTTCTAATATTCCACATTTATTAGTCAATAAGTATATGTTATTATATGGATGTATAATCAGTGAATATTTTATTGAAAATAATATACCAGGTATATATTTAGAAGGAAATAATAGGAAAAATTTATATACATTAGAAAAGTCTAATTATGAAACTGGTTTTTGTGATTTTGATACATATTGTAAAACAACATCACCAATATATGATAATTCTTCATTATTATGTCAGTTAGTAATGCATAAATGTGTGTTTAATGAATCAAGTAATGAAGAAAAACAAGTATTAAAATATAATTTACAACCATATGTAAATGCATTAAATAGAAAACATAAATAGTTTATTTACAATAATGTAAAAATATGATAATATTTAATTGTAAATCAATTTAGAAGACATGATTATTTAATGCTACTTTATAGAGAGTTAGGAATTTGCTGGAATCCTAATAAGAAAGTTAAATAATTACTACTTCTTAAGAGGAGTTAATAACTCACGGGTAAAACCGTTATATTAATTAAGTAAAACAAAGGATGGTACCGTCATATGACTCCTTATTATGTACCGTCTTTTTATTATTAGAAAGGATAAATTATATGGAAAATATTAAAGAAAACGAGAAATTAAATGTTTTAAATCATAGCTGTGCACATTTACTTGCACATGCAGTTAAAAGACTTTATCCAAATGCAAAATTTTGGGTAGGGCCTGTTATTGAAGAAGGGTTTTATTATGATATTGATTTAGGTGATGAAGTAATAAAGGAAGAAGATTTACCTAAAATTGAAAAAGAAATGAAAAAAATATCAAAAAGTGATAAAAGAATAGTTAGACTTGAAATAACAAAACAAGAAGCACTTGATATGTTTAAAAATGATTCTTATAAGATAGATTTAATAAATAATATGAGTGATGATGAAATAATTAGTGCATATAAACAAGATGATTTTGTTGATTTATGTAGAGGACCACATATGCCTACAACTAAATCAATGAAATATTTTAAACTCTTAAAAGTATCAGGAGCATACTATAAAGGTGATTCAAAAAATAAAATGCTTCAAAGAATATATGGTATATGTTTTGAAACAGAGGAAGATTTAAATAAACATTTACAATTATTAGAAGAAGCAAAGCAAAGAGATCATAGAAAAATAGGTAAAGATTTAGATATATTTATGAATAGTGAACTAGTAGGTAAGGGACTTCCTTTATGGCTTCCAAATGGTGCGATGGTTAGAATGTTACTTGATAGATATATAACTGATAAGGAAATAAGATTAGGATATAAACATGTATGTACACCTAGTTTAGGAAGTAAAAAATTATATGAAACAAGTGGACACTGGGATCATTATAAAGATGATATGTTTCCTGTTATGAAACTTGATGATGAAGAATATGTTTTAAGACCAATGAATTGTCCTCATCATATGATGATTTACAAAAATTCTCTTCATTCATATAAAGATTTACCAATAAGACTTGCAGAAATAGCTAATGATTTTAGATATGAGGCATCAGGTGCAGTATGTGGAATAGAAAGGACTAGAGCATTTACTCAAAATGATTCACATATATTTGCAAGAGTAGATCAAATAAAAGAAGAGTTTGAGGGTGTTGTTAAATTAATACTTGATATATATAAAGATTTTGGATTTAAAGATTATGAGTTTAGGTTATCATTAAGAGATAAAGATGATAAAGAAAAATACTTAGATGATGATGAAATGTGGGAAAAAGCAGAATCAGAACTTAGAAAAGTTTTAACAGAACTTAATTTACCATTTTATGAAGCACAAGGAGAAGCAGCATTTTATGGACCTAAACTTGATGTACAAGTAAAATCTGCTATTGGTCATGATGTAACTTTATCAACATGCCAACTTGATTTTCTTCTTCCAGAAAGATTTGATTTAAGTTATATAGATAAAGATGGAAGTAAGAAAAGGCCAGTTGTTATACATAGAGCAATACTTGGATCACTTGATAGATTTTTAGCATTTCTTCTAGAAGAAACAAAAGGTGCTCTTCCACTATGGCTTTCACCAGTTCAAGTAAACATTATTCCAGTTAATAATGAATATCATTTAAGATATGCATGTGAAATAAAAAATATATTAAGAGAAAATGATATTAGAGTAGAGCTTGATGATAGAGAAGAAAAAGTAGCATATAAATTAAGAGAATCTGTAACAAGAAAAATACCTATTACATTAATATTAGGTGATAAAGAAAAAGAAAATGGCAATATTTCTTATAGAAAGTATCATAGTGATGAAACAATTACTACAACAAAAGAAGATTTTATTGTATTATTAAAAAATGAAATAAAAAATTATAAATAATAAAGGAAAAGCCTTCTAAAAAAGATAATATATATTTTAGGAGGTTTTTCTATGCAAGAAAATATACAAATAGAAAATATGATATATGAAATAAGAGGGAAACAGGTAATGCTAGATTTCAACTTGGCTAAATTATATCAAGTAGAAACTAAAAGAATAAACGAAGCTGTAAAAAATAATGTAGATAAGTTTCCAGAAAGATTTTGCTTTAGAATTAGTGATTATGAATATATGGCTTTGAAGTCGAATTTTTCGACTTCAAAAGGTGGTTCTAGAAAAGGTCATAATGTTTTTACAGAACAAGGAGTAGCAATGCTTGCAACTATACTCAAATCATCAATAGCAACAAAAATTAGTATTGCAATAATGGATGCTTTTGTAAGTTTAAGAAAATATATATCAAGTAATTTAATAGAACAAAAATATATAAATAATTTAGTTATAAAACATGATAATGATATTAAGTTAATACAGGATACTTTTGATAAATTTAAACCTAAAGTAAATGAAATATATTATAATGGACAAATATATGATGCATATTCAAAAATAATAGAAATAATGAGTCAATCAGAAAAAGAAATTATAATAATAGATAATTATGCAGATAAAAGTGTACTTGATATGATATCTAAAATAGAAGCAGAAGTAATATTAATAACTAAAAAAAATAATCTATTAAGTAAAATAGATATAGAAAAATATAATAAACAATATAATAATTTAAAAATAAAATATGATAGTAGATTTCATGATAAATATATATTAATAGATAAAATAAAATTATATCATTTAGGATCATCAATAAATTATGCAGAAAGTAAAATATTTTCAATAAATATTATTGAAGATAAATTTATTATTAGTTCTTTGATAGACAAAATAAAAAAGTAACGATGTTGTTACTTTAATTATTTACTTGTTAATTTTCTAAGTATTCTAGCTTCTCTTGCAGTTGTTTTAAATTTAATTCCATTTATAGTTACATATTGGAAATTTAATTTTTGTTTTTTATTAGTTCTATTATGAGCATGAGATACATTTTTAGCTGAATTTGGGCTTTTACTAGTTATTTTCTTTGACATTATATATTCCTCCTTCAAAAACTTCTTGCTTTATAACTTTAACATATTATTTGTTTTAAGTCAATTATATTGTAATAATTTTGTATTTTGTGTAAAATATTATATAAGGAGATTTACTATGAATTATATACCATTAAAAGTAAAAACAAATTATTCTTTACTTACTAGTTTAATAACAATTGATAAATTAATAGAAAAATGTAAACTTATGAATATTAATTCAATTGCTATATGTGATGATAATATGTATGGTGTAATGGAGTTTTATAAAGAATGTAAAAAAAATAATATAAAACCTATAGTTGGTTTAGAGATAAATATTGATAATAAAAGTATTTTCCTATACGCAAAAAATTATACAGGTTATCAAAATCTATGTTTTATATGTAGTAATGAAAAAAGTTTTGAACTTCTAAAAGAAAATAATAATGGTTTAATTATAATAGTACCTTATAAATCAATAGATATATATGAAAAATTAGAAAATATATTTGAAGACATTTATGTATCTTATGAATCAGTTGAAGAAAGAAATAATATAAAAAATAAAAAATGTGTGTTTGTAAATGAAATAAGATGTTTAGATAAAGAAGATAGAGAATATTTAAAATATCTTTATATGATTAAAGATGCTAAAAAAATAAGTGATAAAGTAGAATATAATTTTGAAGAAAATAATTATTTTATTGATAATGTAGATGATTATATAAATAAAGCAGATATAATAAACTATAAAGTTATTAATGAAATGTGCAATTTAACTATTGAAACAAAAAAAGATTTATTACCAAAATATAATTATGATGAAAATTTTGATGAATTTCAATATTTATCAAAATTATGTAAAAAAGGTTTATTAAAAAGATTTAATAATAAAGTCCCTATTAAATATGCAGATAGATTAATGTATGAATTAGATATAATTAATAAAATGGGATTTTGTAATTATTTTCTTGTTGTATGGGATTTTATAAAATATTCTAAGCAAAATAATATATTAGTTGGTCCAGGAAGAGGTAGTGCCGCAGGATCTTTGGTAAGTTATTCATTAGGTATTACTGATATAGATCCAATCAAGTATGATTTATATTTTGAAAGATTTTTAAATCCTCAAAGAGTAACAATGCCCGATATTGATATAGATTTTGATTCATCTAAAAGACTAGATGTAATACATTATGTTATTTCAAGATATGGAATGAAAAATGTTGCTCAAATTATTACATTTTCAACATTAAAATCTAAACAAGTATTAAGAGATGTGGCAAGAATATTTGATTTAGATTCAAAAAAGACTGATGATTTTATTAAATTAATAGATTCAAGTTTATCTTTAATAGAAAATAAAAAAAATAAACTAGTATCAGAAGAATTATCAAAAGATATATTACTTTCAAGAATATATGATGTATCAATGCATTTAGAAAATTTAAAAAGACAAACATCTATACATGCAGCAGGTGTAATAATATCTAGTAAAAATTTAGATAGATATATTCCTATATCAAAAATAAGTGATAATGAATATATAACTGGGTATACAATGAACTATTTAGAAGAACTTGGATTATTAAAAATGGACTTTCTTGCAATAGATAATTTAACTTTAATTAGTCAGTTACTTTCAGAAATAAAAGAAGTAGATTTTTCAAACATACCACTTGATGATAAATTAACTATTGATTTATTTAAGAAAATTAATACTGATGGGATATTTCAATTTGAATCAAGTGGAATGAAAAATGTTTTAAGGAAATTTAATGTATCTAATTTTAATGATTTAGTTGCGGCAATTGCTCTTTTTAGACCAGGACCTATGGATAATATAGATTCTTATGTTAAAAGAAAAGAAGGAAAAGAAAAAATAGATTATATACATGAAAGTTTAAAACCAGTACTTGAAAGCACATATGGAATAATTATTTATCAAGAACAAATAATGCAAATAGCAAACATTATGGCTGGATATACTCTTGGAGAAGCAGATATTTTAAGACGCGCAATGGGTAAAAAAAATCATGAGATAATGATTAATGAAAAAGAAAAATTTATTACAAGAAGTATAAATAATGGTTACAATAAAGAACTAAGTAATAAAGTATTTGATTTAATATATAAATTTGCAGATTTTGGTTTTAATAAATCACATTCTGTTGGATATGCTGTATTAGCATTTAAAATGGCTTATTTAAAAGCTCATTATCCAAATTATTTTTTAAGTCATTTACTTACTATGGTTATAGGTAGTGATGTAAAAACAAGGCAATATATAAACGAATGTAAAGTGCAAAACATTAATGTTCTAAAACCATGTATAAATAAAAGTGATTGTTTTTATAAAACAGAAAATGATGGTATAAGATTTTCACTTGAAGCAATACATAATGTAGGTCATTTAGCGTGTGTACAAATAATTAATGAAAGAAAAAAGGGTGAATATAAAGACTTTTTTGATTTCATGAAAAGGTGTTATGGCAAAAGTGTAAATAAAAAAACAATAGAGAGTTTAATTTATGCTGGATGCTTTGACTTATTTGGATATAATCATAATACATTAATTAATAGTATAGAAATAGGAATTAATTATTGTGATTTAGTTAAAGATTTAGATGAATCTTTAATTAATAAACCAGAATTACAAGTGTTAGATGAATTTGATAATTCTATTTTAATAAAACAAGAATATGAAACTTTTGGATTTTATTTAAGTTATCATCCTGTTCAAAATAAAAGAAAGAATGATATAAATACAACAGATATAAAAAATTATTTTAATAAAAATATAGATATATATCTACTTATAGATAATATAAGAGTTATTAAAACAAAAGATAATGAAAAAATGGCATTTATAACCGCAAGTGATGAATATGGTGAAATTGATGTTGTTATGTTTCCAAAGACTTATGAAAAATATTATAATTTAACTAGAGGAGAAGTAGTTTTAATAACTGCTAAAGTTGAAAAAAGGATAAATCAATATCAACTTGTTGTATATAGTATTAAAAGATTTTAAATGTAAAAATATTGTATACTTTATGTAAGAATATTGATAATAATCATTAATTTTTATATTATTAATAATAGGTGAGTTATATGAAAAAAGAAAAAGGATTTACTTTAATAGAACTTTTAGCGGTCATAGTAATACTAGCGATAATAATGGTAATTGCTGTGCCACAAATATTAAATATTATTGAAAAATCAAAACAAACTGCTGCATTAGAGTCTGCAAAATTATATATAAAATCAGTTAATCAACAAATTGCTTTTAATAATATTGATTCTAATAAATATCCTTTTGTAAGTGAAAGTGCGGATAATACTTATGATGTACAAGAAATAAATAAATATGTAAATGTGAAAGGAGATAAACCATCATCTGGTACGATAGTAATACAAGATTCAAAAGTTACTACTGCAGAATCATTAATTGTTGGTGATTATGAAATTTCATATAAAAATAATGATTATGAAATAAAATCTAATAATCAAAGTACATTAGTTTTGTATTCTAATGGTAAAATAAATGAAAAATATGGAATAGAAAGAGTTCATTCATCATTTACAGTTACATTTGAAGATAATTATATACATACATATAATTGCGGAATAAAAGTAAGTAAACCAGTAGATTTAACTAATTATTCAAAAGTAAAATTTTTAATAAATGGAATAAGTGGTAGCGGATATTCTAACTTTTTTGTAAGCAAAACCGTTGATGTTGATTCAAGTAATCATGAACGTATATTCAAACAATCATCTTATGAAGAACAAAAGATAATTGAATTAGATGTTTCACAGTTAAAAGGAGAATATTATATATATCAAAATTGTTATATATCATCAGGTGTAGATATCTATAAAATATGGTTAGAAGAATAGAAATTTGTAAAAATTTCTTTTTCTTTTTGTAAAGCAAACAAATATTTATTTAATTCAAAAAAAATATATTGTATAATTAAAGTAGGTGAAGTATATGAATAAAACTAAGATGATTGCTACGATGGGTCCATCGTCTATGTCAAAGCAAATAATAAAAGATATGATAATTAATGGTGTAGATGTAATAAGAATTAACATGTCCCATTCATCATTTGATGATGCAAGGCAAATAATATTAAATGTAAGAGAAATTGATAGGGAACTTTCAACTGTAACAGGGATAATGATAGATACAAGAGGCCCAGAAATTAGAATATCAAAATTAGAAAAACAAAAGATTAAATTAAATGAAGGAAGTACTATTAGAATAGTTAAAAATAATATAATTGGAAATGAAGATATATTATCTATAACACTTCCAAGTGTTATTGATTATATAAAATTAGGACAAACTATATTATTGAATGATGGTAGTGTTGAACTTAATGTTATATCAAAATCAAGTGATACTTTAATATGTGAGGTAAAAAATGATGGCTATATAAAAAGTTATTGTAGTATTAATATACCTAATGCAGATTTTAATTTAAAATTCTTATCTGATTATGATAAAGAAACAATAAAATTTTCAGTTATGATGAAAGTAGATTATTTGGCATTATCACATGTAAAAGATCAAATGGATGTTCTTGATGTAAATGATTTATTAATTGAATTATCTGATGATCATATTCAAATTATTTCAAAAATCGAAAATAAAACTGCAATAGAAGAAGTAGATAATATTTTAAAAATTAGTGACGGAGTTATGATTGCAAGAGGAGATCTAGGAATAGAGATGCAACTTGAAAAAATACCTAGTATTCAAAAGAAAATTACAAAGTTAGCAAAACAAGAAGAAAAAATATGTGTAATAGCAACAGAAATGCTTTCAAGTATGCAAGAAAATCCAAGACCTACAAGAGCTGAGGTATCAGACGTTGCTAATGCGGTATTAGATGGTACAGACGCTATTATGCTATCTAGTGAAACTGCAATTGGTAAATATCCTGTCGAGACAGTAGCAATTGCAAATAAAATTATAGATGATGTTGAAAGTGAAATAGATTATAATGACATGTTATTAAATTATAACAGAAATGATAAATTACCAATATTAGATGCGATATGTTATTCTGTGGTTGATTGTGCTAACAGAGTCAATTCACAAGTTATAGTATGTTCTACATTATCAGGTAAAACAGCTAAAAAAATAAGTAATTACAGACCTAGTGCACCTGTAATTGCAATTTCACCAGATGAAAAAACAGTATCAAGTTTAACAATTAATTATGGAATAATACCAGTAAAAGTTCCTATGCTTGATAATACTGATGAACTAATAAAAGTTTCTATTAATACTATAAATAAGATGTTTAAGTTAAAATCACATGATAAAATAGTAATCGCAGGAAGTTTCCCATTAGGAGAAGTTAATTATACTAATTTTATAAAAATAGAAGAAATACAATAAAAAGGTGTTGATAAAATTGAATATTAATATTGAAGAATTAAAAAAGGTAAAAAATGAGATATTCAATAAAAAAATAGATGAAAAAGAAAAAAATGAAATTATAGAAAAAATACAAAAAGAAATTAATGAAATTATAAAAGATTTTGAAGAAAAAAAGGATAACGAAATAAATGAATAAAGATATACAAAAAGATTTATTTAATGAAAAATTCAATGAAGTATTAAATAGTCATATTAATAAAATTTTACTTGATAATGTTAATTTAATAAAAAAATATCCTATTTTGGAAATAGAATATAATATAGATGGAAGTAAAAAAGACATTTATTCTTTAGCATCTGAACGAGATATAAAAAAGATGCAAATAAAAAGTGAAAAGAATGAATTAGATTACAAGTTTAGTCAAAATAAAATTACTAAATATGAATACGAAAAATGTATAGATGAAATAAATACAAAAATGATAAATCAAGATTTATTATATGATGATTTAATATTTGAAATAATTAATACTAATGATATAGAAAGTATCGAAGAATCAATATTAAAATATAATTTAAATAATATAGATTTAAGTAGACTTGCTGATGCAATTATGTCAGTATGTGAAAATAAGATAGAAGAATTTAGAAAAAACAATAAAGAATTTATGGCAGATAAATTATCATATTGGAATTATAAATATAATAAAATATCAAAGGGAATAAGTAAAGCAAGAGAGGTAGAAAGTTTTATAATTAATTTAACAAAATAGAATTGTAAAGTTACTGTATAAGTAACTTTTTTTAATTGACTCTATTTTACATATTATATATAATAAAGTTGAAAATAGGAGGATATTAAAATGAATGAAAATGTAGTAGTAAAAAAGAAAAATAAAGGGGTAATTGTATTATTAATAATATTAATTATAATAGTATTAGGTTTATCTGCTTATGTGGTATATGATAAAGTAATAGAAAAAAATAATGTAAGTGAAAAAGAAGAAAATACAACAACTAATAAAGAAAAGAAATTTTTATTAAAAGATGAAAACAAGAATATAATATATGATTCAGGACGTAGTATATTATGTAAAGAAGAATACGATGGTAGTGGTTGTTTAAGCATAGAGGCATGGGTAACTCTTCCATATTTAAATATAAATTCTGATTATGCAAATCAAATAAATGAAGAACTAAAAAACATTTATGAAAAAGAAAAATCTGAATCTGAAGAAGAATTCTATACCACTATTGATTATTCATATTCTATAAACGATAATATACTTTCATTAGTTATAGAAAAAAGACCAGAAGCCGAAGCTTATTTTTATAATATATATAACATAGATGTATACAATGGTAAAAAGATAGAAAATGAAAAATTATTAGAAAGAAAGAATATAAAAAAAGAAGATTTTTATAATCAAATTTCAACAATTGTTTCAAATGTATTGTTAAACAACAACTATGGATATGGCTATCATGTTTCAGATTCTGAAGAATATCAAAAATTTAAAAAAGAACAATATGATAAAACTGTGTCAAAAGAAAATATTACAATAGATAATGATATGTTTTTAGATGAAAGTAACAATTTAAATATTATAGTAAAAACTCATCTGCTTGCAGGAGCAGACTATTCTTATTGGATATATAACTATGATTATAAAATTACTGGTGGTTTTGGTGATATAAAAAATATTTATAATTTAACAGAATAGAATTGTAAAGTTACTGTATAAGTAACTTTTTTTAATTGACTCTATTTTACATATTATATATAATAAAAATGAAAATAGGAGGATATTAAAATGAATGAAAATGTAGTAGTACAAAAGAAAAGTAAAGGAGTAATTGTATTATTAATAATATTAATTATAATAGTATTAGGTTTATCTGCTTATGTGGTATATGATAAAGTAATAGAAAAAAATAATGTAAGTGAAAAAGAAGAAAATACAACAACTAATAAAGAAAAGAAATTTTTATTAAAAGATGAAAACAAGAATATAATATATGATTCAGGACGTAGTATATTATGTAAAGAAGAATACGATGGTAGTGGTTGTTTAAGCATAGAGGCATGGGTAACTCTTCCATATTTAAATATAAATTCTGATTATGCAAATCAAATAAATGAAGAACTAAAAAACATTTATGAAAAAGAAAAATCTGAATCTGAAGAAGAATTCTATACCACTATTGATTATTCATATTCTATAAATGATAATATACTTTCATTAGTTATAGAAAAAAAATTAGCCGAATCTTATTTTTATAATATATATAACATAGATGTATACAATGGTAAAAAAATAGAAAACGAAAAATTATTAGAAAGAAAGAATATAAAAAAAGAAGATTTTTATAATCAAACTTCAACAATTGTTTCAAATGTATTGTTAAACAACTATGGATATGGCTATCATGTTTCAGATTCTGAAGAAAATCAAAAATATGAAAAAGAACGATATGATAAAACTATGTCAAAAGAAAATATTACAATAGATAATGGTATGTTTTTAGATGAAAGTAACAATTTAAATATTGTAGTAAAAACTTATCTGCTTGCAGGGGCACCATATTCTTATTGGATATATAACTATGATTATAAAATTACTGGGGGTTTTAATGGTATAAAAGATATTTATAATTTAACAAAATAGAATTGTAAAGTTACTGTATAAGTAACTTTTTTTAATTGACTCTATTTTACATATTGTATATAATAAAATTGAAAATAGGAGGATATTAAAATGAATGAAAATGTAGTAGTACAAAAGAAAAGTAAAGGAGTAATTGTATTATTAATAATATTAATTATAATAGTATTAGGTTTATCTGCTTATGTAGTATATGATAAAGTAATAGAAAAAAATAATGTAAGTGAAAAAGAAGAAAATACAACAACTAATAAAGAAAAGAAATTTTTATTAAAAGATGAAAACAAGAATATAATATATGATTCAGGATGTAGTATATTATGTAGCGAAGGATATGCTAATGGTGGTTGTTTAAGCTTAGAAAAATGGGTAACTCTTCCATATTTAAATATTAATTCTGATTATGCAAATCAAATAAATGAAGAACTAAAAAATATTTATGAAAAAGAAAAATCTGAAGAAACATTCTATGTTACTATTGATTATTCGTATTCTATAAACGATAATATACTTTCATTAGTTATAGAAAAATCTTCAGATAGTAGTAATGATTATAATATATATAACATAGATGTATACAATGGTAAAAAGATAGAAAATGAAAAATTATTAGAAAGAAAGAATATAAAAAAAGAAGATTTTTATAATCAAATTTCAACAATTGTTTCAAATGTATTGTTAAACAACAACTATGGATATGGCTATCATGTTTCAGATTCTGAAGAATATCAAAAATTTAAAAAAGAACAATATGATAAAACTGTGTCAAAAGAAAATATTACAATAGATAATGGTATGTTTTTAGATGAAAGTAACAATTTAAATATTGCAGTAAAAACTTATCTGCTTGCAGGAGCAGAATATTCTTATTTTATATATAACTATGATTATAAAATTACTGGTAGTTTTAATGGTATAAAAGATATTTATAATTTAACAAAATAGAATTGTAAAGTTACTGTATAAGTAACTTTTTTTAATTGACTCTATTTTACATATTGTATAT
>CANQKX010000012.1 GCA_947624565.1 uncultured Bacilli bacterium
TGATGCTTTTTGTTTATCTTCACATTTATCTACTTGTTTTATTAATCTTATTTGCTCATCTATTGTTCTGTTTTTTATTACATCAATATCAATTGCAATAAATGATGCTATGTTTTTATCTTCACATTTATCTACTTCTTTTATTAATCTTAT
The DNA here is from genome assembly GCA_947624565.1 of uncultured Bacilli bacterium. GTDB lineage: Bacteria > Bacillota_I > Bacilli_A > RF39 > UBA660 > CAG-433. The sequence goes on from CANQKX010000012.1 coordinate 154, forward strand.
TTGCTCATCTATTGTTCTATATCGCTTTACATCACCATTTATCATAATTGAAATTAATAGTTCATCATAATCATATTGTTTTAATATTTTTTTTATTTTATCAATTTCTTCAGGTGTTTTATCTAACAAGAATTTAATTAATTTTTTTAATAATTCAAGATTATCAATTTTATTTGCTAATTCGTTTATTGTTTCTATTTTCATTATAACATTCCTTTCAATTAATAATTTGTATAACTATACCATTTAAAATAATAAAAGTAAATCTTATTTTAAAACTTTTAAATAATCATTTCCTTCAATATTAACTTTATCTCCTATTTTTTCTAGAAAATTTAGATAATACACATAAAATTCAAATATTTCCTGAAAATATGATTCACCATTTTTTAATGCAACACCAACTAATGTACTTATTTTATTCTTATTAAAATTTTCATTATCAACCACAAACTTAATTTCATAAGCAATCTTCTTACTTATATCATCATGATTAATAAGAAATGTAGGTAAATAGAAATGTTTTTTAAATATTAACTCCAAATTTAGTATTAAACTATTAAAAATATTAATATATGAATAAAAAAAGTCAATATATTTTTCATCATATCTAGTACGCGACCTTATATTTGTTAATTGTGTAACAAATTTTTTTGCTTTTTTTGTTTCATCTATAATAAAATTATAATTATCTAAAAAAGATTTCATTTTTTCTTGTTCTTTATCAACTTCATTAATTTCTAAATTATTAATTTTTATTTCTTCCATATTATTTTCCCTCTTTTTTATGTAGATCATTTCTTAATTATTTTTGGTATTTCAAAAATTTGCTTATATTATAACAACTTTAATTTCTTATTGCAAATATTTTTTAACATTTTGATATAAATTCATCTATTATTAATTTACTATTTATATCATCATTTAAACTTTCTGGATGCCACTGAATACCTAAATAGAATTTTTTATTTTTATCTTCAACTGCTTCAATTACATAATCATCACTATATGCACTTATAGACAAGTTTGTCTTTATTACGTGATAAAAATGTCTGCTATTTACTAATATACTACTGGATCCTAATATCTCATATAATAAAGATTCTTTTTTTATACTTATTTTATGTACATAATTTAATTTACTATTATGAAAATTAGTATCTAATTTTTCTATTTTTCCAGAAATTGCTTGAGCCATATTCTGCATTCCTAAACAAATTCCTAAAGTAGGTTTATCTATTTCCCATAAATATTTTGCAATTCTAACAGGATAATTTAAATTTTCATCACCACCTGGCAATATTACACCATCACACAAATTTATTAACTCTATTACTTTATTTAAATCTGTTTTTTCATCATATATAATACCAAGTAAACTAACATCATAATTAGATAAATAATTTATTAGTTCTTTATTTATCACTTTATAATTATCATTTTCTCTTAATAAGATACCTATTTTTTTCATATTATATAATATGAAAAAATACATCAACATATTATTAGTAATAATATTCATATTATTTGAAGTTTTTTTATTATCTAATTCAGATATAGTTATTAAAACTTTTAATAAAAGTTTTAATATATGTATATATACTCTTCTTCCAACAATGTTTTTTTCAATTTTATTTAGTCAAATATTAATTAAATTAAAATTTGAAAAATATATACCAAATAATATAAAAAAATTTATAAAAAAATTGTTTAACATAAGTGATGATGAAGTTACAATTATTTTACTTTCAATGATTAGTGGATATCCAAATAATGCAAGAATGCTTATAGATAATAAAAATCTAAATAATATTATAAATTATACTAGTTTTGTAAATCCTGTTTTTTTAATATGTACTGTTGGTGCGATTTATTTAAAAAATATTAAAATATCAATAATTATTTTATTTTCTCATTATATATCTAATTTTATTATAGGAATAATATTAAGAAATAAAAATTTAATTATATCAAAAAAAGAAGAAAAAAATAATAATGAATCTTTCTTTAAAATATATTCTACATCACTTAAAAGTACTATAGTAACATTATCAGTTATATTTTCAAATATATTATTTTTTTCTATAATAAATTCTCTTATAGTGAATATTGTAAAATTTAATGAACCAATAAATTCTATAGTATTAGGAATTATAGAATTTTCAAACGGAATATATAGTATATCAAAAACAAATATAGATATATTTATTAAAGCAATTTGTATATTATTTATGATTACTTTTTCTTCATTTAGTATTCATGCTCAAATGATAAGTATTAATGAAAAAATAAAATATATTAAGTTTTTAATGTTTAAAATACTTAATATATTAATATCTTCAATTATATTTATAATTTTTTATTTATTATTTTGATGAATTATATTAAACTTTTTATTTTTATTATCTAATTTTAAATTTATATTTATAATAAAATAATCACTTGTAGATACAGAATTTAAAGAATCATCATCACTAAAATATACTAAATCTGGTAATTCATAAACAATATTATCATATATTATGCAATTAGATTCTTTATCTAATAATAGTGTTTTACCTATTTCATTAAAATATATACTACTACCTTGATTTGTAATATTTAAAACATCAACATTTTCAATATCATCATATATTTTATCAAGTAAAGTTTTTTCAAAAACTGAATATTCTTCCATAATTAATAATTCATTATTTTTATCAATAACTACAGTTATTGTTCTTATTAAATAAATCATTACTATTATAATAAGAACAAAACTAACAACTACTTCAACTAATGTAAATCCCTTATTTTTATTCATATTATTACCCTTAACTATCATTGCAGTCAACTCCAACTGTCGAATAGTTATTATTATTGAAAATAACTATATATCTATATCTACACTTATTATCTTTTGTATCCATATTTTTTAAGTCTTTTTTTATAGATGGTATAACTTCACTAGTAGATAAAAGATTAATCATATCATAATCTGAAAAATATATACTTTTTATATCTAAATCTTTAAAAAAGTCATTACCATTTATATCAATATTAACATATCCATCTGCAGTATTTTTAAAGTTTTCTTCTTCATTTTTAAAATATTTTTTTACCTCTTTAGCGCAATATAATCCATCTATTGTATTAAACCTTGATAATTCGTTGTTTTGTCTAACAAAATAATCCATACAATTTGCATATACGATTGTAATTATAGTTGCTATTATGGAAATAACTATTATTGCTTCTGCAAGAAAATATCCATCATTTCTTTTTAACATTTTTATACTCCTTTATCTTGATATTGTTCTAAAAATATTATATAATATTTTTAGAATAAATACTAGAGTAAAAAGTATTTAATACAAAAAAAGAATAAAGAGGTTGAGATCATGCTAAAAACTTTTGATTTTGAAAAATTACCAATTGTTGAGATTGTTAATGAAATAATAATTGATGCAACTAAACATAGAGCTAGTGATATTCACTTTGATCCATTACAAGAAGATTTAAAAGTAAGAATAAGAATAGATGGTTCTTTAATAGATTATTGTAATATTCCAAATGAATACAAAAGAAATTTAATAACTAGGGTTAAAATAATTGCTGGTATGAATATAACTGAAAATAGATTACCACAAGATGGTGCAATTAAAACTTCTTTAAACGGAATTCCACTAGATATGCGTGTGTCTTCTCTTCCTACAAATAGTGGAGAAAAAATAGTTATTCGTATACTTGATTATTCAATGAGTATACAAGGTCTTGAAAAATTAGGTTTTACTAAAGAAAATTATGAAAAAATATTAAGAATGATAAGCTTACCTAATGGTATAATTTTAGTAACAGGAGCAACTGGTACTGGTAAATCTACAACAGTATATTCTATATTGCAAAGACTTAATAAAGAAGAATCTAATATAATTACTGTTGAAGACCCTGTTGAAATGGACTTAACAGGAATAAATCAAGTTCAAGTTAATAGTGAAATTGGCCTTACTTTTGCTAATGTGCTTAGATCAATATTAAGACAAGACCCTGATATTATAATGATTGGAGAAATTCGTGATGATGAAACTGCAACAATAGCAGTTCGTGCTTCTGTAACAGGACATTTAGTTTTATCTACTCTTCACACTAACGACTCATTAAATACTATTGAAAGATTACTTGATATGGATGTTGAAAGATATTTACTTGCTGCATCTTTATCTGGAATAGTTTCTCAAAAATTAGCAAGAAGATTATGTCCGCATTGCAGAAAAAAAATAAAAACTAATCAATATCAAAAACATATATTTAAAAAAGAACTTGGTATTGACTTAAATGAAATATATATTGCTGGAGATGGTTGTGAATATTGCATGAATGGATATAGAGGAAGAGTTGCAATTCACGAGGTATTGTTAATTGATGAAGATATAAGAGATGCTATATCTAATAATATAAAGAAAGAAGAGTTAAAATCTTTGGTATATAAAGGTGATGTTAATACTTTGTTACAAGATGGACTTATTAAAGTTGTACAAGGATTAACTACTTTTGAAGAAATTGTAAAATTAATTGAACTAGATGTCGAAGATATAATTATAGATAAAAATCAAAATATTCAAGAAGAAGAAAATAAAAACATTTCATAAGAAATGTTTTTTAATGTAATAAATTAATTATTGTATTAAAATCTACTTTTAATAATATAAGTATAAGTGCTGCTACTGCTAAATAAGGTCCAAATGGCAACATATGCTCATTTTTTTTATACATATTTATAATTGATAGAGGTAGTGCTAAAAATGATGCTAAAAATATAACTACTATTGATAACTTCCATCCTAGTATAAAAGATATATAAGTCATCATCTTTATATCTCCCCCACCCATTGAATCTTTTTTAAATAACATATTGCCAAATAATCTTATTAAATACATAATAATAAACATAATTAATCCATCTAGTAATATAAATATTAATTCATATCCTATATCTATATAACTAGTTATATTTTCTGTTTTAAAATATATATATAATTTTAATATAATCAAAACTATTGAAAAGAATATCAATACTTCATCTGGTATTATCATATATTTTATATCACTAATCATAATTATAATCATAGAAGATGCAAAAATTATTACAAATAATATATTTAATAATTCTGGATATACATCTTTATAAGATAAATAACATAAAACAAATAATACTCCTGTTATTAATTCAAAAATAGGATAAAAAATTGATATTTTTTCTTTACAATGCTTACATCTTCCTTTTTGAAAAATGTAAGAAAAGATTGGAATTAATTCTAATTTACCAAGTTTATGGTTACAATTAGTACAATGTGATGGTGGAAAAGCTATAGACATATTATTTGGTAATCTATAACCTACCACATTAAAGAATGAACCAAAACATAATCCTATTATAAATATTAATACACTATAAACAATTACTTCCATACTATCACCTTAAATAATATCATTATACATGCTAAACATTGGAATTATAATTGCAAGTAATATCCCACCAACTACTACAGCAAGAAGTATAATAAGTAAAGGTTCTATTAATGCTTTAATTCTTGTTATCGCATTAGAATGTTCTTCTTGATAATATTCTGCTACTTTCTCCATCATTACACCTAACTGTCCTGTCTTTTCTCCAGTTACAATCATTTGATATGCTATATCTGGAAATGCCCAATTTTCGTTAAAAGCTACTGATATACTTTCACCTTTAGATAAACTTACAACTGCATCATATATTATATTTTTATATATTTCATTATCAGTTATCCTACTTAATATATCCATACTATCTGTAATAAATATATTATTATTAAGAAGTGTTGCAAATGTTTTTGAGAACATTGTCATTTCATTGTATATTATAATATCTCCAATAACTGGAATGTGCATTAATAAATATTGTACATTAGATTTAAAAATTACACTTCGTTTAAACAATATTATAAATATACTTACAATAGCTAAAATTACAATAATTATAATTAAATAATTATTTCTTATAAAATTACTAATATTTATTAACGCTTTTGTTATCCATGGAAGTTCTGAACCAATAGAATCATATATATTAACAAATTGTGGTATAACATATACCATTATATAAGTAACTATAATAATAGCAAATATTAATACAAATATAGGATACATCATTGCATTTACCATTTCTTTTCTAGACTTTTCTGTTGACTTATAATATTCTGCTTGTTCATCTAATACTTCAGGAAGATTACCTGTCATTTCTGCTGTTTTAACCATGTTTATTAGTAACTTAGGAAATACATTATTACCACATCTATACATTGCATCTGATAAAGTTGAACCCATTGTTAATTCATAAACAACTGATTTCCAAATTGTTTTTTCAGATTGTTTTTTAGATTGATTAGAAAGAATCTTTATAGCATCTACAATAGGTATACCTGCTTTCAAATAAGTAGATAATTGTGTCAAATAAAAGACTAATAAAGATTTTTTCATAGGTTTATTAAGACCTAAATCTGTATTAAGTATACTTGCTTTAGCAACTGCAGTTATTTCATAAACTTCATAACCTTCAGATAATAAATATGAATGTACATCTAATTTAGAATATCCTTGAAATTTTCCTTTTTCTATTTTTCCTTTAGGATTTTTACCAACATATTTAAATATTAATTTTTCACTACTTCTTTTAGCATCATCTGCATTTACATCTAGTGTTAGTATTTGTCTTTTTCTATCTAACTTCTTTTGTTTGTTTCTTGCAAATATATTCTTTTCTTTAAATTCTTCAAATATACTTCTTTTTTCTTTTCTTTCTTCTTCTTTTTGTCTTAATTTTTCTCTTCTAATTTTTTCTTTTGCTGCTCTATGTTCTTCTCTTTGTTCTCTTTTACTTAACTTATGATTTTTTTGTTTTTCCAAAGTAGTAGTATCTTTGGAAAACTTTAATTCATTTTCCTTAGCATTTTTTATATATTCTTCTGCCTGTTTTCTTTCTTTTTCCTTTTCAATTTCCCTTAATTTTTCTTCTTCTTCTCTTTTCTTTTTCTTTTCTGGTGATTCTCTTACCATTAGTTTTAATATGTAATAAAAAGATAAATTTAAATACTTAAACATATTAAATGGTAATAATATTATAAATAAAAATACATTATATATTGTTTTCATTATTTTCTTAAGCATATTTACACCCAACCCATTATTATATTATACAATTATTATAACATAGTAAATTCAAATTTTAAACTTTTTTTTAAAAGTTCATATAATAAATACAGGAGGTATACACATATGTTTAATCCAAGTCAATTATATATGCCACTTAGAAGTTTAGCACCAATTGCAAGAAATCCGATAAACTGGGCAACACTTTTAACAAATACTCAAAAAACTCTAAATATTGTCAATCAAGCAATACCTATCGTATATCAAGTAAAACCTATAATTAATAATGCAAAAACAATGCTTAAAGTTGCAAGTGCATTTACTAAATCAAACAATAGTAATAACAATACTAACACAAATACCCAAGTTTCTAATAATAACTATATAAATAATGACGATTATAATGAGGGACCTAGTTTTTTCATTTAAAAAGGACATTAAAATGTCCTTTTTTATTTTACCTGTTCCTTAATTATTTTAATAAGTCTTTTATGATGTAATCTACTTATAACATTACTTTTTGGAAGTTGTAATAACAAATTTTCATATTTTAATAATTTTTTATAATAATAATCATTAAATATTTCATCCTTATTTTCCAAAAGTCTTGGTCCAAAATATATCTGTCTATAATCGTATTTTTCAATACCTTTTTGAAACTGTATAATAGTATAAATAATATCATTATCTTCTACTAATTTTTCTCTTGTTATTTTATAACCTAATTTTATTATATATTTTCTTAATTTTACTACATCAGTATTAGATTGAATTATTATTTTATTTGCATTTTCTAATTTTGATTGATCAGATAAAATTTTCACTATATTATAATATCCCATACCAGATATTATAATACAATTGTATTCATTAGGATTTGCAACTGTAAGTCCATCTCCTAACCTTAAATCTATTTTATCTTCCATTTCATGTTTTTCAAGATTTTTTCTTGCCATTTTTAAAGCACCTTCATGAATATCAGAGGCTATTATGCTAATATTTTGATATTTTTCTTTTAAATAAATATCAAGAAGAGCATGATCACAACCTATATCTATTATTTTATCGTTTTCATCAATAAAGTTTGATATTTCTTTTAATCTTTTTGAAATTTTCATATTAATCAACCAAATAATCCTTTAACTTTTTACTTCTTGATGGATGACGAAGTTTTCTAAGTGCTTTAGCCTCTATTTGTCTTATTCTTTCTCTTGTAACTCCAAATATTGATCCTACTTCTTCTAATGTTCTACAAGTACCATCAATTAATCCAAATCTAAGTTTTATAACTTGCTCTTCTCTTTCAGTTAATGTTAATAATAATTCTGATATTTCATCTTTTAACACTTCATTAATCGCATATTCTTCTGGACTTAAACTACTTTCATCTTTAACAAAATCTCCTAAATGGCTATCTTCTTCTTCACCAATTGGTGTCTCAAGTGATAATGGATCTAGAGATATTTTTATTATTTCTCTTATTTTTTCTTCTGGCATACCTAATTCTTTACTTAATTCTTCTTCAGTTGGTTCTCTATCTAACTCAAGAGTCATTTGTCTTTGTACTCTCTTTAATTTATTGATTGTTTCAACCATATGAACTGGAACTCTTATCGTTTTTGCTTGATCTGCAATAGCTCTTGTTATTGCTTGTCTAATCCACCAAGTTGCATATGTAGAAAATTTATACCCCTTTGAAGAATCAAATTTATCTACTGCTTTCATTAAACCAATGTTACCTTCTTGTATTAAATCCAAAAAAGATAAATTTCTACCTACATATCTTTTAGCAATTGAAACTACCAAACGTAAATTTGATTCTGCAAGTATTGCTTTTGCCTCTTCATCACCTTCATCAATTCTTTTAGATAATTCCAATTCCTCTTCTAATGATAATAGACTAATTCTACCTATCTCCTTTAAATACATTCTAACTGGATCATTTATACTTAAATTTTTAGGTAATGATAAATCATCATTAATTAAATCAGTAATTGAACCTGAATCATCTCCATCTTCTATTTCAGTATCCGCAACTACTTCAATATTATTATCATTTAAAAAATTATATAAATTATCAAGAGATTCAGCATCCATTTCTAATCCCTTTAAATTTTCTGCTAATTCTTCAAATGTTAAAAATCCGTTTTCTTTTCCTTTCTTTAACAATATTTGTTTTCTTTCTTCAAAAGTTTTTATTTCATTCATACTATATTTTCTCCTTCTTTTTTAAATCTACTATTTTTTGAGCTATTTCTTTTCTTTTTATATCATTAGTTTCAAGTTTCAATTCATTAGTTAATTTTTTAATTTGATTATCATATAGATATTGTTTTATAACACTAAAATAATCATCTAAATCATCGTTTGATTCTTCATTTGATAAATTCATACTATCAATATCAATAACTAAATTAACTAATTCTTTATTATCGTTTAAATAAATAATAAAATCATTTAAATTAAAACTATCGTATTTTTTATAAAACTTTACAATTTCATTTGCAAGTTTCCTTTCATTATCAAATGGCAAGTATGATAAATTATTATAATAATAAAGAATTGCATTATTATCATTAATCATATGATGTAATATATATCTTGATGCTTTTTCATACTTTGTTGTTTTTATATTTTTTGGTTTTATATTATTTATTTGTATCCTTTTATTATTATTGGGTTTTATTTTAGAAATTATAATATTTTCATCTACTGAAGTTAATTTAGACAATTTTTTAATTTCTAAATTTCTAACTATATCATCATCAATTTTATTAATTTCATTAACCATAATATTTATATAATTAGAAACATCTTTACTATTTGAAAAATCTATATCTTTTTGATAAACTGATAATTTAAAATCATATATGCTAATAGGATGCGATAAATGTTCGATCATCTTATCTTTTCCATTTTTTAATATATATTCATCAGGATCCAAATTATCTTCCAATCTTACTACTTTTATATTAGAATCATCTTGACCAAATTGCTGTATATAAGATTCAGTTGCTTTTTCTCCTGCTTTATCACCATCAAACATTAATATAATATTTAATGCTAATTTTTTAATTAATTCAGCTTGATGTTTAGTTACTGCAGTTCCCATAGTTGCTACTACATTATTTATACCTATAGTACTAAGCCTTATTACATCCATAAAGCCCTCTACAACTATTATATTTTTTTCGCTTCTAGCTATTTTTTTTGCAACATGATAATTATACAATAATTCGCCTTTTTTAAATATTTTTGTCTCTTTGGTATTAATATATTTACTTTCATCACTTTTAGTATATATTCTACCAGAAAAACCTACTACTTTTCCTTGTAAATCATATAAAGGAAACATTATTCTATTTTTATACAAATCATATATTTTTCCATTTTTTTCTAAAGCAACACATGAAGATAATATATCATTATCACTAAAGCCCTTCTTTTTTAATACACTATATAATTCAGAATTAGATAACGATAATCCAATATTAAATTGTCTTATAATATTTTCATCTATATTTCTATCTAGTAAATACTTTTTTGCTTCTTTGCCATATGCTGTATTTAAATTATTTTGATAAAACTTATATGATATATCGTATATATCATATAAATTAGAATATTTATTATCTACTTCTTTATTTATATTATTAACATCTATTATTATTCCTATTTTTTCAGCGACTATCTTAACTGCTTCAATAAAAGAAACTTTTTCATACTCCATAATAAAATTATATACATTCCCTGAATTACCACAAACAAAACATTTATACATTTGTTTTTCTTCAGATACACTCATACTCGGATTATGATCATCATGAAATGGACAAATACCAAAATAGTTTTTTCCTTTTTGAGCAAGTGGCACATAATCTTTTATTATATCTACTATATTAGTTTTTCTTTGAATATTTATTATTTCTTCATAAGAAATATTATTAGTCATTAAAAACCACTTCCAATATATATATTCTCTCTTTTTTACAAAAAATCCCCTTTTTTATTAAAATTTTTTTATTTTTTTCACAATTTTTACATATTATTAATAGAAAGGAATATATATGAATTTAAAAAAATTAAAACTTATTAGTATAATTTTAGTAATAATGTTTTCTTTATTAACTCATAGTATTTATGATAAATTCAGTAATATTTTTACATCTTTTCTATTCCCAGTAAATGAGTCTATATGGGAACATATGAAAATGATATATGTTAGTTATATTCTTTCTTCTATCATTGAATACATATTAATAAAAAAATTTAAATTACAAACTAAAAACTTTAAATCATCAATAGTATTTAATGTTGTTTTTAATATATGCTTTTATTTAATTATATATATACCTATATATAAATTAATTGGTCATAATTCATTCATAACAATATCAACTTATTTCATTAGTATTATTATTACAGAATTAATATCCTATAAAATTTTAATAAATAATAAAGAATATAAATTTTTAAATAAAAATATGTATGTAATATTATTAATTATATTATTAATATTTATATATTTAACATATTATCCAATTAAAAGTGATATATTTATTGATAATGTTAATAAAAAAATAGGAATCAATAATTATTATTGATTCTCTTTTTTATCCTTTTTAATATCTTTATTTTCATTTACAGGTTCTAATTTTATTGTATCAGATAATTTTTCTTCTTCTTTAGATTTTTTCTTCTTTTTAAATATCTTATTTAAGACTTCTTTTTTACACATATAATATCCTAAAACGATTCCAAGCGTAAATGTTACAAACATACATATAGAAAATAATATCCATTCTCTAGTTGAAGTTTCATCAGGACATGTTTGAATAACTTCTTTTTCCTCTTCCTGTCTTGTTACAACTACTACATAAGTTTCCTTATTTTGTAAATCTTCAGAAGTAACTACTACTTTTATAGTATTTCTACCAACTTTTAAATTTGTAGTACCTTCCATTTCTATTGTAGCATTTGGATTTTCTGCTTCTGCAATTAAACTTATTTTCTTTGTTTCGTAAGGAACTGTTAATGTATATTTTTTCAATTCTTTAGTAAAATCAAGTTCAAACTTTTCCACTTCTAAATTTTTTAAATTTGCATTTGCTTTTAATACTTCTTCTTCTGTTGGTGTTAAACTAAGTACTACTTTTACAATATAAGTTTTAGTAGTTGCTCCATCTTCAGCTGTTACAACAATTTTTATTTGATTTTCACCTTTAACTAAATTTTTATAATTATCAGATATCATTATTTTAGCATTTGAATCAGTAGGTACTGCATTAACAGTAAGTTCAGTAATATCTTTTATTTCCGTACTATATTCTAATACATTTTTATCAAATTTTGGACTTAATGTAGCATTTGGTATTTTTAATGAACTAAGTGATGCATCATTTGAAAATGATGTTACCTTTACCATAGAACTTGTATTAGTTGCACTTATTTTTGTATCATTTAAAGTAATACAATCAGAACTGCTTATAGTTAAATTAGCATCTCCTGCTTTTGCATCACTTTTAACACCAAAAACAATAGTTGCAATTGTAGTATCATTACTTATAGTTCCTTTATCATTTTCAATAACAATTGGATTTAATGGATTTATTTTAGCAATATTACTACTTGATGATTTATATTGAAGTTTTGATGAATCATATGCCAAACTAATATTATATCCCTTTATTGAATTGCTCGCATCTACATCTGTTGCTTTTATATATACTGTTAACTCTGAATTTGGTTTTACAGTATCTGCTGATTTTTCAACTTTAAAAGTTAATGCATTTACTTTATTTGGAAAAACAGCAAATATAAAAGTAAATAATATAATAAATTTTAATAACCCTTTTTTCATTCTTTTCCCTCTTTCTTATATTAATGACTTACGCTTATAAACTTTAATACCCTTATTACAATATATCCTTATTTTTGCATTTTTAGTTATCTTTATAAAGCATAAACCATTCACTACAACATCTTCATACGAAGATACATCTATTTCTTGCAGTTGTAAATCTTTACCTCTCAAATTTGTCATAGTGTTTATTCTATCTATAATTATATCATTAGATATATAAAAAGTAAAACTATTTTTATCACCTTTTACATATTCTATACGAAGTAAATCATCAACAATTAAACTACTCCCTTCACTTATTTGATAAGTTTTTGGTCGTATTTCTCTATTAGGCATTATTTTTTTTAATTTTTCAAAACTAACAAAATTAAATATATTATCTTTTTGTAAAAATCCAGGTGTATCTATTAAAAATAATTCATCATTTATTTTTATCTCATTTAAATTAATAGTTGTTGATGGAAGTATACTTGTAGTTACCTTGATATCATTATTAGAATAATTTTTAATAAACTTATTTATAAGTGTACTTTTACCTACATTTGTATTTCCTGTAATATATACTTTATTACTAGTTTTATATTCATTTATTTTATTATATAACAAATCCATATTGTAATTTGTTTTACTACTTACAATAACTATATCTATTATATTACTCTTAAAATTATATGACTTTATATATTTTTTTATTTTTTCTTCTTTTACTGATTTAGGAATAATATCAAATTTAGTTATAACAAGTATAATTTTATTATCAATATATTTATTAATCATTTCTATTGAACTATCAAAATTTAATATATCAACTAAAAATAATACTAAATCATTAGTTTTATTTATATTTTTGTATATTTCAATATATTCATTACCATCTGTTTCAACATTTTTATATTCACCATAATTTATTAATCTAAAACATCTTTCACAATAATCAGCATTATTAATTATTTCACTATTTACATATCCTATCTTATCTTTATCTTCACATTGTAATAAGACTCCACATCCCAAACATTTTCTATTCATAATATTTTCCTTTTTTAAATACATTATCTTTTTCATATTTTTTTAAAACGAAATTTTCAAAAAATCTCCAAAACTTAGTATATATTGGTTCTTTATCATTTATCCTATCCACTAATATAACATATAAACTATTTCTTTTAGCGCCTAACACATCAGTCATCAATTGGTCACCTATAAATACACATTTGTCTTTATCATATTTTTTTAATACTTTCATATAATTCTTCTTAAGTGGTTTCATAGAATTACAAAAAACTTCTACATTCAATTTTTCTTTTATTTTATATAGTCTTTTATTATTTGAATTTGAAAATATAAAACATTCAAATCCCATTTTTTTTAAATCATTAAAAAGATTCATAATATTATCATTTACATCGCTATCAATATAACTAATAATTGTATTATCTAAATCAAAAAATAAATATTTTTTATTCATGCTAAATAATCTCTTATAATTAATATTATATATATCGTTTACATACATATCAGGTTTAAATATATTCATATTATCACACCCTATCGTATTTCGTTATTTCAATATATTCATCTAATGTCATTAAATTCTTATATTTTTCATTATTTATAAATTTATTATTTAAAAATATAGCCTTTTTTATATAAAATATTGCAAGTATACAAAATGGAATAAAGAAAGTAAGTAAAAATATAATTACCATTCCGTCGTTATATAAATATGTCATTATATTTGTTAATAAATAATTATAACAAAAATGTATGATAGTAGGAATTAATAAACACTTTGCTAAATTAAACATTCTTCTTTTTGTCCCCCATGAAAATTTTTCTAGTCCCATATAATATCCCATAGTAATTCCACATATTAAATGAAGTGGTATAGTTGTTACACTTCTTAATATAGCAAGTTGAGCCATAGAAGAAAAACTACCTTCATTAAAAACGTACATTAAAGTTTCTAAAGCAGAAAATGATAATGCAATTAAAGAAGAATATACAAATCCATCATATATATCATCAAAATTACTGTTTCTAGATATAAATAAATAAAGTACTAACAATTTAGAATATTCTTCAACTAAAGCAAGTATTAGTATTCTTATAACACTATTTGTATTATAACTAAATAATCCAGAACTTACTATTTGTAAATTAGGTAATATAACTTCTCCAAGTAAAATAGATAATCCAATTGTAAAAATACCTGATACTAAACAAATTAGTATCATATAAACTGGTTCTCTTGATTTTCTATCAGAATATAAAATACTACTTACAAATATAATTGTCGTAAATAATGATAAAATAACAATAAAAATATAATTTAATAAACTCATAAATACTCACCTATTATTAGTATACCATGTTTACACTATTAAAAAAACATATTAAACATTTATTTTACACAAAAAAACTGATATAAATCAGTTTATTTTGTTCTTTTATACATATATACAGTTATATATGGTTGCATATTTGTAAATGCTGTACCTGAGCCTGTTGCACCTGATGTTGTTGTACTTTGTGAATTAGTTGTCATAGCAGGCACTGTATGTGTATGCGCTCCACTTGATGCTACACTTAATGCAGGTATTGCTATTGATCCACTTACTGTATGTGTATGTGCTCCTGCCCAATCTATAGGAGATAAATCTTTATTATGTCCATAGTATATTCCTTGACCAACTCCGTGCATAAACCCATATCCTGTATTTACAGTACCAATACCCAATTGAATAAATTGAGTAACACCTGCATATGCATTAGAATATTGATCAAATCTATGATCATGGTTACCTGCTTCTTGAGCTGTTAAGGTAAATCCACTTGTTATTGTCTTCGCTGTTGTTGAATGTGTATGAGCCCCACTTGATGATATGGTTGTTGCAGGTGTTGTATGAGTATGACTTATTGTATGTGTATGACTTGGTAAATTTGCTACTGCTAAAGTTGTTGTTTTTGCTCCTCCTGTTTTATTAATAGTATTAAAATCTGCATCATTACTATCATATCCTACCAATGTTTTTCCTTGACCATATACTTCCCATGTTCCGCCATGAACAGATGCCATTTTTGCTGCTGTGTTTTCACTAGAATTTGTAGTCATATATATACTACCTACAGGATAATTTTCTAAAAAGATTTGTTGTTCAATTCCATTTAAATTATCTATTATGTCACTTATCTTATTTTCGGTTGAAGTGGCTGCAAATACATCAATAGGCAATAAAAGTATAATTAATATTAGAAACTTTTTCATATTATTCACCTACTTTACCCTTTTATACATATATACTGTTATATATGGTTGTAAATTTGAAAATGCTGTACCTGATCCTGTTGCACCTGATGTTGTTGTACTTTGTGAATTTGTTGTCATGGCCGCTGCTGTATGTGTATGTGCCCCACTTGATGCTATGCTTAATGCAGGTATTGTTATAGATCCTGTTACTGAATGTGTATGCGCTCCTGCTGGATCTATAGAACCGATAACTTTAGGAAGTTCATGATACCATCCTGAATTTGTTCCTGCTTTAAATCCAGATGTTCCTCCAGGATTCGAACTTGAATTAATTACTAATGCTGTACCTCCTTTTTGAAAGGAATGTGTATGTGCTCCTGCTGATTGCGCAGTCAATGAAATTCCAGTTGTTATTGTTTTTGCTGTTGTTGAATGTGTATGTGCTCCACTTGATGATATGGTTGTCGCAGGTGTTGTATGTGTATGACTTATCGTATGTGTATGGCTTGGTAAATTTGCTGTTGCAAGGGTTGTTGTTTTTGATCCACCTGTTTTATTAATAGTATTAAATTCTGTTACACTACTGTTATATCCAACTATAACTTTACCTGGAGCATATACTTCCCACGTTCCACCATGAACAGATGCCATCTTAGCTATAGTATTTTCACTCTCACTTGTTGTTATGTATATACTTCCAACTGGATGTTCATCCAAAAATATAGAACTTTTCAAAGAGATAATATTATTTAATAAATTATCTATATTAGTATCTATTTGACTTGCAGCAAAAACTTTAATTGGCAAAAACATCAATATTATAATAAATATCTTAATAAATTTATTCATTTTATTATCTCCTTTCTATTTATTTTGTTCTTATATATATATAACTTGTTATATATGGTTGCAAATTTGAAACTGCTGTACCTGATCCTGTTGCACCAGAAGTTGCTGTACTTTGTGAATTTGTTGTCATTGCTGGCACTGTATGTGTATGCGCTCCACTTGATGCTACACTTACTGCAGGTATTGTTATTGATCCTGTTACTGAATGTGTATGATTAGTAGAAGTACCATTCTCTTGAACATTACTTATACCACTATTAGATTTAGTAACACCTTGCCAAAGAGTACCTGTTGAAGAATTTTGCATAATAAATCCTTGATCAGCTGGCATTGTAACAGTATTAGATTGTATAACAATTACGCTAATACCAGGATTATGCAAATGATTACCTGCTTGTTGAGCTGTTAAAGTAAATCCACTTGTTATTGTCTTTGCTGTTGTTGAATGTGTATGTGCCCCACTTGATGATATTGTTGTTTGCGGTGTTGTATGTGTATGACTTATTGTATGTGTATGACTTGGTAAATTTGCTACTGCCAAAGTTATTGCGGTTGTACCAGATCCACTTCCAACAGTACTAAAATCAGTATCACTTGAATTATATCCAACCAAAGTATTTCCAGCAGCATATACTGACCATTCTCCGCCATGAACAGATGCCATTTTTGCTGCAGTATTTTCACTTTCACTTGTTGTAACATATATACTTCCAACTGGATGTGCCAATAAGAATTCTTTACTTTTTATATCATCATAATATGACTTTAAGCTATTATATAGTTGTGTATAAGCATCTTCTTTTATAGTATCTGATAAAGTAAATTCTTTTGAATTGTTAGAATTATCTGTTGCTTTTAATTTTAAAGTACTTAAATTAACAGAAGAAAAACTTTTTGAATAACTAACTGATTTATTATCTGTGAAAGAATCCCATAATTCATATGATGATCCATCAATACTAAATTGAATATCTTTAACACCAGTTCCTGCATCAGTACATGTTGCAGTTACCTTTAATTGAGGAGTTAATGCTCCAGTGCTACTTTTAGAAACTGATGCTGTAACATTTATGTTTGTACATGAAGGTGCTATATTATCAACGCATACTCCATATAAAGGTGTATTTTTTGTTGGTGTTAATTTTGATCCTGAATTATATGTTATTGCTGTTCCACTCGTTGATGTTGTCCATCCACATGTATATCCTGCCTTTGTTATTGTTGGTAATGTCACTGCTTGACCTGTCCATTGTGCATATAGTGTTACATTAGATGTTTTTGTCCATTTACTATTTGCATCTGTATATCCACTTACACTTGCTTGTAATACTGGTGTTGTTGCATTACTTAATACTTTATTTCCGTTACTAGTTGCTGTATACCATCCATTAAATGTATATGTACTTGTTAATGTATTTGTACTTGATACTTTTGCTCCATCTGAATGTCTTGTTGATGATAATCCAAAATCACTTACTGTATATTTTCTTACTGGTAAATTTATTGTACTTGGATTTAATGTGCTTGAATTATATGTTGCTTTTACACTTGCTGTTCCTTGTGTTGTTGCTCCATTTCCATTTAATGTTATTGTATATGTATTTGGTGTACATACTGCATATAATGTTGCACTTGCTGATGTTGTACTTGGTGTATAACTTCCTCCACTTGCATATGATGACTTTCCTGTTGCTGTTGTTGCATATCCACATGTATACCCTGTCTTTGTTATTGTTGGTAATTTTACATTTACTGCTGTCCAGTTCGCTATCATCGTTACTGTTCCAGATTCTCTTAAGTTCTTAAAGTATGTATTCTTTGTCTTTGTTGATCCATCCCATGCTGTTGCTGGATTTGCACTTGTTCCTGTTAATGCATGTGATCCTACTGTCGTACTTGTCCATCCTGCAAATGTTTGTGCACTACTTGCACTTGTTGCTGATAATGTTGCTCCTTGACTATTTGCATTTATTGTTACTTTAAATGTTTTTGCTGGATTTGTTATTTGTACATCACTATCATATGTTCCACTTGTTGGTTTTGTACTTGGATTACTTCCTCCATTTAATGTATATTCTATTGTATATGTGTTTGGTGTACATACCGCATATAGTGTTGCACTTGCTGATGTTGTACTTGGTGTATAACTTGCTCCACTTGCATATGATGACTTTCCTGTTGCTGTTGTTGCATATCCACATGTATATCCTGTCTTTGTTATTGTTGGCAATTTTACATTTACTGCTGTCCAGTTCGCTATCATCGTTACTGTTCCAGATTCTCTTAAGTTCTTAAAGTATGTATTCTTTGTCTTTGTTGATCCATCCCATGCTGTTGCTGGATTTGCACTTGTTCCTGTTAATGCATGTGATCCTACTGTCGTACTTGTCCATCCTGCAAATGTTTGGGCACTACTTGCACTTGTTACTGCTGTTCCTTTTGAATCTTTTATTGTTGCTCCTTGGCTATTTGCATTTATTGTTACTTTAAATGTTTTTGTTGGATTTGTTATTTGTACATCACTATCATATGTTCCACTTGTTGGTTTTGTACTTGGATTACTTCCTCCATTTAATGTATATCCTATTGTATATGTATTTGGTTTCCAGTTTACTCCTAAAACTACTGTACAATTTCCATTTGACGCATCACAAAAGTCACTTGCTTTATATACTGTATCTTGATCAAATGTTTTATTTTTTTCTGTACATCCATCTAAGCATATCCATTCATTTTTAGATGCTCCTGTATATCCTGTCTTTGTTATCTTTATAAAATTTCCATTATCATAATTTGCTATACCATCATTTCCTTGACTAGCTCCATAATTTGTGGCTGTTTGATATACTGATGATGCTCCTCCATTTATTGATTGTGATATTAATCCATTATTTGAGTTATTATTTTGCGTCCATGTATATGTTGTATTTCCAGATGATGGTTTTGTTGTTGCTTGTATTGTTCCTCCATTTGTACTAAGTCTTATATATACTTTATTTACCGTACATTTTGCATATAATGTTGCACTTGCTGCTGTCGTACTTGGTGTATAACTTCCCCCACTTGAATATGCAACATTTCCTGTTGATGTTGTTGCATATCCACATGTATATCCTGTCTTTGTTATTGTTGGTAATTTTACATTTACTGCTGTCCAGTTCGCTACCATTGTTACCGTTCCAGATTCTCTTAAGTTCTTAAAGTATGTATTCTTTGTCTTTGTTGATCCGTTCCATGCTGTTGCTGGATTTGCACTTGTTCCTGTTAATGCATTTGTTCCTACTGTTGTACTTGTCCATCCTGCAAATGTTTGGGCACTACTTGCACTTGTTGCTGATAACGTTGCTCCCTGACTATTTTCGTTTATTGTTACTTTAAATGTTTTTGCTGGATTTGTTATTTGTACATCACTATCATATGTCCCACTTGTTGGTTTTGTACTTGGATCACTTCCTCCATTTAATGTATATCCGATTGTATATGTATTTGGTGTACATACTGCATATAGTGTTGCACTTGCTGCTGTCGTACTTGGTGTATAACTTCCTCCACTTGAATATGATGACTTTCCTGTTGCTGATGTCGCATATCCACATGTATATCCTGTCTTTGTTATTGTTGGTAACGTTACATTTACTGCTGTCCAGTTTGCTACCATTGTTACTGTTCCAGATTCTCTTAAGTTCTTAAAGAATGTATTCTTTGTCTTTGTTGCTCCATCCCATGCTGTTGCTGGATTTGCACTTGTTCCTGTTAATGCATTTGTTCCTACTGTTGTACTTGTCCATCCTGCAAATGTTTGGGCACTACTTGCACTTGTTACTGCTGTTCCTTTTGAATCTTTTATTGTTGCTCCTTGGCTATTTGCATTTATTGTTACTTTAAATGTTTTTGTTGGATTTGTTATTTGTACATCACTATCATATGTTCCACTTGTTGGTTTTGTACTTGGATTACTTCCTCCATTTAACGTATATTCTATTGTATATGTATTTGGTGTACATACCGCATATAGTGTTGCACTTGCTGATGTTGTACTTGGTGTATAACTTGCTCCACTTGCATATGATGACTTTCCTGTTGCTGTTGTTGCATATCCACATGTATATCCTGTCTTTGTTATTGTTGGCAATTTTACATTTACTGCTGTCCAGTTCGCTATCATCGTTACTGTTCCAGATTCTCTTAAGTTCTTAAAGTATGTATTCTTTGTCTTTGTTGATCCATCCCATGCTGTTGCTGGATTTGCACTTGTTCCTGTTAATGCATGTGATCCTACTGTCGTACTTGTCCATCCTGCAAATGTTTGTGCACTACTTGCACTTGTTGCTGATAATGTTGCTCCTTGACTATTTGCATTTATTGTTACTTTAAATGTTTTTGCTGGATTTGTTATTTGTACATCACTATCATATGTTCCACTTGTTGGTTTTGTACTTGGATTACTTCCTCCATTTAACGTATATTCTATTGTATATGTATTTGGTGTACATACCGCATATAGTGTTGCACTTGCTGATGTTGTACTTGGTGTATAACTTGCTCCACTTGCATATGATGACTTTCCTGTTGCTGTTGTTGCATATCCACATGTATATCCTGTCTTTGTTATTGTTGGCAATTTTACATTTACTGCTGTCCAGTTCGCTATCATCGTTACTGTTCCAGATTCTCTTAAGTTCTTAAAGTATGTATTCTTTGTCTTTGTTGATCCATCCCATGCTGTTGCTGGATTTGCACTTGTTCCTGTTAATGCATGTGATCCTACTGTCGTACTTGTCCATCCTGCAAATGTTTGTGCACTACTTGCACTTGTTACTGCTGTTCCTTTTGAATCTTTTATTGTTGCTCCTTGGCTATTTGCATTTATTGTTACTTTAAATGTTTTTGTTGGATTTGTTATTTGTACATCACTATCATATGTCCCACTTGTTGGTTTTGTACTTGGATTACTTCCTCCATTTAACGTATATTCTATTGCATATGTATTTGGTGTACATACTCCATATAAAGGTGTATTTGCTGTTGGTGTTAATTTTGATCCTGATTTATATGTTATTGCTGTTCCACTCGTAGTTGTTGTCCATCCGCATGTATATCCTGTCTTTGTTATTGTTGGTAATGTTAATTCTTGACCTGTCCATTGTGCATATAATGTTGCATTATCTGTTTTTATCCAATTACTATTTGCATCTGTATATCCACTTACATTTGCTTGTAATACAGGTGTTGTTGCATTACTTAATACTTTATTTCCATTACTTTGTGCTGTATACCATCCATTAAATGTATATGTACTTGTTAATGTATCTGTACTTGATACTTGTGCTCCATCTGAATGTCTTGTTGTTGATAATCCAAAATCACTTACTGTATATTTTCTTACTGGTAATTTTATTGTACTTGGATTTAATGTACTTGAATTATATGTTGCTTTTACGCTTGCTGTTCCTTGTGTTGTTGCTCCATTTCCATTTAGTGTTATTGTATATGTATTTGGTGTACATACTCCATATAAAGGTGTATTTGCTGTTGGTGTTAATTTTGATCCTGATTTATATGTTATTGCTGTTCCACTCGTAGTTGTTGTCCATCCGCATGTATATCCTGTCTTTGTTATTGTTGGTAATGTTAATTCTTGACCTGTCCATTGTGCATATAATGTTGCATTATCTGTTTTTATCCAATTACTATTTGCATCTGTATATCCACTTACATTTGCTTGTAATACAGGTGTTGTTGCATTACTTAATACTTTATTTCCATTACTTTGTGCTGTATACCATCCATTAAATGTATATGTACTTGTTAATGTATCTGTACTTGATACTTGTGCTCCATCTGAATGTCTTGTTGATGATAATCCAAAATCACTTACTGTATGTTTTCTTACTGGTAATTTTATTGTACTTGGATTTAATGTATTTGAATTATATGTTGCTTTTACACTTGCTGTTCCTTGTGTTGTTGCTCCATTTCCATTTAGTGTTATTGTATACTCACTTGCTTGCCATAGTGCATATAACAATATGTCTTTATCTATTGTATATGTACCTCCTACTTTATATTTTACTGTTGTTCCTTTACTTTCATCTGTCCATCCTATCACTTCATAACCTTTTTTCGTTGGTACTTCTTCTGTTAATTTTAAATCTTCTCTTTCATATTTTATTTGTCTTTTTGGTGGATTACTTCCTCCATTTGCATCATATTCTACTTTGTATACTTTTCTAAAATCATAATGTAATTTCTCATTTATTACTTCATTACTACCTTTGTTTGTACTAAATGTTACATATAATTCTATACTACTATTAAATTCTATTATATCTTTTATATTATATCCTGTTATACTTACACTTACATTTGGATTATTTGTTAATTCTGTTATTATATCATATATTGTTTGATCTACATCTCCATAATTTGTTACTGTTATTTTATATGTTATTGTTGAATTATTATTTGGTAATATATATCCCATTGTTGTTGAATCTATATCATATGTTGGTTCATATTGTAAACTTGCTCCATTTGTTGCACTTACATATTCTACATTTGTTACTCTTATATCTGCTTTCGCTACAAATTTTGCTTCACCTGTTATTGCCAACTCTGTTGATAATCCTGCATACGCTATTGTAGTAGAAAAGAAACTTATGATTAAAAATAATATAAAATATGTCATTTTCATTTTATTTTTTCTCATATTTATTACTCCTCTACTATTTTTTTAATTTACAGCATAAAAAATCATCTCTGATTTTTTATTTTCTATAATCTTCTTCTTTCATTTCGTATACATATACTGTTTCTTCTTCTATTATCATAAATCTTGATTTTTTTTCATTTACTTTATTATATATTATTGCCTTTTCTATATTATTTCTTACATCTATTAATTCTTTAAATGTACTTACTTTTATTATTGTTTTATTTTTTATATCTACATTTTCTTCTGTTGTCTCTGTTATATACGCATCATATTGTCTTAAGTATTTTCTCAATGTTTTTTCATATATTGTTTCTTCTTTTTGTAATTGATTTTTTATTTTTATTATTCTTATTATTGTTATTATTGTTATTACTATAAAGAATATTGATATTACTAATAATATTTTATTTATTATTGTGTTATTTGTTTGATTTGTAAATGTTGATGTATTTACTATATTCTCTGTTTTATTTATTGTTATCATTTGTTGTGATAATGGTATCTCTAAACTTAATATCTTATTATTATTTATATTTTCTATTGATTTATAACTTCCTGTATATTCTACTTGTAATTTTACTATCAACTTGCAATCTGCTGATATTCCATAATTTGTTTTAAAATCATTTGCTAATTTATTATATTTTTTATAATCTACCTTTATATTCTCTGATACATTTAAATAATTATCTTCTTTTTCTATTGTCTTATTTGGCTTTAATACCTCTGTTGTTTCATATATTATTTTATCATTATCTTCTTTATCTACTATTTTTATATCTGCTACTGTATTTGTATTTATATTATATTTTATCTTATCATCATATCTTACTAAATAATTAAAGTCTACATCTACATAATCTACTATACTTGTTATGTATTGCATTCCTTCTTCTAGATATTCTCTATTATAATATGTTTTATCTGTTAAATATACTTTATATCCTACATTCCCTGCTTCTTCATATCCTATTTTTTCTGTTATTTTCATACTTACTGATTGTTTATAACATACTATTGATATTACTATAAATATTATTGCCATTAATATTGTTTCTATTAGTTTTTTTCTATTTTCTTTTCCCATCTTATCCTCCTATTTAAATAATTCCTGTAACCAAATGCTAGGTAATCCTATATATTTTATCCTATAACTTAATGTCCCAATTACATCGCTAGTTTTTATTATTGCTGAATCAACCTGATCATTGTTATCTCCTTTTGTTCTAAAATATACTGTATCTTTTCTTTTTATTACTTCATATACTCTATGAGATATTATCTTTTTGTCGTATTTAAATATTAAAATTTGTCCTTTTTTTATTTTTAATTTTTCTTCTTCTGTTGCTTTTCTTATTATTATTACGTCTCCCTTAGACATAAAATTCTTCATTGAATTTGATCCTACTGTCAAGGTTTGATATTTAAAGAATCCTGAATTTAACATTAATATTATTAACATTATAATAAATATTATTATATATAATATATTTGATTTTTTTCTATTTCTTGGTCTTTCATTCTTCATTAATTTTATAGATCCATATGTAACAAAACATAATATTATTGGTAATGCAATTAATAATACTGAATTTACATATGGTCCTAATGCTGGAACTATAGGTATTATATATATATAATTTTCCATTATTATTCTATATATTATGTTATTTATATAATCAGTATATACCATTTGTATTGTCATAAATATATTTTTAGATATACTAGCAAATAATACTATACCTATATACTGGTATGCCTCATCAGGTATACTAAAATCATATAACTTAAAATTTATTGATAATTCAAACACTATAAATAATATACAACTTGTTATTATTACCCATATATTATAATTTGATTTTCGTATCATTTCATATCTTATTAATTCACTTAATACTATTATTAATATTGTCGGAATTATATTATTTATAAAATTAGTTAAATTAAATGAATATATAGTTTTATTAAATCCTACAAATAAACCAGATAGATAAGTTATTAAAAAATATATCATTACTGTTATTAATATACTTTGTAATACCCTCTTTTGTTTTACAGATGGTTTTAATTCTATTCCATATATTGATATTAATAATAATAATATTAATCCTAAAAATATAGAGTATATATAATTATTAAAAACATTTGTTATAAAAAAATTTATAAATAATAAAATAAACATAACAAATTCAATTAATAATATATTTTTTATACTACTTTTCATTTTCATCGCTCTCTTTTACCTTTATTATTTTTTTATAACAAATATTTACAAATCCATATAAAATGGATTTGTAAACTAATAATTAATCTTGAATATATTCAAATACTGCATCTAATCCATCAACTATTATTTCTTTTGATGGTACTGAAGTTGCTGCTGAATTAAATGTTACTGTTAATTTTGCATTTAATGTTTCTTTACTTCCTAATACTGATTTTTCATTAATTGGTTGTCCATCAGCTTGTGTTATTGTAAGTGTTATATTATCACATACATTTCTTGATTCATCAGTTTCAGTGCTTGTAAGTTTATCTTTACATGTTATTCCACTATCTTTTGTATTAATTTTCATTTTATCTAATCTTGCATCTATTGTACCATTATTAACAATATCAAATGTATATGATACTGATTCTCCTGGTAATGTAAATGCTACATCTAAACCTGATATTGTTGTATTAGATAATTCTGGTGGTGTTGTTATTGTTGGTTCTCCAGTCATTTGTGCATCACCTAAATTTGCAAAATGTACATCCCATGTTGATCCTGCTACACTTGCTTGTGAATCAATTGTTAATTTTTGTGTTAATGCTGCGTATGCTACTGTCATTCCAATTAATGCTACTGCTAAAATTCCTAATATAATATTTTTTACTGTATTACTTCCCATAATGCTATCCTCCTATCCTCACATTTTACAATAATAGTATATCACACTTTAAGACGAATTGTAAATAATTTAAAAAAAATTATGAATAAATTTAGCATCTATTCATAATTTATATAATTTTATTTATTTTTAAATTATTATTTTTGAATGTATTCAAATACTGCATCTAATCCATCAACTGTTACCTTTTGTGATGGTACTGAAGTTGCTTTAGGATCAAATGTAACTGTTAGTTTAGCATTTATAGTTTGTTGGTTTCCAAGAACATCCGCAGCATTAAATGCTTCTCCATCTGCTTTTGTTACATTAAATATTATATTATTACATACTGCTTGAGCATCTTCACTATCAGAACTTCCAGATGCATCAGTACATTTTATTCCACTTTCTTTTGAATTAATTGTTATTTTGTCTAATTTAGCATCTATTGAACCACCATTAACAATATCAAATGTATATGATACTGATTCTCCTGGTAATGTAAATGCTACATCCAATTCTGATATTGTTGTATTTGTTAATTTTGCTGGTGTTGTAATAACTGGGTTCCCTGTTTTTTCAGCGGCACCTAAATTTGCAAAATGTACATCCCATGTTGATCCTGCTACACTTGCTTGTGAATCAATTGTTAATTTTTGTGTTAATGCTGCATATGCTACTGTCATACCTACTAACGCTACTGCTAAAATTCCTAATATAATATTTTTTACTGTATTATTTCCCATAATAATATCCTCCTATCTTTAAATTACAATACTAATATAACATAATTTTAAAATCTTTAATATAATTTTAAAAAAAATTATGAATAATTTTACATTTTTATTCATAATTTGTAAAGTTAACATTTAATCTTGTATATATTCAAATACTGCATTTAGTCCTTTAACTGTTACTCTTGTTGTTGGTAAACTTTCTAAATCACCATTATACGATACCACTAATTTAGCATTTATTGTATCTTTAGATGATAATATATCTCCTTCATTAAATTGTAAACCATTTGCCTTTGTTACAGAAAATGAAATATTATTACATACGTTAATTGCATCTTGACTATCTTTACTTCCATTTGAATCTGTACATACTATTCCATCTTCTTTTGTATTTATTTTTAATGTATCTAATCTAGCGTCAATTGTACCATTATTAACTATATCAAAATTATAAGTTACTGATTCACCTGGTTTTGTAAATTCTACATCTAATCCATTAATTGTAATATTACTTAATTTTGGTTCAGTTATACTTGGACTACCAATAACTTCCCCTTTTGATAAATTTGCAAAATGTACATCCCATTCTAAACTATTTATACCTGCTGTTGATTCAATATCAAGTCTTTGTGTTAATGCTGCATATGCTACTGTCATTGATATTAAACCTAATAATAAAACTACTAATACAATATTTTTTACCTTAATACTCATAAATACCTCCTATTTTTCTATAATAAGTATAACATATATTTATTTTTTTAGGAAGATATTTGTATATATATTTTACACTTATTTATATTTTTATTATATTGCTTATCTTATTTATTACCTTCTTTTCTATTCTTGATATATAAGATTGAGATATACCTAAAAGTTCTGCAACTTCTTTTTGAGTTAATTCATCATTACCATTTAATCCATACCTAAGCACCATTATTTGTTTATCCCTTTCTGTTAACTTGCCTATTTCTTTTAACATTATTTTTCTCATATCATTTTCCTCTAAATCTTTTGTTACAATATCTGATTCAGTTCCTAATATATCTTCTAAATGAAGTTCATTACCTTCTGAATCAAAACTAAGTGATTCATCAAGAGATACATCTGCTCTTCTTTTTTTATTTTTTCTTAAGTACATAAGTATTTCATTATCTATACACCTAGATGCATATGTAGCAAGTTTTATATTTTTATCATTTTTATATGTATTTATACCCTTTATTAATCCTATTGTACCAATAGATACTAAATCTTCTAATTCTACTTTTGTATTTTCATATTTTTTAGATAAATATACAACTAATCTTAAATTGTGTTCTATAAGTTTATCTCTTGCCTTTAAATCTCCATTTTGAAATAATTCAACATATTTTTCTTCTTCTTCTTTACTTAATGGTTCTGGAAGTATATCAGTACTTCCTACAAAAAATAATTCATTATATTTGGTAAATATTTTACCTAAAATAATTTTTAATATTTTAATCATATCTATTCCTCCAATAATTTTTCATTTAATATACAATCAACACCATCTATATTAATTTTATCTGTAAGTCCTAATAAAAATTTCTTTTTATATAATATTCCATCTATACATATTTTAGAAGCATTTATACATTTTAAAATACCATCAGATGATATTGTATGATATGGAACTAATATTATTTTTTCTTTTTCTTTTTCATCTATCTTATTATCATTTATTAGAATGATAGGTCTTTTTTTATATGGGTCAATTAATTTATTACCCGTATCTAAAAATGCATTAACATTAGTACATGATCCATCATTAAAATAAAGTTCAACTTTATAATATTTATTATAATTTGTTCTTAAACTTCTAATTTGTTTTACATAACTGTATAACATAATTATTGATAAAAGTATTGATATAATTAAATTTAAACTTATATCATTACTAACAAATAATAATCCAACATTTTTAGTAGATATCTGTAAGTTAATAAAATATAGTAATCCACCTAAAATAATACTTACTAAATATAAATAATATATATTTTTCATTGTATATTTTATATTTTTATAACTGAAAGTTATTATTATCATTAATACACTTATAATAAATTTAAATAAAAATAATTGAATACTATTCATTCTTATAAATAATATTAATATGCTAATACTTCCAAATAAAGCGCCTAATAATATTCTATATATTTTTACATTTCTTTTTAATATTAGAGATGTTGTAAGTAATATTATAAAATCAAATAAAAAATTAGTAATAAATATTAGATCTAAATATACTTTCAAGTTAATCACCTCTTTTTTTTAATTATAAAAAAAACAATATATAAATATTGTCGTTTTAAAGTTTAAATTAAATTTTTAATCTTTATTAAATATCTTACCTATTATAGTACTTTTATCTTGTAAACCATTTAAATAATCTTTAGTTGATACTCTTTTTTTACCTTCAAATTGAAGTGCTGTTATTAATATTTCACCATCTATAGTTTTTACACCTATAGAATCATTATAAACATTTATAATTTCTCCTACTACTGCTTTTTTATTACTACTTCCTATTTTTGATTCATATATTTTTACATTCTTTTTATCAATAGTAGCATAACCAACTGGCCATGGATTTAACCCTCTTATTTGATTATATACTTCAAGTGTAGTTTTATTAAAATCTATTTTTTCTTCTTCTTTTGTAATATTGTACGCATATGTTACTTTGCTTTCATCTTGTTTAATCCTATTTACATTACCATTTATTATCTCAGGTAATATTTTCATAATCATTTTAGATCCTAAAATACTTAATTTATCAAATAAAGTACCTACATTATCATTATCTTCTATTTTTATTTTTTCTTGATATATTATATCGCCTGAATCCATCTTTTCATCCATATACATAATAGTTACACCGGTTTCACTATATCCATTTATTATTGCTTTATGTATAGGTGCCCCACCTCTTAATTTAGGAAGAAGTGATGCATGTATGTTAATACATCCATATTTAGGAAATTGCAATAATTCTTTAGGAATAATTTGACCATATGCACAAGTTATTATAATATCTGGATTTAATTTTATTATTTCGTCATAGTCATATCTAATTTTTTCTGGTTGTAAAACTTTAATATTATTTTTAAGTGCAAATTCTTTTACCTTTGAATATTTTATTTCTCTTTTTCTTCCAACCATTTTATCAGGTTGAGTAACAACTGAAATTACATTATATTCTTTTATTAAATTTTCTAAAGGAGGTACACTAAAATCAGGTGTCCCCATATATACTATTTTTAATTTTTCCATTATTATCACCTAAAACAAATTAGTAACATCTTTTATAGTTACCACTATCATTAAAAGCATTAAAAGCATAAATCCAATACCATTAATTGTTGCCTCTACTTTTGGACTTATTTTCGATCCTTTTATCTTTTCAATAATTAAAAATAAAACTCTTCCACCATCAAAAGCAGGAAATGGAATTAAGTTCATAAATCCAATATTAATAGATAAATAAGCAGTTAAATATAATATCATTTGAAATGAACTTTTTGCAATATCTACTACGCTATATATTCCTACAGGACCTGATAGGCTATCTATTCCAAGTACACCAGTAAATAAACTTTTTATAACAATTAACATAGATTTATATATAGATATAAATTTATCTTTGGCATATTTTAATGCAGGTACTAAACCTTTTTCGTTTTCTACTTTTACACTTATTCCATAATAATAAGTCCCATCTTCATCTTTTATAGGTTCAACATTATAATCTTTTTCTTTACCTTTTTTATCTTCTATTGTAACTTTTATTTCTTTTCCTTCATCAACTAATGCAAGATATGTTTGTATATCATCATAATTTTTAGTCTTATGATCATTTATTTTTACTATTTTTTCTCCATCTCTTGCTCCTAATTTATATAAATTATAATCTTTTGGTATATTATCAAGTACATTACTAGCATTTTGAGTTCCATATATTAATCCCATTATAAAAAGTAATACTATTCCCAAAATAAAGTTATTCATCGCACCTGCGATCATTACCCAAAATCTTTGCCACCATGTTTTATTATATAATTTTCTATCATCTGGTATTTTTAATTTATCATCTTCATCTAAATCTTCTTCTCCAGCCATTGCTACATATCCACCAAGTGGAATTAATTTTATCATGTACTCTGTTTCATCATTTTTTCTTTTAAATGAAAATAATTTAGGCCCAAATCCTATTGAAAATTCATAAACATAAATTCCTGCTTTTTTAGCAAATATAAAATGTCCTAATTCATGAATAAAAACTATAACACCTAATATAATTAAAAATATTATTATCGTCATTATTATTCTCCTTTATATTAAATTAACTATTATTATATATCCTATTACTACAAATATCAAACTATCAAATCTATCTAATATTCCACCATGTCCTGGCATTATATTAGAAAAATCTTTTACTTTATAATAACGTTTTATTGAACTAAATACTAAATCTCCAAGTTGTGAAATTACTGTTAAAATAAATACCATTAAAACTGTTAAAAATATATTTGCACCAGGATCTATCATATAAATATAAAATATACTTGGCACAATAGTTCCAAATAAACTACCCATAAATGAACCTTCTATTGTCTTATTAGGTGATATTCTTTCTATTAATTTATGTTTTCCTATTAATTTTCCAAAAATAAATGCAAATGTATCAGTTAAAATTGTTACTAATAGTAAAAATATTAAAACATTTATATCAGTATCTCTTATTACAGTTATATAATAAAATGTTACTCCTAATAAAATTATAAAACTACTTAAATATGTACATTTTTCAATATTGTAATCTTCTTTTTTACAAAATATTATAGGAATATATAAAATAAAAAGTGTAACTAAAATTTTTATTATTAAATTGATATCTATAAATACCACAAAAATAATTAACAAATATGATAATAATTTAATTATTTTTGGTATATTTTCTTTTACTTTCATAATTTCATAAATTGATATTATTGATAGTAATGTTACACCTATTTTAAAATACACACCACCCAATATAACAAGCGGTATAAGGATTATAAATGCGATTAAGGCACTAATTAATCTTTTTTTCATTTTTTCCTCCAATCTTTACTCAATACTAGTATATATTTTATTTATTATTAATATTCGCTTGTTTACTAAGTGCATCTTTAGCAGCTTCTTGTTCAGATTCTTTTTTACTATTTGATGTTCCTCTTCCTAATATTACTCCATCAATTTTTACTATACTGGTAAATGTCTTATTATGAGATGGACCTTCTTCATGTTCAAGAACATATTCTACACCTTTTTTATCTGCTTGAAGTAATTCTTGTAATATTGATTTATAATCATGTAAAAAATAATCTTCTTTATTTTCAATTGCTTTAATGACAACATCATATACAATTTTTTTTGC
Organism: uncultured Bacilli bacterium; assembly: GCA_947624565.1. GTDB lineage: Bacteria > Bacillota_I > Bacilli_A > RF39 > UBA660 > CAG-433. The sequence continues at coordinate 33,054 of CANQKX010000012.1, forward strand.
TATTTCTAATCCATATGTTAGATATACAGCTGCCAAAAATGCTTCAAATACATCAGCCAATATTGCTTTTCTTTCTCTTCCACCAGATGCTTCCTCACCCTTACCTAATCTTAAATATTCGTTAAATTTAAGTTTTTTAGAATATTCATATAAAGCATTTTCACATACGTAACTTGCCCTTATTTTAGTCATTTCTCCTTCTTTTAAATGTTCAGATGTATACAAATATTCACTAACTAAAAAATCTAGTATTTTATCACCTAAAAACTCTAATCTTTCATAGTCTTCGCCTTTTTTTGTTTCATTAACATAAGATGAATGAGTAAATGCTCTTTTTATTAGGTTATTATTTAAATCTATATTATATTTTTCTATTATATTCATATATATCACCAAATACTATTTTATCATAATTTAAATTAAATTTAAATATTACTCTATTATATTAATAAATTTTGTGTTAAAATTAGTATAGGTCGTGATAATATGAAACATCTTATGATCTATTTAATTAGATTATATCAAAAATTACCACTTCAAATGCATAATGCATGTAGATTTACTCCAACATGCTCTAATTATGCAATTGAAGCATACTCAAAATATGGATTCTTTTATGGTAGTTATTTATCTATAAAGAGGATATTAAGATGTAGACCTTTTGGTAAAGTAGGATTTGATCCTGTACCAGAAAAGAATAAAGTAGGAGGAAATTATGAAAAAATTAATTAAAATAGTATGTGTTTTATTTATTATAATTTTATTTAGTGGTTGTGAAAGTAAAGATAATATGGAAGATATTACAATATATACAAGTATGTATCCTATAGAATATGTATCAAATATATTATATGGAAATCATTCTAATATAATTAGTTTTTACCCTAGTGATTCTAATCCATATGAATATAAATTAACATCTAAGCAAATAAGTGATTATAGTAAATCAGACTTAATTATTTATAATGGACTTGATGTTGAAAGAGACTATATTGTAAAAATGTTAAATCATAATAAAAAATTAAAAATCATTGATTCAACTGCAAAAATAGAGTTTTCAAATAGTATGGATGAAATATGGATTAATCCATCAAATATGCTTACAATTGCGCAAAATACAAGAAATGGATTAAAAGAATATATTAATAGTAATTATTTAAAAAAAGAAATAGATGAAAATTATAATACATTGAAACTAGAATTATCAAGCATAGATGCATCATTAAAGGAAATAGTAGAAAATGCTAAAAACAATAATATTATAGTCGCATCTAATGATTTAAAAATATTATCAAAATATGGTCTTAATATTATATCTGTTGACGAAGATGGTTTAACTGATAAAGAACTTGCAGATGCAAAAAGTTTAATTTCAAATAAACAAGTAGACTATATATTCGTAAAAAAAGGTTATAAAGAAACTCAAACTCTAAAAGATTTAAAAGATACTTATGATATAAATTTATTAGAAATAGATACTTTAAATACAATATCTATTGAAGATAAAAATAATAATAAAGATTATATTACTATCATGAATCAAAATATAGATAATTTAAAAGAAGAACTTTATTAATAAGTTCTTCTTTTATACCATAAATTTTAACAAAATCATACCTATTACACCAAGTGCATTTTGCATAAAATGAAACGACATATTTGTAAAGATATTATTTGTTTTATAATATAATGATGAAAGATAAAATCCAAGAGTTGAATACACTATAATATATGAAAATTCTGCCAAAGTTTTAGAATCATCAATAACATGTAAAAGTCCAAATAATACTCCACTTACAATTATAAATAATGTTTTATTATTTATGAATTTTCTAATAACTCCTCTAAACATTAATTCTTCAGCAATTGGTGCATATATGACTGATAATATTGCAATTAATATTGGAACAGAATTAAACATTTGTTGAAGAGTTTGTTGATTATTAGAATTTGCAGTATTTGTAATTAATTGAATTGACAAACTCAATATCATAACAACTAATAATGATTTTAACCATGTTTTAAATGATAGTGATATATATTCTTTAAAATACTCTTTAAAATATTTAAAATCATGGATTAATTGTTTTCTAAATGCAAATATCATTATTGATATTATTGATAAATACATCAATACCATACCTAATATTCCCTTTATATAATTAGATAAATAAAACATAATAAACATACAAACTAAGAATGCTAATAAACATATATATTTATTATCATATTCTTTATATTCAATAACAGGCAATTCTCTTTTTTGTTTTTTATTTGAATTTTTATCTAAATCAGAATATAAAATAAATCCAAATATACCAGATATTATATTACATATAAAGAATACAATAGAAAAAAACATTATTCCTTTACTATGTTTACTTATATCAATATCTTTTTTTAATGCTAACATAAAGAAATATACTATACCTATAATAGATATTGCAAAAAATATAATATTTGAGATATTATCAGCCATATTATTTGTAATTAATTCATTATTATATATCATATATACTAAATTAAATATCAAATAAACAATCATAAATGAACTTGATAAAATTAATTGATTTTTTTCCTTTTTCAAAATACATCTACCTACTTTCATATTAATTATATCATTAAATAGATAAAGTTTCTACTAAAATTACATCTTCACCTATTTTATTAATTTGATTCCAATATATTTCAACTTCATCATTACTAGAAAAAATTGATGAAAATTTTTTTCTTTCTAAAATTAATGACTCTATTTTACCAGATTCACTATTAACTTTAATATCAATAATATTACCTACTTTCATACCATTTTTAATATTTATAACATCTTTATGTTGTATTTCTGATAAACGCATATAAACCACCTAATTAATTTTATTATATAAAAAAAAAGAAAGAACAAAATTCTCTATATTTTACTTGTAAATTAATGTATTATTATCCTCATCATATAATTTTTTACCATTTTTTATTTGATTATAACAACCATTTACAAGTGATATCCAGTGATCAGTTCCTTCAGGACAATATTTTCTAGCCATACTTTGAAAATTAGTACATCCTCTATCAATATAATTATTTTTTAAATTTAACATACCTTCCGTAATACCCATCCATAAATTATTATAACTATTAAATTTAGAAGATCTAAGAGCAAACGGATTATTTTTCTTAGTTGCAATTGATGATTGAAAAAATCCAGATTCAGCACACGCAATTGCAAGAACAAAGTCAGGATCAACACCTAAAATTTCTGATGTTTCATTAATATATTCTCTAATTGTCATATCAATATTAGGTTCTCTTATATCTCTTATTTCATCAATTTTATAACCATAGTTTTCAGGATTTCTATATATATCGCGAACAAGATATAATATTTGTAAAGAAAAATCACTATATACTTCATTATCAAAACTAATGTTATTATTATATAAAAAGTTATATGAACTATAATCGTTAGTATTTTGTTTAATTACTTTATTTACTACTTTTGAATCTATACCATATATACTAGAATATTTATCAACAACTTCAGAACATTTACAAATTTTATCTTGTTTTTGTTTTTCAAGTATAATTTTTTTAACATCGTTATATGATAATCTTTCATCATAATCAAATTCACCAAATAAACTATCATCAGTAGATGATGTAATTTTGGAAATATTAATTGGTACTGGGTTTTGTTTTTTCGAACTAACACCTGTCAATACAGTAAATAAATTTAATTCAATTAATCCTAATAATATTATTCTCTTTTTTTTATTCATTACAGTCACCTCTTTTTTTGCACAACAAGGAACATTATACATCAAATAAAAAAATTAATCAAACATTTTTTTACTATTTAATTAATTTTTTTACATTATTTATAGCATTTTTTTCTATTCTGGACACTTGTGCTTGACTTATACCAAGTTCATCACTTATTTCCATTTGTGTTTTTCCAATTAAATATCTTTGATACATTATAAACTGTTCTTTTTGTTTTAACTTATTTAATGCATCATATAAAGCAATTTTCAAATCCCAATTATTACTTGATTCATTAGGATTTTCTATTTGATCAAATACATAGATAGTTTCTCCTCCATCATTATATATAGGCTCAAACATACTAATTGTAGATTTTGTTGCCTCAAGTGCACATATTATATCTATTTGATCAATACCTATTATTTTTGATATTTCATCTATTGTTGCTTCCCTTCCATAATCAATCATAAACTGTTCTTTTGTTTTCAATGCTTTATAAGCAATATCTTTTACACTTCTTGAAATTCTTATTATACTATTATCTCTTAAATATCTTTTTATTTCCCCAAGTATCAAAGGTACTGCATAGGTTGAAAATTTTACATTGTAATCTAAATTAAAATTATCTACTGCTTTTGTAAGTCCTATACACCCTATTTGAAATAAATCATCCATATCATCGCTTCTATTTAAAAATTTTCTTAATATACTAAGAACTAATTTAAAATTTCCTTCAATTAACTGTTCTCTAGCAGATTTATCATTATCAATTTGCATTTTTCTAAACAAATCAAGCTGTTGCTCATTTGATAATGTTTTTAATTCACTTGTTTTAACTCCTGTAATTTCTACCTTATGTCTAGCCATAAAAAATCTCCCTTCAACTTTCTTTTGAGTCAAAAAGAGATTTTTATTCACTATTCTACTCTAAGAGATTCAACTGGATTCTTTTTGCTTGCTATTTTAGCTGGTATAAATCCCCCAATTGTAGTTAATATAATACTTATAATTATTAATATAATTGCATGAGTTACATTTAATTTTGCAACATTTGGTAATTCAGATAAATTTTCTATAATGTTATTTATTGGTATAGTCAATAATCTAGCACCTACTATACCTATTAAACCAGATGTTAATCCTATTATAAATGTTTCTGCATTAAATACCCTAGTTATATCTTTCTTTCTCGCACCTATTGCTCTTAAGATACCAATTTCTTTTGTCCTTTCAAGTACTGATATATATATTATTATACCTATCATTATAGTAGATACTATCAATGATATAGCAGAAAATGCAATTAATACAATAGTAATAGCATCCATTATAGATGATGACATTGTTGTAATTAACTTTGCTTGATCTATATACATTATTTTTTCTTTTTCATCTTTATCATCATTATATTTATCTAAATATTCAAGAATTTTGTCTTTACCATCAAAATCTTTAGGATATATATTAATCATATAAGCAGGCATATCATCACCCATATATGACAATATTTCATTTTTTGCCTTTACTCCTTCTTTGGTACTTAAATCAAATTTTTCTAATGTTAATACATTATAATCTTTACTTTCTTGAAATTTAACTATATTAGAATTTTTATTTTTTTCTATTATATAATCCATCAAAGATTTAGTATACATAATTCCGCTACCTGACATTTTTGCAAATTCACTATCTTCTTTACCTCTTATTATACCTGATATTTTTAATGTTACTGCATTTGGTGAATTATATAAATCTTCATTTATACTTTTAACTGTAAATATTTGACCATTTTGCATATAATAATCATCATTTAATATTAATTTAAATTCCATATTTGATAATTCATTAAAATCAATTTTGTCTTTATCATATTCCAACATTTTAAATATAGATTCATTTATTCTATTTTTAGAATCAACTAAAAGTAATAATTCTTCCTTATCTTTTGGCATACTTCCATATATTAATTCAAAATTATCATTTATAACCTGTGATATAGTTCCATTTAAACTAGTAGGTATTTGAGAAAATCCTTGATTGAAAGTAACTTTTTTTATTTTATTATCTGTTTTTGTATATAAATTTAAATCAGTAATTCTTTGATATGAAATAGCACCAATTAACTGTTTATCTATACTTTCTATATAATTCATATAATCATTTGTAATATTATTTTCATGTACTAAGTTAGTCATTGTTTTTTCTTGATATATTTCATTTTTATCTGTATATTCTTCTAAATTATCATTATCACTTGTAAAGGTATCTTCAGTTAAATTCATAGATTGTTCTCCTATAATAATAGGAGCTTGTGATAAAGTATCTTTTTCAAACTTATCTATTTGTATTTGGAAACCATTAGATAATGATAAAATAAGGGCAATTCCCATTATACCTATACTAGATGCAAAAGCAGTTAATAAAGTTCTACCTTTTTTAGTTAAAATATTATTAAACGATAGCTTAAGTGCTGTAAAAAAACTCATAGAAGTTTTATTTAATTTATATTCTTCTTTTTCTTCTTCATCACTAAGTACATTAGTATCGTTAAGTATTTCTCCATCTTTTATAGTAATAATTCTTGATGAATAAACTTTTGCAAGTTCTGGATTATGAGTTACCATAATTACTAACTTATCTTTTGCTATTTCTTTTATAAGTTCCATAATCTGCGTACTTGTTTTAGAATCAAGTGCTCCTGT
>CANQKX010000013.1 GCA_947624565.1 uncultured Bacilli bacterium
ATATAAAAAGGAAACAAGAAGAAGGATTAGAAATAGATGAAATAAAAGATTTAATAGATTCTGGATATATTGAATAATTAATGGGAGGTACAATGATGAAAGAAAAGTTACAAAAAATATTAAAAAATTCATATAGTCCATATTCTAATTTTAAAGTTGCAGCCATAGTTGTTATGAAAGATGGTAAAGAATTTTATGGAACTAATGTGGAAAATGCATCTTATGGCGCATCAATATGTGCCGAAAGAAGTGCAATTGTATCTGCAATTAGTAATGGATATAAAAAATATGATTTTGATAAATTATATGTAATGGTTAATTCTGATAAAATAAGTACTTGTTGTTTTATGTGTAGACAAGTTATATGTGAATTATTTGAAAAAGATAAAGATATTATCTTATTAAATAAAAATGGTAATGAAAAAGTATTTAAAGTATCAGAACTTTGTCCATATCCATTTGATGAAGAGGATTTAAAATGAAAGTAGGATTTGTAAGTATAGTAGGAAGACCAAATGCAGGTAAAAGTACTTTAATAAATAATATAATAGGTAGTAAAATAGCAATTGTATCTGATAAAGCGCATACTACAAGAAATAATATACAAGGAATATATAATGATGAAGATTCTCAAATAATATTTATAGATACACCAGGAGTACATAAACCATCTCAAACTTTAGGTAAGTATATGAATAAAGAAGCATATTATTCATTAGAAGATGCTGATGTAGTACTTTTTATGGTAGATGCTTTAGAAAAAATAGGAAAAGGCGATAAATTTATATTAGAAAAATTAAAAGATACAAATGCAGTAGTATTTTTGATTTTAAATAAAGTAGATAAAATAAAAAAAGAATTACTATTTTCTATGATAGAAGAATATAGTAAACTTTTTGATTTTAAAGAAATTATTCCTATATCTGCTTTAAAGAATGATAATATAAATGATTTAATTAATACTATTAAAAAATATTTAAATGAGGGACAAAAATATTATGATGACGAATATTATACTGATAAAAGTATTAATTTTATGGTATCTGAATTAGTTAGGGAAAAAGTATTAAGGTTAACTAATGAAGAAGTTCCTCATGCTGTAACATGTTTAGTAGAAGATTATAAAGAAACTAAAGATAGTGTACACATTAATGTACTTATAATAGTAGAAAGAGAAGGTATTAAAAAAATATTAGTTGGTCATAATGGATCTATGATTAAGCAAATAGGTACCCAAGCAAGATTAGATATAGAAAAATTAATTGGTAAGAAAGTATATTTAGAATTATTTGTTAAAGTAATAAAAAATTGGAGAGATAAAGAAAAATATTTAATTGAATTTGGATTTAAAGAAGAAAATTAAAACTAATTTTGAATAAATTAATTTTATGAAACCATTATATTAATGGATGGTGATAATTCATGAATAGACAAGATGTTTGGAATTTATTTAAAATGACAGGAAAAATAGAATATTTTTTAAAATATAAAGATATGTGTAATAAGGCAGTGATGATTCTTGGAGATAACGAAAGTAAAGGGAATAATAATTAGTGAATCAAGTTATAGTGAAACTAGTAAATTACTTAATATATTTACAAAAGAATATGGAGTAATTAGTGTAATATCTAAAGGCTGTAAAAGATTAAAAAGTAATTTAAGAAGTGTTTCTACAAAATTAACATATGCATATTTTCAAATAAATTATAAAGAGGGTAAGTTATCTAATTTGATATGTGCAGATGTAATAAATCCTTTTAATGAAATAAAAAAAGATTTACTTAAAATAAGTTATTCTTCGTTTTTATTAGAACTAACAAATCAAGTAATGAAACAAACAAATTCAAAAGATATATTTGATTTACTAGAAGAAACCCTTTTGAAAATTGAAGATGGATTTGATGCGCTAGTTATAACAAATATTTTAGAATTAAAATATTTGGATTATTTAGGAATTAAGCCTATACTTGATTCATGTGCGGTTTGTGGTAATACAAAAATATTAACTGTATCTACATCAAAAGGTGGATTTGTATGTCCTAATTGCCATACAAATGAAAAAATAGTTGATAAAAAAACTATTCAAGTACTTAGAATGTTATATTATGTAGATATATCAAAAATAAGTAAAATAAATATTACTAATACTACAAAAGATGAAATTGATGATTTTATAAATGAGTATTATGATAAATATGCAGGATTATATTTAAAAAGTAAAAAATTTTTGAAAAATATAAAAAATGTGTACATTTAATATAAATATGATATAATATATATATGAAAAGCGATGACTAGGGTTGGAATCCTAAACAGCTATATATTAACGAGATGATTCTTCAATAAGAATAAGTAAGGTGGAACCGCTATGATTAGTCCTTACATTTGAAGAATCATTTTATTTTAGAAGGAGAAAAATTATGGAAAAATTAACAATGGAAAAAATAGTAAATTTATGTAAACAATATGGATTTGTATTTCCAGGTAGTGATATATATGATGGATTTGCAAATACATGGGATTTCGGACCAGTAGGGGTAGAGTTAAAAAATAATATTAAAAAATGTTGGTGGAAGAGATTTGTACAAGAAGATCCTAATACTTATGGAGTAGATGCTGCAATATTAATGAATCCAAGAGTTTGGGAAGCATCAGGACATGTACAATCATTTAGTGATCCTAAGATGGATTGTAAAAAATGTAAACAAAGATTTAGAGCAGACAACTTAATTGAAGAGTACTCAAATGGTTCTGTTGCTGCAGAAGCAATGAGTAATGAACAAATGCAAGATTATATTGCTGAAAATCATATTAAATGTCCTAATTGTGGCGGATTTGATTGGTCTGAAATAAAACAATTTAAATTGATGTTTGAAACAAATAGAGGAACAGTAGAAGAAAATAAAAATATGGTTTATTTAAGACCTGAAACATGTCAAGGAGAATATGTTAACTTTTTAAATGTACAAAGATCATCACGTGCAAAAATACCTTTTGCAATTGCACAAATTGGTAAAAGTTTCAGAAATGAAATAACTCCTGGTAATTTCTTATTTAGAACAATAGAATTTGAACAAATGGAACTTCAAAAATTTTGTAAAGATGAAGATTCAATTAAGTTTTATGATGAATATAAATCCAAAGCTATAAATTTTATTAAAGATATAGGATTAAGCGATGATAAACTAAGATTTCATGATCATGATAAATTAGCTCATTATGCTAAAGCAGCATGTGATATTCAATATAAATTTCCTATAGGTTGGGAAGAGTTAAACGGTATTCATCATAGAGGTACTTGGGATTTATCTAGGCATTCTGAATTTTCAGGTAAAAATCTAGAATATTTAGATCCAGATACAAATGAGAAATATATTCCAACTGTAATTGAATATTCTATAGGTGCAGATAGATTGACATTAGCTATTTTATGTGAGGCTTATGATGAAGAAACTTTAGAAGATGGTACAACAAGAGAAGTTATGAGGTTTAAACCATTTCTTGCTCCATATAAGGTTGCTGTATTACCACTTGTTAAGAAATTTCATAAAGAAAAAGCAGATGAAGTATATAATATGTTATGTAAAGAATTTATGTGTACATATGATGAAACTGGTAACATTGGAAAAAGATATAGAAGACAAGATGTAATAGGAACTCCATATTGTATTACTATAGATGATGATACAATTAATAATAATACTGTAACTGTTAGAGATAGAGATACAATGAAGCAAATAACAATAAATATAGATGAAATAGTAGATTATATAAACGATAAGATTAAATTTTAGGTGAAAAGTATGAGGAATATTATAACAATTAAAGAAAATGAAGAGTTTTTAAGGCAAGTATCAACTGCCGTTAATTTTGAAGATGACGATTATATAAGTTATATTAATGAGTTAAAGGAATATTGTAAAAATAATACGGTTTATGCGCTTGCTCCTGTTCAAATTGGTATTCCAAAAAGATTAATTTATATCAAAAATACAAGTGAAGATATGCAAAAAATGCTGATTTTAATTATGATGAAGGAATTGTACTTATTAATCCTACAATTATTAGTCAAAAAGGTCATACTAGATTTTTAGAAGGATGTCAAAGTTGTTATCCATATGCTGCAATAGTTGATAGACCATATGAAATAGAAGTAGAATACTATGATTTAAATAATAATAAGAAAACAAAAATATTTAAAGGATTCGAATCAACTATATTTGCACATGAATATGATCATTTAAATGGTATTTTACATATGGACAGAACAAATGAAGTATTAATATTAAATTATGATGATGTAAAAAAATATAGAGATAAGCATCCATATGAAATAATCAAAAAAGATGGAGAATTTATTTGTTACAAAATTTGAAAAGTCAAAAAAATTGACTTTTTTTAATTTATAATATATACTAGCAATTGCAAAAAGAGGTGATTATTATGAATTGTGTTGAAAAATATAATAACGAGATTAATTTTTGTAATCAAATAGAGAAAATATTAAGAAATGATATTGATAAATATGATCTAGATATAATATATACAATAGTAACTATAAATAAAATATATCCAAAATTAATTAAAAAATTTAATTATGACTTTGAAAGATTATATAATAGTATTTCTAAACTTAACTATAAAATTAGTGACGGAGATGTTTATGAAATTCATGAAGATGGTAATATAACACTTGATGGTTATGAAAAAGGATATTTATTTTTAACTGAAGATTCTTTTGTATCATTACACGAGCATTATAATGAAAAAGAATATTATAAAGTAATATATGGAGATGAAAATGCTGTAAAAAAAGGTTATTATAATATTGATAAGGTTAGTACACCAACAATAGTAAGAACTTATAAATATATACCAGGAAGTAAAAAATAGGAATTTTTTTCCTATTTTTTGTATCTTATATATTAATTTAATACAAATTTAAAAAAAATGTTTTCTTTTCAATAATTTTATGTTAAAATTAATTATAGTTATAATAGTAATGGAGGAATAAATATGGGAATGTTTGATAAAATATTTGGAAAAGATATTGCTGGTGGAGAAATTTCAGAAGATGAATATTATTCACTTGGTATTGATGAAGCATATAAAGATTCAAATAGTGAAGGAAATAAAATGATTCTTTTAGAACCAAGAGCGTATTCTGAAAGTCAGCAAATTGCAGATCACTTAAAGAAAAGAAATACTGTAGTTGTAAATCTAAAGAGAGTTACTAATGAACAGGCAAAAAGAATAGTAGATTTTTTAAGTGGAACATTATATGCAATAGGTGGAGATTTACAAAAACTTGGTCCAGGAATATTTTTATGTACTCCAAAAAATATCAATGTACAAGGAAAAATAACTGAAGAAGAAGAAAAATTAAGAAAAACAAAAAATGATAATATAGAATTTTAGTATAGACAAAAAAATTATAAAGTGTTATTATATAACACATAGTTTTGAGGTGATTTAGTGCAAAAATTTAGTAGAACACTTCATGGCTATAATCCTGATGAGGTTAATAATTTTTTAGACGAAGTTATTTCAAAAGTAGAAAAAATGATTGAATCTAATAGACAAAAAAATGAAGAGATTTTACTTTTGAAAAACGAACTTGCTAAAAAAGAAGATAACAAAGAAACTATTGAAAAAGCAAGAAAGTTTGATGAATTACAAACCACATTAAATAAAGCTATTGTTATGGCGGAAAATACAGGGGAACATATTAGAAAAGTTGCCAAACAAGAACGTGATTTGATTATAGAAGAAGCCAAAAAAAATGCAAGTATAATTATTAATGATGCTCTTGTTAGATCTGAAAAGATAGAATATGAGGCATCTTTACTAAGGAAAAATATAATAATGTTCAAAAGAAAATTAAGAAGCAACTTAGAAGAACAACTAAAAATGGTTGATGATATAGAAACAATTGAAGAATTAGAATAGATGATAGAGACGAATATTTAATAAAGTATTTACAGAAAAATGTTGTTATGCTGAGAGACATAATACTTATAAATATTAGATCACTCTTGATATTTTTAACTGAAATTATTAGGTTAAAACGTATAATATGCGTTAAATATATAAAGTGCATAGATTATCTATGAAGTAAGGTGGTACCGCTATAATTAGTCCTTACATCATAGATAATTTTTTATTTTGAAAGGAAGTATATTATGATTTTAAATATAATATTATTAGTAGTAGGATTTATACTTTTAATAAAAGGTGCTGATGTATTTGTTGATGGATCATCAAATGCAGCACAAAATTTAAAGATACCTAAAATGGTAATAGGGCTTACTATAGTAGCATTTGGTACAAGTGCACCTGAACTTGCTGTATCTATAAAAGCAGTTTTATCAGGTAGTTCTGATATTGTACTTGGTAATGTTGTTGGTAGTAATATTTTAAATATTTTATTAATACTTGGATTATCTAGTTTATTTTCACCAATGAAGGTAAAAGATAATACTGTAAATAAAGAAATACCTCTTACAATATTATTTTCTTGCTTACTTATGGTTTTATCATTTGATAATATGTTTGATAAAAACATAGTTAATGTAATATCTAGAACAGATGGTATTGTAATATTATTATTTTTCATTATATTTATTTATTATTTATTTTCAGTAATGAAAAAAAACAATAATAATGAAGATAATACACCTAAATATGGAATATTAAAATCAATATTATTTATAATAGTAGGATTAATTTCTATTGTAATAGGTAGTAATTTAGTAGTAGATAATGCATCAATGATTGCTAAAGCATTAAATGTATCAGAAAAAATGATATCACTTACTATAGTCGCACTTGGTACATCACTTCCAGAGCTTGTAACAAGTATTCAAGCATCAAGAAAGGAAGAAAATGATATAGCAATTGGTAATATTATTGGTAGTAATATATTTAATATAGGAATTGTAATAGGAATACCTTCACTGTTAATAAATAATATTACAGTAGGAACGTTTAATTATATAGATATGTTTACAATGATATTATCTGCAGTGCTTTTATTCTTATTAACATACAAAAAAAGGAAAATGCAAACTCATGAGGGAATAATTATGCTATGTATATTCGTAGTTTATTATACTTATGTAATTATAGGAGGGATTAATTAATGAAAATATTTGAAAGTTTAAAAAAAGAGGATAATGTACAATTAGAAGAAAGAATCTTAAGTAGATGGAAAGATATAGATATATTAAATAAAACTATTGAAAATAGAAAAAATAGTGAAGATTTTGTTTTCTATGATGGACCAGCAACTGCAAATGGTCAACCAGGAATACATCATATGGTTGCTAAAGAATTAAAAGATACATTTTGTAAGTATAAAACAATGAAAGGTTATAAAGTTCTTAGAAAAGTAGGATGGGATACACATGGTCTTCCAGTTGAAGTTAATGTAGAAAAACAATTGGGATTTTCAGGTAAAAAAGATATTGAAAACTATGGTATAGAAAAATTTAATAAAAAATGTCGTGAAAGTGTTTGGGAAAATGAAAAATCATTTAGAGAATTAACAAATAAGATGGGACAATTTATAGATATTGAAAATCCTTATATTACATATGATAATAAATATATTGAGACAGAATGGTGGATTCTTAAAAAATATTATGATCAAGGGCTTTTATATAATGGACATAAAATAACACCATATTGTCCAAGATGTGGTACTAGTTTATCTTCACATGAAGTTGCTCAAGAATATAAAGAAGTAAGCGTAAATACAGTAACTGTTCCTTTTAAAGTAAAAAATCAAGAAAACACTTATATATTAGTATGGACAACTACTCCTTGGACTTTAATCGCCAATGTAGCAGCTTGTGTAAATTCTAATTTTACTTATTTAAAAGTTAAATCTAAGGGATATAATTTTATAGTATGTGAGTCACTTGCAAATAAAATATTTGGTGAAGAATATGAAGTTGTTGAATCAATGAAAGGTAATGAACTTGAAGGATTAGAATATGAACAATTTTTACCATTTATAAATGTAAAAGAAAAGGCCTTTTACGTTGTATGTGCAGATTATGTAACAGATGAAGATGGTACAGGTATAGTACATATTGCTCCTGCATTTGGTCAAGATGATTATGAAGTTGGTCAAAAATATAATTTACCAGTTATTAATCCAGTAGGAGAAGATGGTAAATATAAAGAAGGTCCTTGGGAAGGAAGATTAGTTGTTGATTCACAGCTTGAACTTGATATAATAAAATACTTATCAGAAAATGATAAATTGTTTAAAAAACAAAAAATGATTCATAATTATCCACATTGTTGGAGATGTAAAACACCTCTTATCTATTATTCAAAACCATCATGGTATATTAAAACTACTGCATATAAAGATAAAATAATTGAAGAAAATAAAAAAATTAAATGGCATCCAAGCTATGTAGGAGAAAAAAGATTTGGGAACTGGCTAGAGAACATGATAGACTGGGGTATAAGTAGAAATAGATATTGGGGTACACCACTTCCAATTTGGATCTGTAAGTGTGGACATGTTCATACTATAGGTTCAATTAAAGAATTAAAAGAATTATCTATTGAAGAAATAAAAGATGAAGAAATAGATCTTCATAGACCATATGTCGATAATATTCATATAAAATGTGAAAAATGTGGTAATGTAATGACAAGGGTACTTGATGTAATTGATTGTTGGTTCGATTCAGGTTCCATGCCATATGCACAATATCATTATCCTTTTGAAAATAAAGAATTATTTGAAAGTCAATTTCCTGCAGATTTCATTGCAGAAGGTATAGATCAAACAAGAGGGTGGTTTTATACACTACTTGTTATATCAACATTTGTTAGTGGGAAATCATCATATAAAAACGTTTTAGTAAATGATTTATTATTAGATAAAAATGGTCAAAAAATGCATAAAAGTAGAGGAAATGCCATCGAACCATTTGGAATAATAAATAAATTTGGTGCAGATGCAGTTAGATGGTATATTCCTTCTGTATCACCTGTATGGCAACCTATTAAATTTGATGAAGATGGTGTTAAAGAAGTTAATTCTAAATTTATTAATACACTTAAAAATACATATACGTTCTTTGAAATGTATGCTAATACAGATAATATTGATCCAAGAAATTTCTCTGTTAAATATGAAGATTTAGAAGAAATTGATAAATGGTTATTATCTAAATATAATAAACTTATAAAATATGTAACAGATTCTTTTGAAGAATATGATTTAAATAAAGTTGTAAAAGCTATAAATAATTTCTTAAATGAAGATTTATCTAATTGGTATATAAGAAGAAATAGAAGAAGATTTTGGAAATCAGATTTAGATCTTAGTAAACAAGCGGTGTATAAAACAACATATGATGTTCTTTTAGGTATTGTTAAGTTATGTGCACCAATAACACCTTTTATAACAGATGAAATATATATGAAATTAACAGGTAAAATTTCAGTTCATTTAGAAGATTATCCAGAATGTGATGAAACTAAAATAAATGAAAAAATAGAAGAAAAAATGGATTTAGTAAGAGATTTAATATCACTTGGTAGAAATGCAAGAGAAGAGGCTAAAATTAAAGTTAGACAACCTATTAGTGAAGTGATACTTGATGGTAAAAATAAAAATGTTATAGGGGATTTAACTGAATTAATTAAAGAAGAATTAAATGTTAAGAAAGTTACATATGAAGATGATTTATCTAAATATATGAATTATGAAGTTAAACCTAATTTTAAAGTAGCAGGTCCTATATTTGGTAAAGATATAAAAGAATTATCTGTTGAGTTATCTAAATTAAGTAAAGAAGAAATAAATCATATTAAAAATGGAAATACTATTGAACTTACTATAAATGATAAAGATTATGGTATAAATGGTGATATGATTGAAATAAGAATTAATTCTAAAGATGGATTTGATGCTGCAATGGAAAATAATAATTTTATTATATTAAATACTACTTTAACTGATGATTTGTTAAATGAAGGTATGGCAAGAGAAATAGTATCTAAAGTTCAAAATTTAAGAAAAGCAAAAGATTTTGATGTATCTGATAGAATTAAATTATACTATTATGGAGATATACAAGAAGTTATTATTTCATATAAAGACTATATTATGAAAGAAACTTTAGCACTAGAAATAGTTGAAAATGATAAATTATTACAAGAATATGATATAAATGGTAAAAATATTAAGTTAGATGTTGAAAAAGTTGCTTAAATGCAACTTTTTTATAATGATATACTAATATAATAAACATATAAACAGTTTTAAAAGTGAATTTTTTGTCTTTTTTTGTCATATCAGTTGACTAAATAAATATAATATGTTAGTATTTTAAACGTTGCCCGAAAAGGAGGAATAAATAATGAGTGATGAAAAAAAGATTAAAGAAATAGATGGATTAAAGAGTTTAGCCTATTTTTTAAAAATAAAAAAATTATCTAGAGGACTTTCAGAACATGAATATAATTTATATTCTAGTACAAAACAAAGAATAAATATTTTAACAAAATCATTAGATACTAATCAAAAACATAGTGCATAAATAAAATACCATTAAATGGTATTTTATTTTGTATATTGATTATTTCTGATGAATTCCCTAAGTAGTTTTGTTAATGCTCTTTTTTCAATTCTAGAAACATAACTTCTTGAAATATTTAATTCTTTAGCTATTTCTTTTTGAGTTAATTCATCACTATTATTTAAACCATATCTTTTATTAATTATAGTTCTTTCTCTATCAGTTAAAATATTCATATATTTAGATAATAATTCAATATTGTTTTGAAGATGTATATCTTCTGCAAAATCTGGTTTAGGTGTTTTTAATATTTCCATAAAAGTAATTTCATTACCATCTTTATCATATCCAATAGATTCTTCAATACTTATATTTTTACTATTCTTTTTGTCATTTCTAAAATGCATTAATATTTCATTATCTATACATCTAGCACAGTAAGTTGCAAGTTTTGTACCATGTTTATATGAATAAGTATCTATACCTTTAATTAAACCTATAATACCAATACTTATTAAATCATCGGTATCAGTTTTAGATGTTTCATATTTTTTTACTACATGTGCGACTAATCTTAAATTATGTTCAATTAATTTATTTCTTGCATCTTTATCATTTTTATTTAAAAATAGATCTAGATATTTTTCTTCATCTTCATTAGATAAAGTTTCTGGAAATATATTATTTGAATAACTACCAGTAAAAGCAAACATGCTTTTTATGATAGTACTAACTAAACTTAAAAACAAAATATCACTCCCTAATTAAATATATGAAAAAAATATATCTTATTGCCTTATTTTTTCGTTTATTGTATAATATAAGTACAAAATAAATAGGAAGTTGATAGTATGTACTTAAAAGAAATAAAAGCAAATGGATTTAAGTCTTTTGCAGATAAAATAAATATAGAATTTACAAAAGAAATAAATGCAATTGTTGGACCTAATGGATCTGGTAAAAGTAATGTAGTAGATGCAGTTAGATGGGTACTTGGAGAACAATCTGTTAAATCACTTCGTGGAGAAGGAACTATGAGTGATGTAATATTTTCAGGTAGTAAAAGTAGAAAAGCAGCAAATTATGCATCAGTAATTCTTATATTTGATAATTCGGATAAATATTTAAATATAGATTATGATGAAGTTCAAATAAAAAGAACAATATATAAAAATGGAGAAAATGAATACTTTATAAATAATGAAAAATGTAGATTAAAAGACATACTAGAACTTTTTATGGATACAGGAGCATCTAAAGAATCATTTAATATTATTTCACAAGGTGATGTTGCAAATATATTATCTAATAAAGCAGAAGATAGAAGGGTTATATTTGAAGAAGCATCTGGAGTACTTAAATATAAAAAAAGAAAAGAAGAAGCACTAAGAAAATTATCAAAAACACATGATAATATGACTAGGGTTAATGATATAATTGATGAACTTGATAAAACAATAGAACCTTTAAAAAAACAAAGCGAAGTTGCTAAAATATACATAGATAAAAAAGATAAGTTAGAGTCGATAGAAATTGCTTTAACTGTTAATGATATTGAAAAATATAATTTTGAATATAAATTTAGTAAAGAAAAAGTTACTACATTAACAGATGAAATAACAAAAATGTTATCTGAAAATTCAAAAGAGCAAGTAAAAATAGAAACAATAAAAAATAATATAAATAAATTAAATAATGATTTATATTCAAAGCAACAAGATTTAATTAATGTTAGCAGTGAAGTAGAAAGACTATCAGGTGAAAAGAATCTTATTTCAGAAAGAAGTAAATATAATTCAAGTGATATGAAACTTCATGATAATGTAGTTAATCTAAAAGAAAGAATACTTTCATTTGATACTCAAATAAATACTTTAACAAAAGAAATAGAAAGTGAAAATATAAATAATAATAAAATAAATGAAAAATTAAACGAAGTAATTAATAGCCTATTAAATATAGAAAAAGAAAAAGAAAATCTTACTAGTATTTTAAATGAAAAAATTAGATATATTACGAATTTAAAACATAAAAAAGATATATTAATCGATTCTATTGAAAATAATTCTTCACTACCATATAGTGTTAAAAATATATTAAATAATCCAAAATTATCAGGAATATATAATGTAGTAGGCAAATTAATAGAATTTGATGAAAAATATTCACAAGCATTAGAAGTTGCATTAATGAGTGGTGTGTCACATATAATATGTGAAAATGAAATATCTGCGAAAGAAGCAATAGATTACATAAAAAATAATAATTTAGGTAGAGCAACATTTTTACCTCTTAATGTAATGAAACCTAAAATGGTAGATGATACATCATATAATATTTTAAAGTCATCAAAAGGATTTATTGATATTGCTTCTAATTTAGTTAATTTTGATACAAAATACAAAAATGCAATATTAAATTTATTAGGGAATGTAGTAGTAGTAGATAATATAGATAATGCAAATAAAATATCTAAAAATATTAATAATAAATATAAAGTAGTAACATTAAATGCTGAAGTAGTTAATATCGGAGGAAGTATTACAGGTGGTTCACTTAAGAAAAGTAGTATTTTAGGTGAAAAGTATGAACTTGAAGAAGTTATTAAAAATATAGATATTATACAAAATGAGATAAATGAAATAGAAAACAAAATTAATGAAGTTGATGAAAAATATACAAATATAGAATACGAAAAAAAGAGTATATTAATAAGTGTAGATGCAAATAGTGAAATACTAAAAAATAAAAATAGTAAATTAGAAGAATTAAATAAAAATAAAAATTTATTATCTACTGAATTAAATAATAATTTAAATACTATTAATAATGTTATTTCTAAAGAAGAAGAAAATATATTAAATAAATATTATGAAAAAGTAAAAGAAAAAGAAGAGTTAAATGTAGAAATTAATAGAATAATTAAAAATTTAAATAATGAAAAAGAAGAATTAACAAATAATGAATCATATTTAAAAACAAATAATAGTGAATATAATAAACTTCAAAATGAATTAAAAGAACATGAAATTAAAGTAAATAGATTAGATGTAAAATTAGATAATTTATTGAATGTATTAACTGAAGATTATTCTATTACATATGAAAAAGCAAAAGAAAAATATATTCTTGATATAAATGAAGAAGAAGCAAGAATAAATGTAAATACTCTTAAAAAAGAAATTAAATCACTTGGTGATGTTAATATAGGATCAATAGAAGAATATAAAAGAGTTTCTGAAAGATATGAATTTTTGCTTAAACAAAAAGAAGATTTAGCAAAAGCAGAAGATATGCTTTTAGAAATAATTGATGAAATGGATAAAGTAATGAAAGAAAATTTCTCTAAAACTTTTGAAAAAATAAATACAGCATTTTCTGAAGTCTTTAAAACTTTATTTGGTGGAGGTAGTGCACAGTTAAAATTAACTGATCCAAATGATATTTTACAAACAGGTATTGATATAGTTGCTCTTCCTCCTGGTAAAAAACTTCAACATATATCATTATTATCAGGTGGAGAGAAAACTCTTACTGCAATATCACTTTTATTTGCAATTTTAAAAGTAAGACCAGTTCCATTTTGCATATTAGATGAGGTAGAAGCAGCACTTGATGAAGTTAATGTTGATAATTTTGGTAAATTTTTAAAGAAATTTAAAACAGATACTCAGTTTGTAATAATAACACATAAAAAGAAAACAATGGAATATGCAGATATTTTGTATGGAATAACAATGCAAGAATCTGGTGTAAGTAAATTAGTAAGTGTTAAATTAGAAGAAATTAAATAAGGAGAAAAATATGAATAATAAGATAAAAAATATAATTTTAATTATTTTGGTAATAGGTTTGTTATCAATGACAGTAGCATATGCCATTTTATCACAAATACTAGATATTTCATCTTCTGCAAATGTAAAAGGATCAACATGGGATATTCATTTTGCAAATTTAAGTAATGTAACAACAAAAGGTAGCGCACAGGTTAAAAAAAGTCCTACTTTAGGTCTAACTTCAATAACAGGTTTAAAAGTTTTATTAACAGATTCAGGAGATGAAGTATCATACACTTTTGATGTACAAAATAACGGTACAATTGATGCGATTATAAGTGATTATAAAATCAATCAACCATCAGATGGTATTGTTTGTACTGATAGTTTTGGCAGTACTGATAGTGAAAATGCAAATAAAGTATGTAATGGCTTAACTTTCTCTTTAACATATGCAAATGATACTACTTCAACTCAAACTAATACAATTATTAAAGCAGGTACAAATGTAGAAAAAAATCAAATACTAAATGCAAGTCAATCTGTAAAATTAAAATTAGTTGTTTCATATAATGGAACAGATTTATCTACAAGAGATATTGATATATCTGGACTTGATGCTTTAATAACATATTTTCAAAAATAGTGAAAGGTTTTATATAATATGAAAAAAGAAAAGAAAAAAGAAATTATTTTATTACTTAGTATATTCCTTTTTTTCTTTTTAATATTATTATTTGTTCCAATAACAGGTGATGATTGGGGAAATTATATTGTTGGCGAAAAAGGAATTTTCTACAGTTTAAAAAATGCCATTAATATGTATTATAATTGGGAAGGTAGATTTGTTAGCAGATTATTAATTAATATTTTTACATATCATAGAATTATATATTGTTTTATTACTTCACTTTTGATTACAGCATTATGTTATTTTTTAGCTAATTTTTTTCAAACAAAACACAAATTTAAAATATACCTTATTACAATATTATTTTTATTAACTTTAGAAAATACTATGTGGACACAATCTTTTTTGTGGGTAGCTGGGAGTATTACATATTTATTTCCATGTGTATTAGCAATAGGATATTTATATTTTTATTTTCATGTAATTGATAAGTTAAATGTTTTACCATTAAGGTACTATTTAATTTTCGGTATTTATTCTTTTTTAATAGTGATGTTTGTAGAAAATATATCTTTTGCTTATGTATTTGCTAATATATTATTACTTATATATAAATTTTATAAAGATAAGAAGATAGATAAATTTATATTAATTAATACAATAATATCATTAATAGGTGCAATATTAATGTTAATAAGTCCTGGAAGTAGAAATAGATTATTAACAGAAACTTCTTTTGAGCAATTGTCATTATTATCTAAAATATTTGTTAATATACCTAATTTTGTTTATTATACATTATTATTTAATGTACCTTTTTTGGTTATATTATTGTTAACTAATTTATCTTTAATAAAGAAATTTATACAAAAAAGAAAAAATAAATTAATTTTATATATTTTAGTTAGTGTAATTTTTATCCCTTTAATTATAATAATTTCTTTAAAACAATTAAAAATATCAAATGTAGGATTTAAATTTTTATTAAATCATACATATTTATTATTGATTGCAATTATATTTATATTTACAGAATTTATATATCTATTTAATAAATATATACCAAAAGATAAAAAAATATTATTTATCTTATTTATATCTATAGGGATATCTAGTAATTTAATAATGTTATTTTCTCCAATTTGGGGTGCGAGAACTAGTTTATTTACAACTATATTTTTGTTTTTTTCATTCTTATATTTATTTATGTATTTAAATGAGAATATAGGTGTGTATCTAGAAAACATAATTTATATAATTTTAAAAATTGTAACATTAATTCTTATTGTATTTTATTTGATTACATATTATAAAATTCATCAATTTACAATTTTAAGAGAAGAAAGTATACGAAAACAAGTATCAAATAAAACTAATCCTATGATAATATATACATCTCCAGAGTTTTTATTATGGGGAAATAATCCAGCAGATGAATATCATATCAATACATTCAAAGATTACTATAATATTGATAAAGAAACAAATTTTATATATGAAAAAAAGTTTGATTTTATGTTTTTTAAATAAAAAATAATATTTGCTATATAAAAAAGTTCTATTAAGAACTTTTTTCATATAAATTTACTAATTTAAATGCTTCTGATGCACTATTTGTATATGCTCTAACTAAACCGCCTGCACCTAGTTTTATTCCACCAAAATATCGTATTACAACAACAAGTATATTAGTAACATCTTTTTTATTAATAACATTAAGTATTGGTTTTCCTGCAGTATTATTAGGTTCACCATCATCAACGGCTTTTTGATTACCATTAACTGAATATGCATAACAAATATGAGTTGCCTTTTTATACTCTTTTTTTAAATTAGATATAATATCTTGTATATAATTAACATCATCAATATAATATAATTTAGTAATAAATCTAGATTTTTTAATAATTAATTCATTTTCTATATTTTTATCAATTATATACATATATATCACCTAAAACAATTATACTATAGTTTTATTTATTTTCAAACTATGATATAATAATCCTAGAAGGAGAAAAAATGAAAAAGAAAATTATTATATTCGTAATTATAATGATGTCATTATTTATGACAGGATGTTCTAATTATAATAGTGATTTTACAACAGATGAAGCAAAAAAAATGATGAAAGATTATATAAAGGAAAAATACGGGGAAGAAGTAGATTTTAAATATGTAAAATTTTATAATGAAGTAGCCTTGGGTGAAATAAAAAATTTAGGTTACTATGCAAAAACAACAGATGGGTATTATATACGATTAACTGATTTTAAAGGTGAAGAAAATGTTGATATACGAGATACAAAGCAATTCAGTATAATAGAAAAAAAAGTAAATGAATATATTGAAAATAATGAAATATCAAATAATCACATTGTTTCTATAAAATTACCAAAAGAAGAAAATGAAACTGAATTTTTCAGGGCACTTTGGAGTGGTTATGACTTAGATTCTAAATATGATAATGGAGATATTAGAGAATTTTTATATAATAATAATGCTATAAATGAGTCTTATTATGAAGTAGATGTTGATACTCATTTAGATATTAATATTGCATTTTTTACAAATAATAATATAGATAAAGAAAAAATAAGTAGTTATGCAAGAACTTTATCAGAGGAATTTAATTGTGAAGTTACAGTGGCACTTAGTTATGAAGAATATGAGGATAGTTCAAAAGCAACTATATTTACTGATTCTTCAAATCCATTTATAAGCAAAAGTATATACAAGAATGTCGGAAATTATAATGATGAAAAACAATCTGAAGAAAAGATTGACCTTAGTGATAGTGTATCAATTAATTCATCAATTTCTGAAGAAAAATTAAATAAAAGTGATTGGACATTGAAAGAAGCAAATTTAAATTCTATAAAATTAAATGATCACAATTATAAAATACTTACTAAAGGATATAATTTTATAACAACAGATAGTAGTTACTATAATATTCTATATTTTTCTATTAATATTAATGATATTGATACAAACGAAGATTTATATTTACTAGCATGTAATAAAGATAAAAATGGTTGGTATGTTACTAGTACATATGAAATAAAAAATCAAGTAAGTTCATATGAACCATTTATTATTAATGATAAATTAGTATTTAATACAACATATTATTCTCAATCTAATCCAACATATTATTTTTTAGCAAGAATAGATAAATAAAATGAAATGATATAATTGTAATAAATATTATTAAAGGTGATAAATATGGATTTAATTAAACAAAAATTATCGCTTTTACCTAAAAAACCAGGATGTTATTTAATGAAAGATAATACTGGTACGATTATATATGTAGGTAAAGCAAAAATACTTAAAAATAGGGTAACAAGTTATTTTACAGGAAAAAAAACTGGTAAAACAAAAGCACTTGTTTCTAATATTGTTGATTTTGAATACATTGTAACTGAATCAGAAAAAGAAGCTTTTTTACTTGAAATTAACTTAATAAAAAAGTATGATCCAAAATATAATATTATATTTAGAGATGATAAAACATATCCATATATATCGCTTTCATATGATAAATACCCAAAATTAGAAGTAGTTAGACCTAAAAAAAATCAAAAAAGAAAAAATGCTAGATTATTTGGCCCATACCCAAATGTTTATGCTGCAAAAAATATTGTTAATATGTTAAATAGAATATATCCACTTAGAAAATGCAAAACATTCGAAGATAAACCATGTTTATATTATCATATTGGACAATGTCTTGGTTATTGCAAATTAGAAGTAGAAAAAGAAAAAGTAGACGAAATGGTAAAAGAAATAACATCATTTTTAAATGGAAATTATTTAGATATAACTAAAAAGTTAAAAGAAGAAATGTATGATGCATCAAGTAAATTAAATTTTGAAAGAGCGCAGGAAATAAAAGAATTATTAAAATATATATCAAAAGTATTAGAAAAACAAAAAATAGATTTAAAAGATAATGTAAATAGGGATATATTTAATTATTATGTATTAGAAGATTTTATATCTATTCAAGTACTTCATTTAAGAGGGGGAAATCTTGTAGAAAGAAATAGTTATATATATGAACTTAATGAAGATGAAATAGATTTATTTAGTAATTTTATATTATCTTTTTATGAAGGTAATAGTGATATGCCAAAAGAAATATTATTACCTGATAATATAGATACAAATATTTTAAGTGAAATATTAAATGTAAAAGTTTTAATTCCAAGTAGAGGTCCTAAAAGAAAATTAGTATTAATGGCATATGAAAATGCTAAAATTAAATTAAATGAAAAATTCGATTTAATTAAAAATGATTTAAATAGAAGTGTATATGCTAACGAGGAATTATCTAAACTCCTTAATATAAATATCCATAGGATTGAATCATTTGATAATTCACATTTATTTGGAGAATATACTGTAAGTGGTATGGTTGTATTTGTTGATGGTAAGCCAAGTAAAAAAGACTATAGAAAATATAAAATAGTAGGTAATGCAAAAGATGATTATCATTTAATGCAAGAAGTTATAGAAAGAAGATATTCCAGAGTTATTAATGATAATTTAGTAAAACCTGATTTAATACTAGTAGATGGTGGAATAATTCAAATTAATGCAACTAAAGAAATACTTGATAATTTATGTCTTGATATACCTGTTTATGGAATGCAAAAAAATGATAAACATAGAATATGTGCTTTAGTATCAGAAGAAAAAGAAATATCTATAGAAAAAAATAGTGATTTATTTCATTATTTAGAAAAAATAAGTGAAGAAGTACATAGATTTACAATTAATTATCATAAAGATATAAGAAGTAAAGGTTCATTATCATCAAAATTAGATAATATACCTGGCATTGGAGAAAAAAGAAGAAAAGATTTAATTAAACATTTTAAGACATTAGAAAATATAAAAAATGCAACTGATGAAGAACTATTAAAAATAGTCCCTAGTAATGTTATTGATAATTTGAAAAATTATTTACAATAAATTGTTATATGTTATAATTAATATGGTGGTAGTATGGGAAAAATAATGGTAATGAGCGAAAGCTTAGCAAATAAAATAGCGGCAGGTGAAGTAGTAGAAAAATGTGCATCTGTTGTTAAAGAATTAATAGAAAATAGTATTGATGCTGGTAGTACTGAAATAAAAGTGGAATTAAAAGAATCTGGAGTTAAATCAATAAAGGTAACGGATAATGGATGTGGTATGGATAAGGAAGATGCTTTACTTTGTTTTCAGTCACATGCAACTAGTAAGTTAAAAAGTGAAGATGATTTATTTAGAATTAGTACATTAGGATTTAGAGGAGAGGCTCTTCCATCAATTGCGAGTGTATCATATGTGATACTTAAAACATGTGATGGGAATGACGGAATAATTTATGAAATAGAATCTGGCAAAGTTGTAAAAGAATATTCTTCCGATTTAAGAAAAGGTACATCAATAGAGGTAAAAGATTTATTTTATAATACACCAGCAAGATTAAAATATTTAAGCAGTTTATATACAGAACTTTCAAATATAATTGCTGTTATTAATAGAGCAGCATTATCTCATACTAATATTAGATTCACATTAATAAATGATGACAAAGTTATATTAAAAACAGATGGCAGTGGTAATTTACTTAAGGTTATAAATGACATTTATGGTGTTGGTGTTGCTAAAAAAATGTTAAAAATTGATTGTGAAAATGATGATTATGAAGTAACTGGATATATATCAATGCCAGAAGTAACTAAATCTAATAGAAATCATATGATTACAATTGTAAATGGTAGAGTAGTTAGAAATTCAGAATTAAATAAAGTTATTAATGATGCCTATCATAAATATAAATTTGATAATAGATATCCAATAGTAATTTTGCAAATTAGTGTTGATACATCATTAACTGATGTAAATATTCACCCTTCAAAGATGGACATAAAATTTAGTAATTTTGATGATTTAAAAGAAATGATTTTTAATGAAATACAAAATGTATTACATAAAACTACTTTAGTAGTTGATGTATCTGATAAAAAAGTTAATATTAACAATATTTCTACTAAATTAGATAATATACAAGAAAATAAAGAAGTTAAAGAGTTAGTAATGGATTTTTCAAATTCAGAAGATATGATAAAGGAAGATGAAAATAATTATAGTTATCAAGATACAAATATAGATATTGAAGAAAATGAAGAAAAAAATGAAAATAAAGTTCCTTTTCCAAAAATTTATCCAATTGGATCAGTACTTGGAACATATATAGTATGTCATAATGAAAAAGGTATGTATTTAATTGATCAACATGCAGCAGATGAAAGAGTTAATTATGAAAAATATAAAGAAGAGTTAAAAAATCCTAAACCTGATAAAATAAGTATGCTATTTCCAATAAATATTGAATATCCAAAAGAAGAATTTTTAATAATTAAAAATCATTTGGAATTTATTAAAAGTCTTGGAATAGAAATAGAAGAATTTGGAGTAAACTCATTTATAATTAGAGAACATCCTACTTGGTTTAAAGAAGGATTAGAAGAAGAATTTATAAGAAATATATTAGAAAAAATAATTACAATGGGTAAAAATTTTGATTTAGAAAGGTTTATAGATAGTATGGCTGCTTTAATGGGATGTAAAGCAAGTATTAAAGCGAATGAACAAATATCACTTGAAGAGATGGAAAATTTAATAGAGCGTTTATCAAAAACTAAAAATCCATATAATTGTGCACATGGTAGACCAACTATTATACATTATCCAACATATGAACTTGAAAAATTATTTAAAAGAGTAGTATAAGTAGAATACAAATTATATTTTTATAATTTGTATTTTATATTATCATGATGTATAAT
Organism: uncultured Bacilli bacterium; assembly: GCA_947624565.1. Lineage (GTDB taxonomy): Bacteria > Bacillota_I > Bacilli_A > RF39 > UBA660 > CAG-433. Next base: position 21,806 of record CANQKX010000013.1, read on the forward strand.
ATTTTCTTATCAATGGAGGTGAATAATATGACTATCCCTTTTTATGATGAAGTATTAAATGGAGAAAAAACATTTAATATGGTAAATTTAAATGATGATAATTTGAAAAAAATGGGTATAAAACCATTATATATTAAATTAAAACCATTATATTTTGATGTAGATGGTAGATTATATTATTCAACTTCAGATAATCATTATGAAACTAATATAAATAATTATATAAAAGATGCATTGCTTGATGCTTTTGGATTAAATAATAGCTTAATAAGCAAAATTATATACATAATATATAATAATAAAATCTATTTTTTTGATAAAGATTCTTATGATTTATATAAATCTTTTCCAAGAATAAAAGATGATATACAAAAAGAAATAAAAAAAGAAATATATTTGGAGATAGAACCAACAGATAATGATTTTAAAACTAATTATTATCAAAATTATATTGATTTTTCAAGTAGGAATATTAATTTTATATCAATTACTTTATCAAATAAAGAAAAAAGAGAATATTATTATAAAAAACGTTTAGAAAATCTAAAAGAGTTTAAAAATTCTAATGAGTTATCAGGTAAAGATGTATTATTTAATTTAAATTATAATTCTAATTTATTTATGAATAGAACTATTGATTGGAATTTTAAAGGAATTTATAATGAACAAACTATGGATTTAATAAATTCATATATAAGGATAAAAAAATATATTTATACAGTATTATATAATTTATCAATAAATTCAAAGGATATTAATTCATTATTTTTAAATTTAATAGATACTTTAAATATATATAAATATCCAGAAATATTACAAAAAAATAATAAAGTAATGTATTATAGGAGTATATTTAATTTTTTATGTAGTGATTTATTAGTATTATTTTTTAAATTTTCTAAAATTGAAACAATGCGTAAAAATACAATAACAACAAGCGCAATAAATCCTCATGAATTATTTTTTAATTATGAAATAAGAGGTTTTAATATTGTAAGACTTCCTCAAATGCATTATAATAATAAAAATAATAGTTTTGAAATTGCTCAATTAAGAGATTATGATTTTTCTTTAGAAAGAGAATTAGAAAATGATATAAATTTAATAAAAAAATATGTTCCATTTGATGAGCGATATAAATATTCTATATGATTGGAAGGTAATAAATATGATTATAGTTATAACAGGACCAACTGCTGTAGGTAAGACAAAATTAAGTATTAATCTTGCTAAAAAATATAATGCACAAATAATAAATGCCGATAGTGTTCAAATATATAAAAAAATTGATATAGCAAGTGCTAAAATAACTGATAAAGAAAAGGAAAATATTATTCATCACTTAATAGATATAAAAAATTATGATGAAGATTATTCTGTATATGATTATCAAATAGATGCTAGAAGAATAATAGATAAATTAGAAAAAGAAAATAAAAATATAATTATAGTTGGTGGTACTGGACTTTATATAAAAGCATTACTTTATGATTATAGGTTTAATAAAGAGGAAAAAGAAGAATATACCAATTTAACTGATGAAGAATTATATAATATAATTTTAAGTATTAATCCTAATTCTACAGTAGATAAAAATAATAGAAGAAGACTTGTTAGAGAATTAATAAATTTAAAGAATAATACTGAAAATAACAAAGGTGATAAATTATTATATAATGATGTTATGTTTATTGGTTTAACTACAGATAGAAAAGAGTTATATGAAAGAATAAATAGTAGAGTAGATAATATGATTAATAATGGATTAATAGATGAGGCAAAATATTTTTATAAGTTGGATAAAAATGCAAAAAGTTTAAAAACAGTTATTGGTTATAAAGAGTTATTTAAATATTTTGACAATGAAATAACAAAACAAGAGGCAATAGATTTAATAAAGAAAAATAGTAGACATTATGCGAAAAGACAATATACATGGTTTAATAATAAAATGGATATAAAATGGTTTAATGTTGATTTTTCAAATTTTGATAATACTATAAAAGATGTTATAGAATATATTGATAAAAATAAAAAAACTATTTAGTTTTTTTATTTTATAAAATTATAAACATCAGTTGAAAAATTATGCTTATCATCATTTTTAGACAAAAGTTCATCATTAGTTATCAAAAAATAATCATATTTAATAATATTTTTATTATTAAGAGTTATAGGATCATCCCAAGTTAAATCTAAATGATACCATTTATTATCAATCTTAACTGCATTCCATGCATGTTCTTCATTAATAATTTTAATATTTTCTAGATTTAATTTATCTAAAAATATTGCCATAGCATCTGTATATCCACTACATACAGCATATCCCTCAAATAAGGCTCCAATTGCAGTATCTGAATTATATTTTGAAGTTCCGTTTTCTTTTTCTTGATCATATATATTTATATTTGCTAAATAATCATGGAATACCTTTATTTTATCTACAACAGATTGATAATTATTAATATTTAATTCATTTATTACTGCATTTAATTTTTCATTAATTTTATTAATATCTTCTTCACTATATTTTTTTTCTATTTCAATATCTATCTTTTTATCATTATCATAATTTGATTTTATAATTTTAAATGAATTAAATGGATGAATTAGTGAATTTATATATGTAAATGTATCAGCATCATTAGATAAATTTTCTATTTCTTCTAGACAATTATCATATTCGTTAGAACAATAAAATACAAAATCATTATATCCATTATTTAATACAGTGTAATATACATTTAATAATTCTTGTTTGTTTTTAGGAAAAAAATTATTTGTATTATTAACATATGAACTATAATTTTTATAAACATATTCATTTGGAATTAATGTATTTTCATTCATAACTATTTTATAATTTTTATCGAAATAATTATCATTAATAAAATTATATACTTCATTATTAAAATATTTATAGTCTAAAACACTAATTAATAATATAATACTTATTATAAAAATAATTATTTTTTTCATATAATCACCATATCCTATTAAAATTATATCAAAAAATAAAAAAAATATCTATTAAAGATATTATTAATTGTTATTTAATTTTTTTGCTATACGAGATTTTTGTCTAGCAGCTTTATTTTTTGTAATAATTCCGCTTTTTAATGCCTTATCTATTCTTTTATTTGCTTCATTAACTGCTTCTTGGCTAGGATTAACTATAGCTTTTTTTACTGCAGTTTTCATTGCAGATTTTTTAGGTAAATTATTATCTTTTTTTGTTTTATTTACAAGAATTCTTTTTTTAGCACTTTTGATATTTGCCATATTTTCACCTCCATGACTCATTCGCTTTTATAATTTTATCAAATAATATATAAAAAATCAATAATTATTGTAATTTTTGGTAAAAATAGTAAAGAGGTGAATTATATGAATCATACAATAGATGTATCAAATATAAATATAAGAACAGATTTAGCAATTGAAGAAGTAGGTAATGATAAAAAATTAAATTATGTAAATGAGAAAACAATAGGAAATATAAAAGTTACATGTATTAGTATAGATGATACTAATAAAGATAAATTTATGAAAAAAAATGGTAAATATATTACAATAGAATTTGAAGATGCGACTGATTATAACAATAGTAAGGAAGTAGAAGATGTTTTTATTAAAGAGTTAAAAAATGTATTACAAATATATAATATTAATGATGATAGTACATGTTTAATAATAGGATTAGGTAATGAAAAAAGTACACCAGATTGTCTAGGACCTATAACAATTAATAATATAATAGTAACAAATCATTATTATGAATTAGGCATAAATGTAGAAGATGGTTTTAGGAGTGTAGCAGCAATTAAAACAAGCACAATGGGGCAAACTGGAATAGAAACTTTTGATATAATAAAAGCTATAGTAAATGAAATAAAACCAGATTTTGTGATTGTTATTGATGCACTAAAAGCATCATCAGTTGATAGAGTAAATAAAACAATACAAATTACTGATGCAGGTATTAACCCGGGTTCTGGAATAGGTAATACAAGAAAAGAAATAAGTAAAGAATTATTAGGAATTCCAGTAATTGCAGTAGGAGTTCCGACAGTTGTAGATACAATTACTATAGTTAATGATTCAATAAATTATATTACAAATTATTACTCATATATGAAAAATAATATAGATAATCCAAAAGAAAAATTAAAAATTGTTAGAACTAATATAGATAAAAGTAATGTAAATCAAATAGATAAAAAAGATTTATTTGGTATGATAGGGACTCTTAATGATGATGAAACAAAAAAATTTATATCAGAAGTATTATTACCAGTTGGATATAATATGATAGTAACTCCTAAAGATATAGATTTTGTAGTTGATAAATTAGCAAATATTATAGGTAACGGAATAAATAATGCATTACATAAAAATGTAACAAATTTATAGTTGATAATTTATAGATATTATACTATAATGTACTAAAGGATGGAGTTATTATGTGTAAATCAGGGGATATAGTATATTTTAAAAATATAGTGTATGAATATGGAAAAAATAATGTAAAACATAGACTTTTTGTTGTTGTATCTACTTATAATGATTCAAATGGGAATATTAAATTATTTTGTATGCCTATGACTAGTCATGTTAAATCTTTTAATAAAAATCCAGATAAATATGTATTTATATCAGAAAATTTTAGCAGTAACAATAGAAAATTATGCTTTGTAAAATTAGATTCAATTATAATGAAAGATGCACGTGAAGCAATTAAATTGAATATACAATTATCACAGGAAAATATGAATATTATATATAATAAAATTGATAATTTGTCAAAAACAAATAAGAAATATTGTTTTTTAAATGAAACGATAAAAAATGCACAAATAGATGAAGAACAAGTAAAAGAGAAAAAGTTAACAAATAAAGACGAAAAAAATTAATATTAAAATAATTTAAAAAATATTATATTAATCGACATTTCTTTTATAGTACTTATTGTATTATATTGTAAAGGTGATTAATATGAATAAAATAGTTTTAAAAAATAAATCTAAAAAAAAGAAATTATCATTCAAAATTTTTAAATTTCTTTTTTTTGTTGCAATAATTTTTTCATCAAGTATATTAACAATAAAATACTTGATTAATAATAAACTAGATATTACACAAGAAGAATATGTTAATTATTTATTAAATAAATCATATAATAAAGATAATAATTCTAATTTTATAATACAAGAAAGTTTAAAATTGCTTACTAATATTGATTTAAAAAATCCAAGCACACTTCTTGATTCTAAAATGAAAAGTAATAAAACAAATATAAAATATACAAAAGATGCTAATGCAAATGAAGATGAATATAATTCATCAGTATATGAAAAGTTAACTTCTTATGTTGCAAATCCGCTAGAAGAGGCAAAAAATCCAGTTGTATATATATATAATACTCATCAACTAGAAACATATTCAAATATAGGCATAGAAAATACTAATGTTACTCCAAATGTTATGATGGCATCATATTTACTTGCTGAAAAATTAAATTCAAATGGTATTAATACGATTGTAGAAGATACTAATGTATCTGAATTTATAAGAATATCAAATTTAGCAAGTGATGGATTTTATTCAGCAACTAGATTATTTATAAAAGATGCAATTAACGATCATAATACAATAAAATATTTTATTGATTTACATAGAGATTCAGTAAGTAAAGATATATCAACATGTACAATTGATAATAAAAATTATGCAAGAATATTATTTGTACTTGGTTCTTCAAATCCAAATGCTTCACAAAATAGACAATTTATGGAAAAATTAGATACGATTGCAGATACATTATATCCAGGTTTATCAAGAGGAATATACGAAAAAAGTACACCAAATTGGCCACTTGTATATAATCAAGATTTAAGTACAGGTGCAATACTTATTGAGTTAGGAGCAAAAGAAAATACTATAGACGAAGTTTTGAATACTACAGATGCACTAAGTAATATTTTGAAAAAGTACATAAAAGGTGAATAATTATGAAAATAAAACCTAAGAAAATTTTTAATACTATAGTATTTTGTTTATTTGCACTTTTTGTATCACTTTATTTTGCATCTGTAAATGGATATTATGAATATCAAAATGAGGAAAAAACAAAAATAACTGAAGAAAAAATGAAAGAATTTGAAGAAGATTTAAAAAATGGTAAAAATATAGATATAAAAGATTATCTAACAGAAGATAATAAAAATTACGATAATAAAGTTACAGAATTTGGTTTGACATTATCAGATATAGTTAATAATGGTATATTACATGGACTTGAAAGAACATTCAATATTGTTGAAAAATTAATTGAATAATATTTTATTGATTTTAATTTTATTGTATAATAGTTTTAGGTGAAATTAATGAATCAACAAAAAATTAGAAATTTTTCTATAATTGCACATATTGATCATGGTAAAAGCACTTTGGCGGATAGAATACTTGAATTAACTGGTGCTGTATCACAAAGAGAAAGTAAAAATCAAATGCTTGATAGTATGGATTTAGAAAGAGAACGAGGAATAACTATAAAATTAAATGCAGTAAAATTAAATTATAAAGGGTATACATTGCATTTAATAGATACACCGGGTCATGTAGATTTTACATACGAAGTATCAAGGAGTTTAGCAGCATGTGAGGGAGCAATACTTGTTGTAGATGCTGCACAGGGTATGCAAGCTCAAACTTTTGCAAATTTATATTTAGCACTTGAAAATGATTTAACAATAATACCTGTAATAAATAAAATAGATTTACCAAATGCAGATATAGAAAAAAGAAAAGAAGAATTAATTGATATACTTGGATTTAATGAAGAAGAAATAATACTTACAAGTGGTAAAACAGGATTTGGAGTAGACAAATTGTTAGATGAAATAATTAGAAAAATTCCTTGCCCAAAAGGGAATATATCATTACCTCTTAGGGGATTAATATTCGATAGTGTATTTGATTCGTATAAAGGAGTTGTAGTACAAACAAGAATAGTAGACGGTAAAATAAAAGTAGGGGATAAAATAAAATTAAAATCAACAGGTGCAGTTTATGATGTTACAGAAATTGGTGTAAATACCCCAAAAACTCAAAAATTAAATGAATTATCTTCAGGAGATGTAGGATATATTTGTGCATCAATAAAAAATATATCTGATATAAAAATAGGTGATACAATTGTTTTAGATAGTAATAGTGATGTTGATGCATTAGATGGATATAAAGAAATAAGACCAATGGTATATTCAGGTATATATCCAGTAGAAACAAGTAAATATAATGATTTGAGAGATGCCTTGGAAAAATTAAAATTAAATGATGCATCACTTTCTTTTGAACCTGAAACTTCAAAAGCACTAGGATTTGGATTTAGATGTGGTTTTTTAGGTCTTTTACATATGGATATAATAAAAGAAAGAATAGAAAGAGAATTTAATTTAGATATAATTTTAACAGCGCCATCAGTTATATATAAAGTAGAAAAAACTAATGGAGAAATAATTAATATAGATAATCCAATTCAATTACCAGAAAGACAATTAATTAAATATATTGAAGAACCATTTGTGAAAACAAATATATTTTCACCAGTTGAATATATAGGTGCTATTATGGAACTTTGTCAAAATAAAAGAGGTAATTTTATAAATATGGAGTATATTGATAAAACGAGAGTAAATATCCATTATGAATTGCCACTTTCTGAAATAGTATATGATTTTTTTGATAAATTAAAATCATATACTAAAGGATATGCATCTTTTGATTATGAATTTATAGGATACAAACAAAGTGATTTAGTAAAAATGGATATATTATTAAATATGGAAGTAGTAGATGCTTTCTCAGTTATTATCCATAGAGATTTTGCATACTCAAGAGGCAAAGCAATTGTAGAAAAACTAAAAGAAATTATCCCAAGACAATTATTTGAAGTTCCTATTCAAGCATGCATAAATGGTAAAGCAATCGCAAGATGTGATATAAAAGCAAATAGAAAAAATGTACTTGCTAAATGTTATGGTGGAGATATTTCAAGAAAAAGAAAATTGCTTGAAAAACAAAAAGAAGGTAAAAAGAAAATGAAAATGATAGGAAATGTAGAACTTCCACCAGAAGCATTTTTATCAGTATTAAGTGTGGAGGAGTAAAATATGAAACAATATAGTATATTAAATTCAGAAAAAATTAAAAGAATTAAGGAAACAATTAAATTATTTTTAGATAACAATGGTGAAGTATCTGATGAACGACTTGCACAAATGCTTTCTTTACAAGAAATAAAAAGTTCAAGTTCAACAGTAGGAAGAGATTTAACTATAAATATAAATAAACTATTTTATCAATTAAATGGATTTGAAAAGTTAACAGATGAGCAAATAAAAATTATAGAGTTTATTAAAAATAAAAGATTAGAAAATCTTCAAAACTCAAAAAGAAAAGGTGGTAAGAATTCATTACATAATAGTGATTATATAAAAGATGATAATAATGATAAATTTCAAGGATCAAAAAAAAGAATATATTAATTAAGAAAATAAGTATTAACTATTTTCTTTTTTTATGTTATTATATATTTATAAGAATAGAAAGTAGGTATTTATATGTTAGGAAAAATAATTTCAATAGATGGTAATCTATTAAAAATAGAACTTGCAATTGATATAACAAATAAAACTGGACTTTTGAATTTGCATGTTGCAATAGAATGCCAAGGTAAAAAAATTATAGGAGAAATAATATCTATTGATTTAAAATATGCAACTATTATGCTTTTAGGTGAAATAATCAATAATAGTTATGTATCTGGTGTAAATACAAAACCTTCTTTTGCATCTACTACAAGAGTAATTACAAGAGAAGAGTTAAATATAATTACAGATAATAGCAATTTAGATTACGCAATCAATTTTGGAAGAATACCTTTATATTCCAATTTTCCACTAAATCTTAATCCAGAACAATTCTTTTCAAATCATTCATGTATAGTAGGTAATTCTGGTAGTGGTAAATCATCTGCAGTTGCTAGACTTTTACAGAATATATTTTCATCAAAATTAAAACCAAAAACAAATATATTTATATTTGATGTATTTGGTGAATATCATAATGCACTTGCAAGTTTTGGTAATATAAATTATAAATCATACACTACTGATAGATCAGATAAAAATAGTGAACTTATTAAAATACCTATATGGTTACTTGGAATTGAAGATTTAGCTCTTTTACTTCAAGCAGAAAATTATACTCAACTTCCTATAATTGAAAAGATGCTTAGAGTAGTAACTATTTTTTCAAAACCTGAAGAAGAAGCAGAAAAATGCAAAAATGATATAATTGCAAGAGCAATTCAAGAAATTTTATATAGCGGAAGACAACCTGCTCAATTAAGAGATCAAATTATTGCAATTCTTACAAGTTTTGGTACAAAAGGATTAAATCTTGAAACAAAAGTAATTGTTCCAGGATGGACTAGAACATTAAAACAATGTTTACAACTTGATAAGGATGGTAAAATTCAAGAAATGCAACTTGTATCTGAATTTATAGGAAAATATATAACAGATGATATTGAATTAAATCTACCAAATGGAGATATTTATTATACTTTAGAAGATTTATATGAAGCATTAGAACTTGCATTTATTTCAGAGGGAACATTAAAAAGTGATTCAATATATGACAAAATAAATTCAATAAAAGTAAGATTAAAATCAATAATAGATGGAGAATTTGGAGATTATTTTAGATATAATGAATATATAACAAAAGAAGATTATGTGTGTTCATTAAATAATAATTCAAATAATCAAATTGTAAATTTTAATATAAATTCAATAACTGATAATCAGGCAAAAATAATTATAAAAATATTTTCAAAAATGTTATTAGAATACTCTTTCAGAGTTGAACCTCGTGCATCAAGACCAATACATATATTTATTGAAGAAGCACATAGATATGTTCAAAATGACCAAGATATTAATTTAATTGGTTATAATATATTTGAAAAAATAGCTAAAGAAGGAAGAAAATATGGAGTTATTTTATGCCTAATAACTCAAAGACCATCTGAACTTAGTGATACAACATTATCGCAATGCTCAAATTATATAATATTTAGATTAATTAATCCTTCTGATATAGATTATATTAGAAAAATTGTACCAAATATTACAGATGAAATGCTTGATAAAATAAAAGCATTACAACCTGGATATTCTTTAATGTTTGGTAGTGCATTTAAAGTACCATTAGTTATTAAGTTTGATTTACCTAACCCTAGACCTTATAGTGATAGTATTAATATTAAAAATACATGGTATAAGGATTATTAGTGATTAAATCAGCATATATTCATATTCCATTTTGTAAAAATATATGTTCATATTGTGATTTTTGCAAAGTATATTACGATAAAAAATGGATTGAGAAATATTTAGATTCTTTAGAAAAAGAAATTAAATCTAGATATAAAAATGAAAAAATGCAAACTATATATATAGGGGGAGGGACACCATCTTCATTAGATATTAATGAATTACAAAGATTGTTTAATATAATTAAGATATTTAATATTGAAGATGATTATGAATTTACTATAGAATGTAATATAGAAGATATAACAATAGAAAAACTAAAGTTGTTTAAAGAAAATAAAGTTAATAGATTGAGTATTGGAGTACAATCATTTAATAATAAATTTTTAAATTATTTAGAAAGAAATTATACTAGTGATATAATATCAAAAAAGATACTTCTTTGTAAAAAATATTTTGATAATATAAATATTGATTTAATATATGCTATTAAAAATCAAACCCTAGATGATTTAAAAAAAGATTTAGATTTAATTTTAAAATTAGATGTAAATCATATTTCTTGTTATTCTTTAATGATAGAAAAAAATACAAAATTATATATAAATAACGAAGATTATATATCTTCAGATTTAGATTATGAAATGTATAAATTAATAAATAAAAAGTTAAGAAAAAAATATATTCATTATGAAGTTAGTAATTATGCAAAAAAAGGTTATGAATCAAAACATAATTTACAATATTGGTTAAATAATAAATATTATGGTTTTGGTTTATCTGCATCAGGATATATAGATGATAAAAGATATACTAATACAAAAAATTTAGATAAATATCTTAAAAACTATTATGAATATGAAAATGAAATTGTAGGCAAAGATTTACAAATAAAATATAGTCTAATACTTGGTTTTAGATTAGTTAAAGGAATAAATAAAAAAGACTTTTATAACAGATATAAAATATCGATATATGATGTAAAAAACATAAATAAACTTATAACAGAAGGTTATTTAATTGATGAAAAAGATAATATATATGTAAATAAAAGATATTTTTATTTATTAAATGATATATTAGTTAATTTTATATAGGAGGGCCTTATGAATAATGATGAAAAAATAGAAGTATTAGATGAAGATCTTGAAATGATTGAAGTAGATGATACGCAAAATGAAGAATCATCAGATGATTTTACACAAGCAGATGAAAATAGTGTAAATAATGAAAATAATTTTATTAGTATTGATACTCTTTTTGAAACAGAAAGTATTAAAAATAATGAAAAAGAAGAAAAGGAAAAAAATATAAAAAAACAAAATAAAATTACAAAGATTCAAATTGGTTTAATTATATTTTTAATTGTATCAGCAAGTTTAATATACTTTTTTGGATATGATATATTTGAACCATTTATAAAAATAGATTAAGTTATATATTGACTATTTTATTGACATATTTTTATTGTAATAGTATACTATTTGAAATAAATTTCTTGGGAGATGATGTTTTTGAAAAATCAAGATATCAGTCAAATAAAAAAAGAATTATTTGAAAGTAGTAAAAAATACAACATTCCTATTATAGATTTACAAGAAATATTCAATATTTCAATGAATACAAGTGATATTAAAAAAAGTTTTTATAGATTAATTGATAATTATTTAATAAAAAATATAAAAGACGAAAAATATAAAATTTTAGTTGAAAAAAGATTAGAATACTTAAAAAAATTAATAGTAAAAAATGATGATAGGATACCTTCTGATAAAGTTGATATGATATTTAATGATGCATTAGATTTAGCAATTGATTTATATAGTCCTGGAAAAGATTTAGATAAATTAGTTTATACTTCAATGAAAAGGTTACTATCAACATATAACTATAGTTATGATTCTAAAATTTCTAATATACATAGTAATTTAAGTAATGTAGATACTAGACCTTTATATAGATCACCTGAAAGTTTGTTAACTAAAAAAATCAAAGTAGAAAATAAACCAAAACAAGAATTAATTCAAGAAGAAAATACTGAATTAATTGATAGTAATAATAGAATAAATTTAAGTTTTTTAAAAATCTTATTAACTTGTGATGTTATGGATAATGGTGAATTAATAAATTATATACAAATAAATCCAAAATCACTATATGATGTATTAAGTGGTAAATTACATTTAAGTGAAAAACATTTAACCAAATTATATAAAAGGTATAAAGTTGATAATGTTTATGATTTAAAGGCAAAATTAGAGTCATCAGTAAAAAATGATACTCAAACTACAATAAAAGATGATGAAAGTATAAAAAAATTAGCTAAATTAATAGAAAAATTTTTAAGTATATATGCTCTTAGTATTTATGATTTTTCAAAAAAAATAGATATTCCATTACATATTCTAGCAACTCTTATTTTAGATAAAATAGAAATTTCAAATGATAATATGAATAAATTATATGCATATTTTAATGTAAGTAATATATATAAATTAATAGAAAAACTAGAAGATGAATTTAAAAATTACACTGATATGGAAATTGATAAATTACCAGATTTGTTAGATAATTATTTAAAAATGAATTATATGAGTTTAAAAAGTTTTGCAGAAAATACAAATATTCCAACTGAATTATTATCAAATTTTGTTTTAAAAAAATGTATATTACCTATGGAATATTTTAAAAATTTATGTGAATATTTTCAGGTAAGTGACATATCTAATTTAATAAAAAAATTAGAAGAAATAACTGAAGATTATATTAAACTTCCTTTATTGCTAAAAAAATATATAAAAATGTATTACGATAATGCTAAACAATTTGCACAAAAAATAGGTTTACATCATCAAATATTATATAATTATTTTTCAAGTAAGTATAATTTACCAATTTATGCACTTAATGCATTATATGATCATCTTGATATAAAACCAAAAAATATATCTGCATTAGTTAGTAAATTAGAAGTAGAAACAGAAAATTATAATAATGAAAAAATGAATGAGATTCCATTACTACTAAGTAAATTTTTAAAATTTAAAAATTTTAGTATTGATTTTTTCTCAACACAAGTAAATATAAATAAATCTTCATTATATAATTACATAACTGGTAAAACTACATTATCTTCAAAAAATCTAAAAAAATTATATCAATATTTTGGTTTAAAAAATGAATATGAATTTGTTGAATTTTTAAAAAATGAGATTAAAACTGAAGAACAATCACAAGAAAAATTAGAGTCAAAAAAATTAAAATATCTAGATAAAAAAATTGTTAATTAGTGGGGTGTAGTATTATGAATATAGAAAAGATAAAACAAGATTTATTTTTTGCTGTTAGGAATTATAATATTCCTAATGAACAATTACAAAAAATATTTGATATTTCAATATCACATGAGAATGATGAAAAAAAAGTAAAAAACAAGTTTTATAGACAATTAGATAATTATATAATTAAAAATATAGAAAATGAGAAATATAGAAATATGCTACAAGAAAAATTATCATATTTAAAAGTATTATTATTAAATAATATAAAAGATGATGAAATATCTGATAATATCGATAATATATATGAATCTGCATTTAAAGTAGCACTTGATGCATATGATTATACTGGAAATTTTGATATTTTAGTATATATTACTATGAAAAGATTAATTGCAAGAGCAAATTCTAAATATGATTTAAAAAGATCAAATGAATATAAAGAATCAAGTTATATTGAAGATGAATATACATATCATAATAAGAAAAGTAGATCTAATAAAATTTCTTCTGATTCTAAAAATGATGAGCCAAAATTAATTAAAAAAGAAAATATTTCTAATGAAGAGAAGGAAGAAATAAGAAATTTATTAAATATTTATTTGATAAATAATTCAATAACAAAAGCTGAGTTTGCATCACAAATTAGTGTAGATAGCTCTATATTATGTAAATTATTAACAGGTAAACAAAAATTTACAAATAAAAATATTAAAAAAATATATGGTTATTTTAAAGTAAGAAGTGCATCAGAATTGATAATAAAATTAAAAGAAGAAAATAAAGATTTTAATTTAGATGATATAGAAAAATTAAGAGATTTATTAAATATTTATTTGATAAATAATTCTATAACAAAAATTGAATTTGCATCAGTAGTTAGTATAGAAAAGTCTAAATTAATTAATTTTTTAACAGGTAAAAAATTTATATCACAAAACAATATGAGAAAAATATATAAATGTTTTAATGTTAGTAGTACATCAGAATTGATAATAAAATTAAAAGAAGAAAATAAAGATTTTCGTTTAAATGGTTTAGAAGAAATTCAAAAATTATTAAATATTTATTTGATAAATAATTCTATATCACAAAAAGACTTTGCATCACAAATTAATGTAGATAGTACTACATTATGCAAATTTTTATCAGGAAATGTAGAAAAATTATTACAAGATAATATGAGAAAAATATATAAATATTTTAAAGTAAATACTGCATCAGAATTGATAGTAAAATTAAAAGAAGAAAATAAAGATTTTCACTTAGATGATATAGAAAAATTAAGAGATTTACTAAATATTTATTTGACAAATAATTCTATAACAAAAACTGAATTTGCATCTATAGTTAGTATAGATAAGTCTACATTAATTAGTTTTTTAACAGGTAAAAAATTTATATCACAAAATAATATGCGAAAAATATATAAATATTTTAATGTTAGTAGTACATCAGAATTGATAGTAAAATTAAAAGAGGAAAATAAAGATTTTCATTTAAATTATTTAGAAGAAATTCAAAAATTATTAAATATTTATTTGACAAATAATTCTATATCGCAAAAAGACTTTGCATCACAAATTAATGTAGATAGGACTACATTATGCAAATTTTTATCAGGTAAAGAAAAATTATTTTATAATAATATGCGAAAAATATATAAATATTTTAAAGTAAATACTGCATCAGAATTGATAGCAAAATTAAAAGAAGAAATAATAAATTTTTACTTATATAATGTAGAACATATTAAACCAAATACAAAATTAGATAATAATGAAAATTTATTAGAAAAAGAAAATGATTCAAAAAAATATAGTTTAAAGATTAATAATTAATAAATGATAATAAATACTACAGAAAATATGAAGTAAATAGAAAAAATCTATTTACTTTTTTAAATAACGTTAAATTTTAAGTAAAGTGCACAAAAAAGTGCAATTGAATCAGAAAAGTGTGTTTTTAAAAGAAAATGCACTTTT
>CANQKX010000014.1 GCA_947624565.1 uncultured Bacilli bacterium
TTTCATTAAAATCACCTATAAATATTATAACACACAAAAAGACATTTCTTAATAAAATGCCTTATATTTGTACTTATCTATCTCTATTTATTTTGATCTATCATAAATTATCACACATGTACTATTTCATGTACATAATCCTTTTTTATACATTTTTCAATTGGTGCTTCATAAACTGGATCTTCACAACATTTTTCTTCACATACAGTTGGACAACATTCATTGTTATTTTTATACATATTCATATTGTAATTATTACCAAACATTTTAATCCTCCTTATCTATTACTAGAATATGAGAAAATTAAAATTATGAATAGTATAATACCCTAAAATGGCATTTTAAATGTACCATTACTAAACATTTTCATCATTTTTTTACTTTCTTCAAATTGTGTAAGCAATCTATTTACTTCTTGAACAGTTGTACCAGAACCTTTAGCAATTCTTATTTTTCTATTTGCTTTAATAATTTCAGGTTTTCTTCTTTCTGTAGGTGTCATAGATAATATTATTGCCTCTATTTTTGATATATCTTTAGGATCTATATTAATATTATTAAGTCCCATTTTCTTTGCACCTGGGATTAATTTTAATAATCCTTCTATGGACCCTAATTTTCTTATTTGTTTAAATTGCGCTAAAAAATCTTCTAAGTCAAAAGTACCTTTCTTCATCTTTTTATATGTTTTTTCTACTTCTTGTTCATCAATAACAGATTCTACTTTTTCTACTAAACCAAGTATATCTCCCATACCAAGTATTCTATCAACCATTCTTTTTGGATCAAATTCTTCAAGTCCATCTAATTTTTCACTTGTACCTATAAACTTAATTGGTACATTAGTTAAATGTCTTGCAGTAAGGGCAACCCCACCTTTAGTATCTCCATCCATTTTAGTTAATATTGTACCTGTTAAAGGTAACTTATTATTAAATCCATTTATAACATTTATTGCATCTTGTCCTATCATACTATCTAAAACAAGCAATATTTCATGTGGTTTAAACTCATTATTTAAACTTTCTAATTCATTCATTAAATTATCATCTATATGTAATCTACCTGCAGTATCTATTAATATATAATCTAAATTATTTTCTTTAGCATATTCTAAAGAATTTCTAACTATATCAACTGGATTATTAGTACCTTCTTCATATACAGGTATATTAAGACTTTTACCTATTGTTTTAAGTTGCTCAATAGCAGCAGGCCTATATATATCACATGCAACAAACAAAGGCTTCTTATTATACTTTTTTCTAAGTAAATTACCAAGTTTACCTATTGTAGTTGTTTTACCTGATCCTTGAAGACCAACAAGCATTAAAATAGTTGGTTTTTTACTAACTTCTATCTCAATTTTATCTTCACCAAGTAAATTTAATAATTCATCTTTTAATATTTTTAAAAACATTTCACTAGGTTTTATACTTTTTCTAACTTCTTCACCTAATGCTTTTTCTTTAACATTATTAGTAAACTCTTTAACTACTTGATAGTTTACATCTGCTTCTAGTAAAGCAAGTCTAACTTCTTTCATTACATCACTAATATTTTCTTCAGTAATTATTCCATAACCTTTTATTTTATGCATTACATTATCTAATCTATCAGATAAATTTTCAAACATATTATCACCTAGCTTTCTATTATATCTATTAACTCTTGTTTTATTTTAGAATCTAATTTATCTATTTTTTTAAGTAATAAATTATTTTTACTAATTATTTTTAATTTATCTTCATAAAAATACAATTTATTAATAGCACTTTTTAATTGTTTATGAACAGCATTTCTACTTATATCTAATTCTTCTGATATTTCACCTAAACTTAAATTATTAAAATAATAATCTTCAAAATACTTCCTTTGTGAATCACTAAGTAATTCACCATAGTAATCATATAATAATATCAATTCATTTCTTTCATCCATTTATATCACCTACAATAATTCACTAAACAATCCATATATATATTTTTCAATATCAAATACTTGAAGATCATTCATACCTTCACCAAGACCAATAAATTTAACAGGAATATTAACTTCTTCTTTTATTGCAAGTACTATACCGCCTTTTGCTGTACCATCAAGTTTTGTTAATACTATACCTGTTATATTTGTTATTTCTTTAAACTGTTTTGCTTGTGATATTCCATTTTGTCCAGTTGTTGCATCTATAACAAGCAATGTTTCATGTGGTGCATTATCTATTAATTTACCAATAACTCTATTTATTTTATCAAGTTCATTCATTAGATTAACTTTATTTTGAAGTCTACCTGCTGTATCAATAAGTACTATATCATAATTATCTTTTTTTGCTTCTTCTAATGCTTTATACATTACACTAGATGGATCTGCATTTTCATTTGATGATACTGTTTTAACTCCTATTTTATCTCCCCACGAAGTTAATTGTTCAATAGCACCCGCTCTAAAAGTATCACCTGCCACTAACATTACTTTTTTACCTAAATCTTTTTCTCTTTTAGCAAGTTTAGCAATTGTTGTTGTTTTACCTACTCCATTTACCCCAACAAATAATATAACCGTAGGACCATTTTCATTATATTTTATCTTATCAACTAATATTTCATCATTTACATATATAATAAATAATTCATCAACAATTAATTCTTTTAACATTTCTGGTTCAGTAATCTTTTCTTTTTTTGCTCTATCTACTAGTCTTTCCATAAAATTCATTACTGTATTTACCCCAATATCAGCCATAATTAGTATCTCTTCTAACTCTTCAAAGTACTCACTATTTACCTTTTGATACTTTTTATTTAATTTATTTAATTTATCTGATAATTCTTTTCTTGTTTTTTCAAACCCTTTATCATATAACTCTTTTTCAGATGTATTTTTAAATACTTCTTTATCTTTATTTACAATCTTTTTTAGTTTATCAAAAAATCCCATTTATATCACCATTTACATTATATCATTTAAAAGGGTAAAAAAAAAGAAAATTATTTTTCTTTTTATGCAGACATAACATATCCATATAGTATTAATACAAACATTAAAACTATAAATACTAAAATTAAAGCATCAACCCAAACACTAAACATTGCATCTTTTGTTAATTTAAAACTTTGATCTGCTTTACTTGCTGTTTTTTTAGCAGCAGGTTTTGTTGTTGTCTTTGGTGCAGTCTTTGTTGTTGTTGTTTTTTTTGCAGTTGTTGTTGTCTTTTTTGGAGCTGCCTTAGTTGTTGTTTTTTTAGCAGCAGGTTTTGTTGTTGTCTTTGATGCAGCCTTTGTTGCTGTTTTCTTTGCAGTTGTTGTTGTTTTTTTAGTTGTTGCCTTTTTTGTTTCTGCCATATTTTCACTCCCTCTTTATTGTATTCAAGTATATTATATATTATTTTTTTAAATTTTTCTACTATTTTACAGAAAAAAGACATATTTTTGTCAATATGTCTTTCTATAATGTTTTTTCATATTTAATATATTTATCAATTGCTTGTATTTCTTCATCTGAAAATTTACTGAAAAACTCATTACTTTCATTCTTCTTTTTATTTCTTATATTTTCTTCTTCTTTGTTAAATAATAGAGAATTATAAGAATTACTACGATCATCTTCTACTTTTTTATCTATATCACCATATTCTACTTTATATTTTGCCCATTTTGATGATAATGCATCTATTTGCATTTGAACTGCTTTTATTTCTTCTAATTTTTCTTTTAAAAGTTCAAGTTTTTCTTTTGAAGCAAGTAAAGTTAATTTATTCTTTTCTTGTAAATCTAATTTACTAATATTTTCACCATATATAGATTTTTCTATAATAGAATATTCTTGTTTTAAATATTCTAATTCTTTTAATTTTTCATTTAATGAATTATGTATTTGATTATATCTCTCATAAACTTTTTGTAGTTTTAAAGATTTTTTCATTTGTTCATCTAATTCATTAGCATTTGATATATCAACTTTATCTTGTTCTTTTTTATCATTATTATTAATATTGTTTGATTCTTTTTTCTCTGGTTGTGATTTTGTTACATTTTCTTTTGGTTCTTTTTTCTCTGGTTGTGATTTTGTTACATTTTCTTTTGGTTCTTTTTTCTCTGGTTGTGATTTCGCTATTTTTTCTTCTAATTCTTTTTGTCTTGACTCTGCTTTTCTTAATTTTTCTTCTAATTCTTTTATTTTATTTTCATATTTAGATACATTTGGATCTTTACCTAATATTCTATTCATTTCATTAATTAAATCATCAATATTAAGGTTTTCTTTATTATTCATAACATAATCATATAAAGTACCTAAATACTTATCAGAATTTTTGTCAGAATTTGTAATAATTTCATTATATAAATTTTTTATAGAAATATTTGAATCAAAACCTTTTTCTTCAAATATTTTTACAATTTCTTCGCTTTTACTAATATCAATCTCATATTCTACTTCATTAGCAAGTTTACATAATTCAACTGATAAAGCAACTAATTTTTTATCTTTATCCAAATTCATATTTTTATCAATAAATTCATTTAATTTAGATAAATAATCTTCTTTACTACTAACTAAATCAGATTTTTTTAATATATTGATTAAGTCTTTAATTGTATAATTAACCCCATCTAAATATTTGAAAATTTTATCTTTTAACTCTAAATTTTTTTCTTTTTCTTCTACTTCTTCTATATCTTCATCTGGTAATACATCTTTTTTATCCTTTTTCTTACCTTTAAACTTTTTGCTAAAGAAATTACTTATTTTACTAAAAATTGATGTTTTTTTCTTTTTATCTCTTTCTTCTATTTTTTCTATATCTTCATCTGGTAATACATCTTTTTTATCCTTTTTCTTACCTTTAAACTTTTTGCTAAAGAAATTACCTATTTTACTAAAAATTGACATTTTTCCCTTTTTATCTCTTTCTTCTACTTCTTCTATATTTTCATCTGGTAATACATCTTTTTTATCCTCAATTTTGTTTAAATCTCTATAAACTATTCTAGCTAACATATCACCATTTTGATCATACACAGCTCCTTGTTCTTCATCATATGTATAGTTTCTAGGAATACTTATAACTTCATTATTATTTTCTATGTCTTCACTATCTACTGCGATTGTATTATCATCAATTTTTTTAAATTGCATTTCTTCATTATCTCTTTGTAATTTTTCAAAAAATCTATCTATAGGTTTCTTTTTTGAAAATATTTTTTTATCTGTTTCGTAACTCATTTAAAATCCCCCTCTTTCAAATGTCGGGCTATATAATACCATAAGTTATTTTTTTTGTCAAATTATTGCAAAAATATTTAAAAAATAGTATAATTAATAGCGTTAATCTTATTAACTTTAAAATTTAGAAAGGAGAAAAAATGAAAATTTTTGATAATAATTTAGATACTAAGGTTTTTGCACTTGGTGGACTTGGGGAAGTTGGAAAAAACATGTATTGTGTAATGCATGGTAATGAATTAATTATTATTGATAGCGGTGTATTATTCCCTGAAGATGAATTACTTGGTATAGACTATGTTATTCCTGATTATAGTTTTTTAAAGAAAAACGAAAATAAAATAAAAGGTTTATTTATAACACATGGTCATGAAGATCATATTGGAAGTATAAATTTTTTACTTCAATCTGTTAATATACCCGCAATATATGCACCTAATCAAGCTGCAAATCTTATAAGAAAAAAACTAGCAGATAGAAATATTAAATACGATAATATTGTTGTATTTGATGAAAATAGTAAATTTAAATTTAAAAATATGGAAATTGAATTTATATCTACAACACATTCAATTCCTGATAGTTATTGTATTGTTGTTAATACACCAAATGGTACAATAGTTGAAACAGGAGATTTTAAATTTGATTTTACACCTATTGGACCAATGGCTAATTTGCATAAAATGGCTAAAATTGGAGAAAAGGGTGTCACATTATTACTTAGTGAAAGTACTAATGCCTTAAATCCAGGTATGTCGCTAAGTGAATCAAGGGTTGATGCAACTTTAAGTGATTTATTTCAAAAACAACTAGGAAGAATCATAATTGCAACTTTTGCATCAAATGTTTATAGACTTAAACATATTATTGAAACATGTAAAAGAAATAATAGAAAAGTTGCTATATTTGGTAGAAGTATGGAAACACAAATTGAAATTGCTCTTGAATCTGGATATATTAAAGATAAAAATATATTTGTTACTCCAGAAGAAGCAAATAATTTAAAACCTGAAGAAGTATGTTTACTTTGTACAGGATCTCAAGGTGAACCACTTGCTGCATTATCTAGAATTGCAAATGGTACTGATAAGAAAATTAAATTGCTTCCAACAGATACAGTTATATTTTCATCTTCACCTATTCCTGGTAATGCACAAGCAATTTCAGTAACACTTAATAAATTAGCATTAAAAGGTGTTAAAACATATACAA
This sequence comes from uncultured Bacilli bacterium, assembly GCA_947624565.1. GTDB lineage: Bacteria > Bacillota_I > Bacilli_A > RF39 > UBA660 > CAG-433. Next base: position 6,439 of record CANQKX010000014.1, read on the forward strand.
ATACATCATTAAATGAAATTCATTCATCTGGTCATGCTAATCAAGAGGAATTAAAATTAATGCTTAGACTTATGAAACCAAAATATTTAATGCCTATTCATGGTGAATATAGAATGTTAAAAGCACATGCTGATTTAGGTGTTGCATGTGATATACCTAAAGAAAATATATTTGTTATGCAAAATGGAGAAGTTTTATCAATGTTAAATGGAAAAGTTAAGAAAGATAAAGGTTTCCCATGTTATGATATATATGTAGATGGCAATAGAATTGGTGATATTGGTAATGTAGTAATTAAAGATAGAAAAATAATGGCTAATGATGGAATACTTGTAGTAATTTGTAATATAAATCAAGAAAAGAAACAATTACTTGGTAAAGTTAATATTACTACTAGAGGTTTTGTTTTAGTAAATGAAAATGAAGAATTGCTTAAAGAAATAGAAAATAAATCATTTGAGGTAATAATTAAGGAATTAAAAAATAAAAAATTCAATTATACAGAGTTAAAAAATCAAATTATAAATGAAATAAGTCCATTTATATTAGAAAAAACAGGTAGAAAACCAATAATTCTACCTGTAATAATGGATATAAATAACGATTTATAAATCGTTATTTTTTATTTTGTTTCTTGTTTAGGTAATGCTTCTTTTCTAGATAAAGTTAATTTACCTTTTTTATCATATCCAGTTGCTTTTACAATTATTTCATCACCAACTGATACTAAATCTGATGGTTTTTCTACTCTTTCATTAGCAAGTTGTGATACATGAACAAGTCCTTCACAACCTTCCCATAATTCTACAAAGCAACCAAAATCATGAATATCTACTACTTTACCTGTGTAAATTTTACCTATTTCAACTTCTTTTGCAACATTTTCAATCATTTCTCTAGTTTTATCAATTACTTCTTTATCTGTATGGTATATAATTACTCTTCCATCATCTTCAAGATCAACTTTAACAGCTCCTACATCATTAACTGTTTTTACATTACTTGCTTCTAAGATAATCTTAGTAATCATATCTCCACCTTTACCAATTACATCTTTAATCTTATTTGGATTAATCATAAATGATATTGTTTTAGGTGCATATTTACTTACTTCTTTTCTAGGCTCTTTTATAGTACTTTCTATTAAATCTAAAACTTGCATTCTTGCTTGTTTTGCTTGCGCTAATGCTTCTTTTAAGATTTGTTTTGTTATTCCTTTAATCTTAATATCCATTTGAAGTGCACATATACCATTTCTTGTACCTGCAACTTTAAAATCCATATCTCCTAAATGATCTTCCATACCTTGAATATCAGTTAAAATTGTATAATCATCACCATCTGTAATTAATCCCATTGCAATTCCCGCAACTGGAGCCTTAATTGGAACACCAGCAGCCATTAAACTCATACATCCAGCACATATAGATGCTTGTGATGAAGAACCATTTGATTCAAGAGTTTCTGATACTACTCTTATAGTATATGGAAATTCTTCTTCACTTGGTATAACTTGAGAAAGTGCTCTTTCTCCAAGTGCTCCATGACCTATTTCTCTTCTACCTGGGGCTCCATATCTTCCTGTTTCACCTACGCAAAATTGTGGAAAGTTATAATGAAGCATAAATCTTTTTTCTTCTTCAAGTTCAAGACCATCTAATATCTGATGTTCTCCAAGTGCGCCTAATGTAGTTACACTAAGTGATTGTGTTTCTCCCCTTGTAAATAATGCAGAACCATGTGTTCTTGGAAGTAAATCTATACTAGCAGAAAGAGGTCTTATTTCAGTCATACTTCTTCCATCTGCTCTTATATGTTCTTTAACAACTATTTTTCTAAATACATTGTATTCTACCTTTTCAAGTGCAAGTTTTACTGCAGTAATAAGTTTAGTAAAATCTTCTTCTGTCATACTATCTTTATTTTCTGTAGTATACTTTTCTACTATTTCTTCTTTTATATTATCAATTGCTTCATATTTTTCAAGTTTACCTTTTATTCTTAAAGCTTGATCAAGTTTATCTTTTGATAAATTTTCTATATCATTCATTAATTCATCAGATATTTCAAGAATATCATAAGACATTTTTTCTTCGCCTATATCACTTATAATTTCCTCTTGAAATTTAACTAGTTCTTTTATTGCTTCATGCCCAAACATTAACGCATCAAGCATATCTTCTTCACTAACTTCTTTAGCACCTGATTCAACCATGTTAATAGCATCTTTAGTACCTGCGACTGTTAAATCTATGTCACTTAATTCTAATTCTTCAATAGTTGGATTAATAACAAATTCTCCATTTACTCTTCCAACTTTAACACCTGCGATTGGACCATCAAAAGGTATTTTACTTATAGATGTTGCAAGTGAAGATCCAAACATTGCAGCCATTTCTGGTGAATTATCTTGATCTACTGAAAGAATTGTATTAACTATTTGAACTTCATTTCTAAAATTTTCAGGAAATAAAGGTCTCATTGGTCTATCTATCATTCTAGCAGCAAGTGTTGCATTATCTGTTGGCCTACCTTCTCTTTTTATAAAACCACCAGGTATTTTACCTACTGAATATAATTTTTCCTGATATAATACCATAAGTGGAAAAAAATCAGATAAAACATTTGCATTATCAGATACTACTACTGTTGATAAAACAACTGTATCACCATATCTTATTAAAACAGAGCCATCTGCTTGTTTAGCAAGTTCTCCATGTTCAACTACTAATTTTCTACCCCTAAAATCTAATTCATATACTTTCTTACTCATAAATTTCTCCTTATATATCAATTATAACACAATTATTAGAAATTAAATTAAAAAAAGCACTATTGTGCTTATTTTCTTAAACCTAATTTTTCAATTATACTTCTATATCTATTAATATCTGTCTTTTTTAGATATCCAAGTAAGTTACGACGTTTACCTACTTTCATAAGTAACCCTTTTTTTGAATGAAAATCGTGTATATTAACTTTTAAATGTTCTGTTAATATTTTAATTTCTTCTGTTAAAATAGCTATTTGAACTTCTGGTGAACCAGTATCACCTTCGTGAGTAGCATATTTTTTAATAATATCTTCTTTTACAGATTTTTTTAATGCCATATTCTTTCCTCCTATTAAATTTGCCTAATACCTAGTATATGGTCGGAAAAATCCATATACCACGTAAAAGGTATGCAATAATAATATACAGTAAAACTAAAATAAAATCAATACAAATTTGTATTTTTATTAATTTTATTATTATATTTTTATAATATCTCTTTAACATAATATTACATTACTATAAATAGTTTATATTTTATATACTTCAATTTTTTTAATAAATATGTTATAATTTACTATCAGAAAAGAGGTGCTTTATATGAAATTAAAGACAGTAGCACTTGTCGGTAGTCCAAATGTTGGTAAATCTACAATATTTAATAGAATTGTTGGTAAAAAAATATCAATTATAGAAGATATACCCGGTATTACAAGAGATAGAATATACTCAGTTGCTACTTATAAGGATTATAAATTTAATTTAATCGATACTGGTGGAATAGATATTGGTAATGAGACTTTTAATAATGAAATTAAAATTCAATCTGAAATTGCAATTGATGAAGCAGATGTTGTTGTTTTTGTCGTAGATGGTAAAAAAGGATTAACATCAAATGATTATATGGTAAGAGATATTCTTTATAGATCAAATAAAAAAATAATAGTAGCCATTAATAAGATAGATAATAAAAAACACATGGATAATATATATGATTTTTATGAACTTGGATTTGATAATTATATACCTATAAGTTCTGAACATGGCATAAATTTTGATAAATTATTAGATGAAATAACAGAAGATTTTGATAAGTATGTAAATGAAGATGATAATTCTGCAGTAAAATTTTGTTTAATAGGTAGACCAAATGTAGGTAAAAGTTCTTTAACAAATGCATTGTTAAATGAAGAAAGAGTTATAGTTAGTAGTGAGGCTGGTACAACTAGAGATTCAATAGATACAAAATTTAAATATGAAAAAAATGATTATATAGTTATAGATACTGCAGGTATGAGAAAAAAAGGTAAAGTATATGAAACCATAGAAAAATATAGTTTACTTAGAGCAATGAAAGCAATTGAACGAAGCGATGTATGTGTAATTGTAATAAATGCAGAAGAAGGTATTATTGAACATGATAAACATATTGCTGCGTATGCGCTTGAAGCAGGTAAACCAATGGTACTTGTAGTAAATAAATGGGATACAGTAGATGATAAAAATGATATTAAATCATATACAAAGAAAATACGTGCAGAATTTCAATTTCTAAGTTATGTCCCTATAGTATATTTAAGCGCATTAACTAAAAAAAGAATTCATACATTAATGCCTGAAATAATTAAAGTATATGAAAATTCTAGAAAAGAAATAAAAACAAGTCTATTAAATCAAGTAATAAATGATGCATATGCTTTAAATCCTGCTCCTTCATATAAAGGTAAAAGATTAAAAATATATTTTTCTTCTCAATCAGGTATAACACCTCCAACATTTAATATAAATGTAAATAATAAAGGATTAGTTCATTTTTCTTATCAAAGATATTTAGAAAATAAAATAAGAGAAAGTTTTGACTTAGAAGGAACACCAATAGTAATTAGATTTAAAAGTAAAGGTGAACAATAATAGACATTTGTAACCTAAAATTATTTTAATCATATACTAGACTAGAGGTGATAGTTCTAGTGAACTTAAATGATAGTTTTTTTAAAAGAGTTGAGAATAAAACAAATGTAAAAAAATCAACTATTGTAAGTCTTGCACAAAAATTACAAGGTAATAAAATGAAAGATGAAAAGACTTTAAGAGAAATAATTCATGAACTTAGTGAAATGACTGGTAAAGAGGTTTCAAAAGAACAAGAAGATAAAATAATAAGTGCAGTTGTTAATGATAGGGTACCCGATAATTTAGATAAAATGATATAGGCTCAAAGTATGAGTCTTTTTTTTATTTTTAGTAATATCTTTTTTTATTATTCATATAGTTTAATAAAGAAAGTAGGGATTAAATGGAAAAAATAGATATTATAAAAAGTATATCAGAGAGAACAGGTGGAGATATTTACTTAGGTGTAGTTGGTGCAGTTAGAACCGGAAAATCCACTTTTATAAAGAAATTTATAGAAAATTTAGTTGTACCTAATATAGAAGATGAATATGAAAGAAAAAGATGTTTAGATGAAATACCTCAAACTGCTCAAGGTAAAACTATAATGACTATTGAACCTAAATTTGTTCCAAGTAATGCTGCTAAAATAAAAGTAGATGAGTTTGAAGCAAATATTAGATTAGTAGATTGCGTAGGATATGTAGTTCCTGCAGCAAAAGGTTATGAAGATGAAATGGGAGAACCTAGAATGGTTAAAACTCCATGGTATGATGAAGATATTCCTTTTGTAGAGGCTGCTGAAATAGGAACTGAAAAAGTAATTAGAGATCATTCTACAATTGGAATAGTAGTTACAACTGATGGAAGTATTGGTGATATTACTAGAAATAATTATATTGATGCAGAAAATGAAGTAATAAGTGAATTAAAAGAAATAGGTAAACCTTTTATTGTACTTTTAAATTCTGCTCACCCAAGTTTACCAGAAACAGAAAGATTAGCAGAAAAATTAAAAGAACAACATAATGTTCCTGTTATACCTATAAGTGCTGAAACAATGAATGAAAAAGATGTATATAATATTTTAAAAGAAGCATTATATGAATTTCCTGTGCTTAATATAAAAGTTGATATACCTGATTGGATTGCATGTCTTAATTCAAATCATCCAATAAAAAAAGTTTATATGGATCAAATAAGAGAAAGTGTAATAGAAGTTGATAAATTAAGAGATATTGAAACAATAAATAAACATTTTAAACAATGTGATCAGATAGAAAAATCATATATGTCAAATGTAGATCCATCTAAAGGTGAAGTAACAATTACTTTAACTGCACCTAATAATTTATATGATCAGGTATTAAAAGAAATAATTGGAACAAGTATAAATAGTAGATCTGCACTATTATCAATATTTCAGGAATATAATAATACAAAAGAAGAATTTGAACAATATAAAAACGCACTTAAGATGGTTAAATCAACTGGATATGGTATTGCTATTCCAACACTAAAAGATATGAAATTAGATACTCCAGAAGTTGTTAAACAAGGTGGTAGATATGGAGTTAAATTAAAAGCAGTTGCTCCATCAATTCATATGATAAGAGTAGATGTAGAAAGTACATTTGAACCAATTATAGGTTCAGAATTACAATCTAAAGAACTAATAAATTATTTAACTAAAAATCAAGAAGGTGATGTAGATAGTATTTGGAAAAGTGAAATATTTGGTAGAAGTTTAGATGAAATTGTTCAAGAAGGTATACAAGCAAAATTATCATTAATGCCTGATAATTTAAGATATAAACTTCAAACAACTCTTGGTAAAGTAGTTAATAAAGGTTCAAATAATATGATAGCTATAGTTTTATAGCTATTTTATTATACAAAAAAAGATTTAATTATTTAAATCTTTTTTCGTCTCTTCATTTGAATCAATTTGTTCATTATCATCAGATTCTTTTAATTCTTTATCAGATTCATCTTCTTTTTTAAAGATAATATTTTCTTCTTGTAATACTGTATTTAAACTATCAATTGATTGTTTATCTTCGGTAATAATAATTATATTTTCACTTGTATCATTACCTTTTAATTTTGGTAAGAATCCATCTTCTACTAACGATAAATCCCATATATCTTCTGACCATCCAAGTATAGTTGTATAAAATTCTCTATTTCGTGTACCCTCAAAAGATATACTTGTAATACTACTTGTAGATACATTTTTAGATAATGCTGTCTTACCAATATATTCATCTATTTCATAGTTATTTAAATATCCATTTTCAAATACATTAGTATCTGTTCTTCCATCAAATTTATAACCATTAGCATTATTAGAAAATGAAATATTATTTTTAATATTGGCCTTTGTTACTACTTTACCAACAAAGCCTCCAGTATTACTATTAGCAGTTACATCAACTTTTGCAAAATTATTTATTATAGATGAATTATCTGCCCATCCAACTAATCCTCCAACATCACTAGCACCTTTTACTGTTCCTACTGCATAAGTATTAGTTAAAGTATCTCCATTTGCTTCTCCTGCAAGAAGTCCAACTGCATTTGATGATCCAACTGCATTTCCATTAGCACTTGAAGAATATATATAATTTCCTCCTTGACCAAATCCTATTAGACCACCTATTCTAGTACTTCCAGATACATTAAATAATGATGCATGAGTATCACTGATTTTTGTATTTTGTAAATAACCAATTAAAGTACCTACTTCTTTATGATTATTAGCATTTATAGTAATATCTTTAAGAATTACTCCCTTAATTTCAGAATTATATGAATTTTTTGATAACGCACCTAATCTATCTTCAGAAATATTTATATTAACATCTTGAATTTTTAAATCATATATTTTAGCAGCATTTATACTATTAAATAATGGAATATTAAGGTTATATATTTTATGATTTTCACCTTTAATTATACCTGAGAATTCTTTTGTAATAATGCTACTTCCTTCATTATAACTAGAAAAATCAATATCATTATCAAGTACAATAGTATAATATGGATTAGTATTAATTGCTTTAATAAATGCTTCAGCATTTTTTACATGAACATCAGTTTTACTTGTATCAGCATAAATATCAGTTCTAAAATCATTTGTAATTCTCTTAATATAATAATAATTACGTCTTTTAACATTAGTACTTTGTTTTACGCTTCTATCATTATTCATTGCATCTGATTTTAAAGCATTTTTATAATCTTCAATAACTTGATTAGCATCAATATATTTCATTTTACTCATATTTTCTTTCATCATATTATATCTATCAAGTTTATATTTTTTAAATGTCATATTTGAATCATTAGTTATTGCACGAAGTGCGCCCAAATCTCCATCTTCACCATGATTATCACTATAATATTCTATATAACCATCATCATAACCTTTATATCCTAACATTTCAAATGCAAATTCTTTGAAACTATAAGAATCAGGTCTTCCATTATCATCATGAGGTTGATACCAACGTCTTGTATATAAACTATATCCACCATATCTATTAATTCCAACAGTTTCATATTCGCTTACACCTGGTTTTATTATTATTTTATTATCCCATAAATCTGATATTGATTTTAAATTCATTTTCTTAAAATCATCCTCTGTTAATACTGTATATCTAGTTGTATTACTTGCTGAAGTTGTTTTTCCATTTGAATCTAAATATGATACTTGAACTGCAACTTTTGATTGTTCTAATGGACTTAATTGTAAGAATGCTAATGCCTCTAGATAATCTAAGAAATCAGAAACTTCAAACATTTTTTGATAAAAATCATGTATCTTTTCAGGTGTATCAATTCTTTCAGGAGTTAAATTTGATGTAACATTAGCATCTATTGGATAGTTTACAGAAATATTCATATTTATTGTACCATCACCAAATGATTGAGTAAGGTTACCATCAGCATAATCTTCTCCACCTGCACCTGTTCTTCTTCCTTTATTCTTTAAGAATAATCTAGCATCCATATTATGAGCTGTTTCATGAGACCAAGTATGATATGTATATTCAGAACCCTTACTTAAATCTCCATCCATTAATCCCTCAACTCTCCATATTATTGATGTTCCGTTTGCAGTAGCAGCATTATAATCATTGTATGCCCAAACATTAACTACTTCATTAAAATTCTTATGGAATGGTTCTTGAGTTGTATATTGATTTTGGAATATTAAGTTACCACTTAAATCATATGTATATCTTTTATCTATTTGTATAGTATGTATATCATTAAAGTATTTAGCATCGCCTAATATTTTAGCAGCATTTGTATAATATTCTTTCATCCTATCTGTATAAGTTTTAACCCTTTGTCTTAGACTTTCTTGAGCATTAATATCATTAGGATCAGGTATATAAGTTCTTTGTGCTCCAATTATAAATTGTGTTGGAGTTGATATAATATAAGCAGCATTTTCAGGTAATGTTATTATTGGTAATGCATAGTTATACCAAGTTGCATAACTACCATTAGGTTTTATATCTTTTGATTTAATATGATCCCATAAAGTATATAAAATATCATCTCTATTATCAATATTAACTTCTGATAAATATCCTTTAAATTTACTAGCATACCATCTATCAACTTTTTCATCAGTTAATGTAGTAACTAAATATTCAAGAAAATCTGGTATTGTTTCTTTATTTGTATATTCAAAGAACATTCTATTATAAGTATCATTTGTATTACTTAATTTTAAGTTATTATCATTTGATATAAATTTTAAAGATATATCATATGGATTTAAATTTTTATTAAATCCTTGCATATCAAATAATATTAAATCATTTAACATAATACCATCTATATCAAAACTATAAAATCTCTTAAAATAATTATATGTATATAATACTTTTTCTATATTTTCATTATTTTTTATTTCTTTTTCTAAATAATCATTAATTTCTTTATCATTAGTTGTATTTGTATAATTACTATTAGATAAATATTTAAGTACAAACTCTTTAAGTTCCTTTTTAGTTTCATCATAATAATATTCACGATATAATCTACTATCAGCACTTTTAGTTAATGGATCTAAATTATCTTCATATGTAAGATTAGATAAATATTTAGTTAAATTATCAACAAGTTTTGAACTACTATCTATTACATAATGATTAAATGTATAATCTATTTTTAAAGTACTAATTCTATAACTTGCCACCATATCATATGTATTATCATAAATAACTTCATATTCTCTTCTTTCATTATTTTTAAATACAACCTTTAATTTCTTTATTGTTTTTTGATTATCACTAGTTAAATAAGTTACTATATTACCATTTTCATCAACTGGTATAATGTGCATAATTTCTTGATTATATAATATATCATTTTCACTTATTTGCTTTGAACTTTCTATAATCTTTTTATATTCATAAAATGGCATTAATAAATTCAAATTATTATATAATGTTTCTTTATTTTCATCATATTCATCTAATTTATTAAACTTACTAACCTTTTCTGTTATAAATGTAGGAGTATTATCATAAGATGTATTTTTTAAATTCCAAATATTTTCATTAAATTTAGCATTTTTCTTAAATAATGTTTCATTAACATTATCTTGATTAATGTAAGTTATACCCTTTTGAGTACTTTCAATATCATTTGAAACTAACTGATAATTATTTTCTGATTCTTTAAATTTATTTGATAAATTACTTCTAAATCCAGAACTTAAAGTTACATTATTTTTTATAATTAAATTACCATTATAAACACATGCTAGATCACAAGATACTCCGCCACTACCACTCATAGAAACTTTAGTATAACTATTTAAAATACTAGAAGTACCTTTAACATCACCAACTAATGCACCTATAAAGTTCCAGTTACCTGACATTTTACCAATAGAATAACTATTTTTAATTGTAGAATTTTCTAATATACCTACTAATCCTCCAACTTGTTGAACATTCCATCCTACTGATAAATTTAAATTTTTAACACGGCAATTTTCAATAGTAGAATTATCACTTACATATCCAATTAATGATCCTGTTTGTGATTCGCTATTACTTTTTGTAAATATATTAATTAAAACATTTTTAATAGTTGCCTTACTTGCTTTATTTGCTAAAGAACCTTGTGCACTATTTGATGGTAAAGTTACATTTTCTAATTTTAAATTTTCTACTTTACCAGAACTAATTGAATTAAATAATGGTTTATTTAAATTTTTAATTGTATATCCATTACCATCTAAAGTACCTTGAAAATCAACATCAATTAAAGCATTTGTATCTACTTTTATATCTGATGCATCTAAGTCATGAGTTAAAGTATATTTTCCTTTAGGATTTTTAATAATTTTTGTAATTAATTCTTCAAATGTTTCAGGTCTTGCTTCATTTTTACAAGTTCCTGATTTAATTAATCCAAAGTCAATTCTTAAATCACTTGTTTGCTTTTCATCTGTAACATTTTTATAATCAATAACTAATATTAATCTTCCTTTTTCTTGTAATACACTATTTATTTTTCCATATACTGTTGGCATATTAGTCATAGATATTTTAACAAAATATTTATCTATATTTTCTTTTAAATCAGATATATTTACTTCTTCAATCTCATTTGTATTTTTATATAAAGTAATATCAGTAATATCTTTTAGTTGTATATAATTTTTATCAATTGATATTACCTCATCTAATATTAATTGATTATTATAATTATTTTTATTATTATTTATATTTGTATCAAGATCATAATTTGCATATACCTTAACATAGTATCGTAATATGTTTTCTTGTAGTTTTAATGTTAAATTATCATCATAAGCAAATTCTTTTATTATTTTATTATCTTCATCAAATACTTTAACTACAATATTATCTGATAAATTACCAGATACTGATTTATCTTTATCATCTAAAGTAAATTTCATATTAATATTATTTTCATCTATATCATAATTAAAGTCTTCTACTTTAACAGGATCTTTTAATACTTCTACTTTAATCTTTGCAGCATTTTTTAAAGTTACCTTTTTACCATTACTTAATATAATTTCTTTAATAGTTATTTCTTTTACTCCATAACTACTATAACCTTTTAATGTTATATAGTAATTATCATCTATATTTTCTATAGAATATTGTTTATTATTAATTATTACTTTATCAACAGATAAATTTAAGTCTTCATCTAATCCTTCAATATTGAATTTTAATTTTATATCTTCATTTTTTTCAAAGAATTCATTACTACTTAAATTAGTTATTTTTATAGAATCATACTTATCTTTATTATAAAGACCATATGGTATAGTATATATAAGTTCATCTTTATAACTATTTTCATTTTTATCTACATCAAGTTTATTAGTATCTAGGTCATAATTACCATAGAATTTTAAATCGAATGTTTCTTCTCTTTTAATATTGTTAAATGTTATAGTATTTTCTCCTCTTTTTATAGATTTTACATCACCATTTAACTCTACTTTACCACTTTCAAATCCACCTTTATCATCTACAACATTAAATTTAAATGTAGCACTTCCCTTATTATAATCTTCATTTATTACTTCAAGATTTTTAATTGTAGGTTTATCTTTTAATACATCGATATTTATTACATAAGGTTTTACAGAGAAAAATTCATGAATATTATTATTATAATCTTCATATCTTAATTGCACTCTAGTTGCTTCTAGTTTTAATATTCCAGAATCACTAGGTACTGTAAAACTTATTATAGATGTAAATGGTGTATTTGTTTTGTCTGCATCATAATTTAGACCATTTACAGTTACTGCCGCTACTTCATTGTATCTATATTTTGATTTAATATTATCTGAAACAAATACTTCATATGTTACTTTATATTTTGGTTGTCCTTTAACTGGAAAAATAGTAGTTACAGTAGCATTTTTTATATAAATATCTGCTTGTGTAAGTATTTCTTTTTCACCAATATTTTTACTTGTATAAATATATGTATTCATTCCTAAATTATAATCTGCTAAAAACTTAACTCTATATCTACCATCAACATTATTTTTATAAGATAAAGTTATAGTTGTTTCATCTTTAGAAACTTCCTTAGTATCAAGTATTTTTTCAGTAGAATCAACTAAAACTATTGTTAATTTTTCTAATGAGTTATCTATATCATTAAGTTTATAATTTGCAGTAATCTCTTCTTTTTTATTATCATATTTTAAGTTAATATCACTAATACTTGGTGAATCTTTTAAAACATTATAAGTTAATGTATCAATATTGAAATCTTTATTTCTTTCAAATACTTTTAAATTACTTAAGCCTACTTTATCAATAGTTATATCATATTTACCAAATTTAGAAGTATCTATATCATCTATAATAACTTGATAATTATTTTCATTTATCTTTGTAACTTTATATTCTTTATTATTAATTACAACTGTATCAACATTAAATCCTTTATCATTTGTACTTTCAAAAGTAATAATAGGTTTCTCATTCTTTTTTATTGCTTCAGAAATATTTACATTAAATAATTTAAAATTATAACCACTTGTTACTATAATTTCTTTTGTAGTAATAATTTCATCTTTATTTTTATCATCTGTTATATCATTTAATTCATTAGTATCTAAATCATACTGTGCATTTATTATAACGCTATAAGTTACATTTTCTTTAAATTCATATGTAATATGATTTTCTTTTTTTATTTTTTTATTTATTACTTCATTACCATCTTGATCTTTAACTATAACACTACCTTTATAGTAATTATCTTCATCTTTTATTAATGCACCATCTTTATCTTCAAATGTAAAACTAAATATATTATTTTCATCATCAACACTAAACATATCAATATATGGAATATCTTTTAATACTTCTAACTTTATATTAAGTTTTGCATCCACTTTATTATCATTACTTAAAATTACTTTTGAAATTTTAAATTCGTGTACCCCAGATTTATTTGGAGCATTTAAAGTAACAGTATATATATCTTCATTTCTTACGACATCATACTCTTTATTATCTATTATAACTTTTTTTATTGTTTCATTTGGACTAACAGTAGCATTAAATTGTAGTGTTATACTTTCTTTTTTTGATACATAATAATTATTTTGATTAATTTCACTTAATTCAACTTTATAATCTACATTATTAGCATTTTCAACACTCTCAGCAACATCTACTACATCAACATATCCATCATTGTTTAAATCAAGTTGACTATATTCTTTATATATACTAGTTTTTTTATTTAAATTATTTTGATTTAAATCATCAATAGATTTTATATCAATAATATAATTAATAATGTCTTTAGCATCTTCATAATCAATAATATTGTCTTTATTAACATCTCTTTTATTAAAATTAAATAAGTTTAAGGATAGTAATATTATAATTAAGAAAAGAGTTAAACAAATAGATAATATTTTTATTCTTTTTTTATTTTTAATATTAGATTTATTAATTAATATAATTATCATAATAAGTATTAAAATTAAAATTGATGATACTATCATGTTATAACGATTAGTAAATACTTTAGTAATATCAATTTCTTTTTTATAATCATTTACTTTATCATTTTTAGGAACTACTTCATCTTCATTAGCGTCTTTAGTTACTAATAATTTTATAGTAGAATCATCATACTCAAATTTATTTACTCCATCAGAAGATGAAATATTATTCAATGTAATATAAGTATCACCAACATTTGCTTTTTCTTTTACTTTTAAACGTAATGTTAGTATATTACCAGATATTTTACCTGCCCTATTTATCATACCAAATTTATTATTTGAATCATTATAAATAATATTAGATTCCTGTGATTTAAAATTATTATTATCTATTTCCTCAAATACTTCTTTATCATAACTAAGTGTAGAAGTTAATGCATATATATTATGATTATCTGTAAGTTTTGCAGTTACTATTACATCATCACCAATATCTAAAATATCTTTATCTGATGATAAAGAAACTAAATTTTCCGCTAAAACATTTAATGGAAATATAAAAGTTATTATTGTTAATAAAATAAAATATCTAATTTTTCTTAATTTCATATTACATTATATCCTCTCTAAATGCTTGTTATTGTAACAAAAAAACATCATACTGTCAATGTTTTATAGATATTAAATTAAGAATAATCACTATCATACTTTGTCTATTTTATAATTTATATTATATAATATATACTTATGTTATTCAACAAGTATATTCAATTTTTTGTATAATTACAGTCTTAATGTGTAAAATTGTACTTTTTAAGATTTTATAAAAAAAATACTTTTAAGTATTTTTCATAATTTTATTCCTTTTCCAATTATTTTATATACATCATTTCCATATATAATATTAGATTGTTCGTATATATAATTATCACATTTTTTCATATTAATAAAAAATTTGTCATCATAATAGTATACCTCATTATCTAAATAATCAAGTGGATCATCTACTTCATATAAAAATAAAGTATCTTTTAATACATTTAATTTTAAATTTACTATATCATCTTCATATAAATCATAATCATTTTCCTGTATCTCAAGTATCATTCCATAATATTTATTTATATATAACTCTAAATCATATGAGTTACAAAAACAATAATCATAATACTCCTCAAGTTCATTAAATACTTTAATTAAAGTATTTTTTATATCATTTTTTAAATATTTATTTTTATCGTATAAATAAATAACTATTTTATTTGAATTACTCTCAACCTTCATATAATACATCACTACTAAATTATATGAAAAAAAGGAAAAATTACTCTTCCTTTTGATAAACTATTTTATCTATTATACTAATTATTTCACTTTTACCAAGTTTAGTTGAACTTGAAAATAATACAAAATTATCTTCAGGATTTATATTTAATTCATCTTCTATTAATTTAACTTGCTTATCTCTAAGTGTTCTTCCTATTTTATCTACTTTAGTTGCTACTACAGTTACACTTAAATCATGATACTTTAAAAAATTGTACATAAGTAAATCATCTTGTGTTGGTTTATGTCTAAAATCAATTAATAAAAAAACTTCTTTTAAATTATCTCTATTAGTTAAATACTCTTCTATCATCATACCAAATTTTTGCTGTCTTTCTTTACTTACATTTGCAAAACCATAACCTGGTACATCTACTAAGTAAAAATCATCATTAACTATATAAAAATTTAGTGTCTGAGTCTTTCCAGGTTTACCTGATACTCTCGCAAAATTTCTTCTTTCTATTATTGAATTTATAAAACTACTCTTACCTACATTACTTCTTCCAACAAGTAAAAATTCTGGTTTTTTATCTGTAGGATATTGACTTTGTCTAACTGCACTAATAGACAAATCAACACTATTAATTTTCATTTAAATCACCTTTTTATAATTATACCAAAATAAAAAAAATAAAGCAAATTGCCTTATTTTAATGATTTTTTATATTCTGCGCATAATTCATCTAATTCTTTTACAATATCTTGCATCTCATCAAATGTCTTTATTTTTGCACCTGATGAAAATTTATGTCCACCACCATTATGCCTTTCTAAAACCTTATTTATTATAGGTCCTCTACTTCTAGCATTAACTCTAATAATTCCTTGTTTTATATCTTCTGAAAAAGTTATCCATACTAAAACTTCATCTATATTATTAAAGTTATTTACTAAATTACCACTACTTGCAGGATCTACCTCAAAACTTCTTATTATTTCATCAGTTAATTTAATATATCCAAGACCATTTTCTGTAACTATTAAATTTTGATACATATATCCTTGAAGCCTAATTTCTGATAATGGCCTTCTATATAAATCATCATAAAGTGATGTGAAATCAATTTTAGTATCATCAATAAGTTTAGACACTAATCTCATTGTATCCGCAGTTGTGTAATAAAATAAGAATCTATTTGTATCTGATACTAATCCTATAAATAATCTTTCTGCAGCATATTTAGTCATTTTTAATTTAGTATCATAAGTTAATTCAATAATCATCTGACAAACACTTGATTTAGTATCATCTACCCATCTAACTGAACCAAATTCATCTATTTCTGGATGATGATCAATCTTAATTACATCTTTAAAATCATTTACATTACTTATACCATCTATTCTTTTTAAATCAGGTGTATCACAAACTATTAATAATGCATCTTTAAATATTGATTCATCTACTTTATCTATTTGACCTAACCATTTAAACTTTGTTGATGAAGTACCAATAGTATAAACTTGTTTTTTAGGAAATGTTTCTTTTATTATTTCTCTTAAACCTATAGTACTACCTAATGCATCTGGATCTGCACCTATATGTCTAGCTAAAATAATGATATCATTTTCTTTTATTTTTTTATATATTTCTTTTTTCATAATACACTCTTTTCTATATTAAATCATAAGTATCTCTAGCTATTACAACTTCTTCATCAGTTGGTATTACAAATACAGGTACTTTACTATCTTGTGATGATACAATACCTTCTTTACCAAATCTAAATTCATCATTTTTTTCTTTATCTATTTTTATACCAAGACAAGATAATCTATCTACTATCATTCTTCTTATATGTGGAGCATTTTCACCAACACCTGCGGTAAAACATAATGCATCAATTCCACCAAGTTCTACATAATATTTTGCTACATAACCTACAATTGAATTAATATATAAATCGTTTGCTAATATACTAGGTTTATGATTTTCTTCAATTTTAATATCTATATCCCTAAAGTCACTACTAACACCACTTACACCAAGCATACCACTTTTCTTATTTAATTGATTATCTATTTCTGTAATACTCATATTAGTTTTACCCATAATATATGGAATAATACTATAATCTATATCACCACATCTAGATCCCATTATAATACCTGCATTAGGAGTAAATCCCATTGTAGTATCAATACATTTTCCATCTCTAATCGCACTTATACTTCCACCATTACCTAAATGACAAACAATTACATTTGCTAAATCTTTATCTAGTAATTCCATTACTCTTTGTGATACATATTTATGACTCATACCATGAAATCCATATTTTCTAACTCCATATTTTGTATACCATTCATCTGGTACTGCATATCTAAATCTATCTTCCTTTAAAGTTTGATGAAATGCTGTATCAAAACATCCAACCTGAACTGCATTTGGAATTTGTTTTTTAAAAGCATAAACTCCTGATATATTTGCTGGATTGTGTAATGGTGCTAAATCACTAAATTTCTCTATTTCTTTTATTACATCATCAGTTAATATAACTGAATTAGAGAATTTATCTGCACCATGAACTATTCTATGACCTACACCTTTAATTTCATCAAGTGAATCAATAGTTTTATTTTCAAGCAATTCTTTTATTAAAATATTTACTGCTACATCATGATTACTTAAGTCTGCTTCTTTTTTTACTTTTTCACCATTTATTTTAATAGTATAAAAACTATTATCTAATCCTATTCTTTCAAAAACTCCTGATATTAATACTTTCTCTTCTGGCATTTCATACATTTGAAATTTTAATGATGAACTACCTGCATTTACTGATAAAATTTTCATAAACTCACCTCACTATATATTATACACTAAATAAACTTTTATTTAAATATTATTATGAAAAAGAAAAACATATATTTACATATGTTATCTTAATTTCATTATTAAATTTACAATAATTGCCGCATATATTAATACAATTATCGTAAGTATTAATACATCTGCAAAACCTGCTTTTTTAACATCAGTACTAGGTTTAATATCTGAAACTACATTATTTGAACTTAATTCTTCAGAATCATTTTCTTCTTTATTTAATCCCATAACATTTAATTTATCATTTATACTAGTTGTATATTTACTTTTAGCATTATTAATTTGGTTTTCAGTAAAACTTATATTCTTTAATTTAGCAACTTCTACATAAACTAATATATTTGCAAAACTAGTATTAATTAGTTCATCTAAATTTGGTTTTTGATCACTAGATGGAATATCGGATATTAATTTACCTTGAAGATCATAACTTGATAAATCTTTAGGTAATACTTTATTATTTTTTACACAATATACTACATTATTTACTCCACTATCAGTAATAATCTTTATCGCTTTATTTATATTTACCATACCTGTTTTCTCATCAATTGCAAATGTAGAAAGTGCTTTATTTAATAAATTTTCATTTTTAGCAAGTGTACAATCTTGAATTTGTTTTAAATTTGTTGGAACGATATCAAGAACAGTAGGTTCTTGTAATTGTTCTATTTCTTCAACTGGAGGCTTAACATTATTAACAAGATTATCCAAATTATTTAAACTATTATTTATACTTTTCATATCAAATGTATTAAAATCAAATAATTCTTGTTCTAATACATCCATAGATATCTCTTTTGATATTCCATTTTTTTCAAGAACTATATTCCCAGTAGAAGAATTAATTCCTTTTATTATTTTACTTGCAACTAAGTCTGGATTTTTTTCACAAAATAATCTTAATCTTTCAATAACATTATTACCCATATTATTCCTCCTATTGTCCTATGCTATCATTATATCATATAAAATAAAAAAATGATATACTTTTTTTAAAAAAAGCAAACTACATATAAATAAATATAGTTTGCTTAAATTTATATTAACAAAATTAACTATTTGTTTTGAGTATTATAATTTCCGCTTATTTGAGATTGACCCATTTGAACTAATCTACGAGTAATTTCACCACCTACTGAACCATTAGCTCTAGCAGTAGCATCAGCACCTAATTGAACACCGAATTCGTTAGCTATTTCATATTTCATTCTATCGATAGCTTCTTTTGAACCTGGAGTAACTAGTTTATTTCTATTTGATCCACTTGTCATTTGTATTTTCACCTCCTATACATTTATAGAATGTGAAATTTTTAACAATTCATACATTAATTTATATGGTAATTAGTGGAAAAAAAAGATTAAATATTGCTATCTAATCTTTATTATTTCCTTGAATTACATTTAATATACCATTCATCTTTTCTTGTACATCACTTAATTCTTCTTTTAAAATATTACTTTCACTTTCTAATTGTTCATTAGCTTTTTTAAGTGATAATGCTTCTTTTTGTTTTTCAAACAAATCATACTTAGTTTTTGATAATTCTTCTTCTAAATCATCAATTTTTTTCAATTGATTTTCATATGCATTCATAAGTATTGGTTCAACTTCTTCTCTAAATTTATCTTTATAATTTTTCTTTGGAGTTGACATTTGTAATTGATCATTTGATGATTCTTCTGGAACCTTAAATTCCTCTAAAGATGCTACTGCATCTGTTTTATTTTCAGGTTTAAAATTTGTTATTACATTTTCTATATTTTTATTTCTTGCCTGTAATTCTTCAAATGTAGGTATTTCTATTGTTTTACTTAATAAATCTTCTTTTTCTGATTCTTGATTTAAAATAAATTCTGCTGGTGTATTTAATGCTGCTTCAACATTTACATTTGATAAAGAATTTATTTTAGAAGAATCTTCTTCTGAATATTTCAATGCTAAAGTATCTGCAAATTTTTTTGAAACCAAAAGTTTTTTAGGTCTTCTAACAGAAACTTCTTCATCTTTAAATTTTAAATCACAATTATATGCTTCATTTATTGGTTCATCTTCATCTTTTGCAATATCTTTCATAACATCTTTTATTTTATTCCATTCTTCATCTGATGTTATCTCTTTATATGAATAATTGCCATTTTCATATATAACTCCAGTTGTATATATTTTAACCATATTATTATCATTTATTTCATTATATGTATATGTTATATAATTATCAGTATCTGATAATTTATATTTTGCAAGTATTTGTGCTTCTTCTCTTAAGCCTTCTTCATTTATTACGTAAAAAATTACTTTATTATCCATTTTTATTTACACCTCATTTACTATAAAAATTATATCATACAATTATTTTTTTAGCAACAAAATATTTGCAACCATAAGCACATTTTTCCTTTAAATATTTGTCGAGGTTACCAATCTTATTATATTCTTTAGCTTTATTATTTTCATCATCATAAAAACCTTTTAATCTAAGTTTATCATATGCCCAATCTCCAACTACATAATCAAAATCATAAAAATAATCTGTACACTTACTTATAAACTCATCTTTTTTATAAGCATCTCTATAATCTACTATTATTTCGTATTTTAAATCACCTATATTTACTATTTTTTCCATACATACTCCTTAATAATTTATCCATAATATAAGTATAACACATTTTTTTAATCACTTTCAATTGGTATAGATAATATATTAGAACTTTCATTAAGTTTTCCATTGCTATAATACTCTGGAACATTACCATTAATTACTTTAATTGCAACTGGAATATTGTTAACAATTTTAATATTTTTTGTTTGAAAAGGAATTATAACTTGCTCTGTTACTTCTACCCTAGCATATACTTCAATTAAAGCACTATTTATTCCATAATTACTTATATTTGTTTCTACACTACTTATTACATTACCAATTAAACTTAATTTAACAGGTATTTTAGGCCCAATATTTGATAAAAGTACATTATTTGTTATTATACCCATAGGAACCTCAGATATAACACCATTTTTTAAATTTTTTATATCATATTCATCTGTATTAATAAAAGAAATATCATCTATTTTCCCTTTTTCTAATTTTTTTAAATTATCACTTACAATATTCGTCATCTCAGTTAAAAACTTATTTACTATTATAGAATTAAAATCAACAGTTTGTATTTCACCAGCATTATTTTGAATAACATCATACATATCTTCTTGTAATGATGACAATACTTCATCATTTATAGAATTCTTAATAATTACTATTGCCATTTTCTTACAATCTGTCTCAGCTTGTTTCATAATTACAGGTAAAATCTTCTTACCACTATAATCTAATAATAAATACACACATATAATAACAATTACAATAATAGTTGATATCTTTGTACTTAATTTCATTTTCTTATGTGATCTAAGTTTTATTTTTTTCATGAAATCACCTATTATATTATATGAAAAAATAAGAAATTATAAATTTCTTATTTTATTATATATTTTTTAACAACAAATGCTATCGCAACTATTACTAAAGCAGTTAATAAAAATACTAATATTTTTATAAAAACAGTTGTTTTTTTAACATCTTGTTTAATATCATTTATACCCTCAAAATCTTTTGTACTAAACATAAAAGTATCAGTACTATATTCAGTAGTATCATCATTTATTTGCTTTATATTAATATCTGCTTCTGTTTTAAATTTAGTGTCATTTAATTGTAATTCTTCACTCTCAGTTAAATCATCAAACATATCAAGTGCAATATCTTTTGAACTTACATTTGTAAGTGTATTCATTATATTCAATAATTCTTTTTCTTCTTTTATTAAATTTTCATATACTTTTCTAGTTTTTGATAGTTCTTCATCTAAATTCTCTTTAAATTTATAATTTTCAAATTTTCTTTTTTCATTTGCTTCTTCTATTATATCTCTTTGACTCTTTGCTCTTTTTAAAACCTCATTAATATCATATAATTTATCTTCTTCATCTTTAGCAGGAACAATACTACTATATTCAATTTTATCATTATTATTTCTTTGAACTCTATTAGTTTTATTTTTTTCCTTATCAATTATTTCTTTAATTTTACTAATATCTATTTCATTTGAATCATCAATTACTACCATATTACTATAATTAGTATCTGAATAAATATCATCATATAAATTTTGATTTTTTTCAACTCTACTTAAATTGTCATTATTATCATACTTATCTAGTCTAGATTTCAAGAACATCACCTACTATACTTAAATAATAACATATTTTAAGATTTTTTTAAATACCATTATACTTTTTTTATATTTTATATTTTATTTTTAATAATTTATTGTATAATGTATATAGATGTGGAGGTGTATTTATGGAAAAAATAGTAAAAATTAATAAAGATAAATGCCTAGGATGTGGAATGTGTGTAGGTATTAATTCAGATGTATTTAATTTTGACGATGACGGACTTGCTAAAGTAGATAATGATAAAATAAATGAAGAAAATAAAAATGAAGTTAATAACGCTATTGATTCTTGCCCAGTTGGTGCAATTGAAGTAAAAGAAGATTAGAAATAAAAAAGCCATTCAAATGAATGGTTTTTTTATTATTAGTTAACTGATTCTTTTAATTTGCTACCAGCTTTGAATGAAACGCTAGTTCTTGCAGCAATTTTAACTACTTCACCAGTTCTTGGGTTTCTACCATTTCTAGCGGCTCTTTTTGAAGTTCCAAAAGTTCCGAAACCAGTTAAAGTAATTTTTTCTCCTTTTTTTAGTGTTTCAGCAACAGTGCTCATGAATGCTTCTAATGCACGAGATGAATCTGCTTTAGTTAATCCTGATTTTGCTGCCATTGCTTCGATTAAATCTGCTTTTGTCATATTAAAACCTCCGTATTCTGACTTATCGTATAAGCATACTATGCTTATAAATATAGAATATCATTTTTTTATTATTTTATCAATACTTTTTTAATAAAAATATAATTTTTTACTATATAAAATTAAGAAAGTCGCTTATATTAAGCGGCTTTTTGAGCATTTAAGAAACTTTCTATTGAATCTGGTTTAGCAAAAGTTACAATATTCTCAACAACTGTAGAATTATCATTAAAATTATCTATTATATTTTTTAACTTTTTTCTATTAGTATTTGCAACTTTAAACTTTTTATCATATTTACCTTTAGTATATATTTTCTTAACTTTATCTAAACTGGAATCTTGCATATTAGAAGCAGTTCCGCTTAGTATAGAATCCAATGAAAGAACATTTGAATCAACTGAAGAGTTTTCCATATTCATCTGTGGTTGATTATTAACTTCTAGATTTATTTGTGGTTGTCCTTGATTAATATAATCTTTTAATAAAGGATCTTCTTGCATTCCATTATTACCCAAATTAGCATTATTCTCTGGAAGTTGTTTGTCCAAAGGATTTAAAATTGGTTCTGAATTTACTTGTGCTGGACTATTTTCTACTATATTATTTCCTAGATTAACATTACTTTCTTCAAGTTGTCTATCTAAAGGATTTAATATTGGTTCTGGATTTACCTGTGCTAGACTATTTTCTACTATATTATTATCTAGATTAACTTTATTTTCTTGAACCTGTCTATCTAAAGTATTTATTGGTTCTTGATCTATCTGTACTTGACTATCTGCTACTGCATCATTATCTAAACTAACATTATTTTCTAGATTTAAATCATTTGGTAATTCATCATTTACTTCAGTAGTATCTTGTTTTTCATCATCTTTCGTTAAAAAACTGATTTCAGAAGTATTTGAATTATCTTTTTCTTCTATTTTATTTTCTAAATATATTTTTTCTAACTTTTCATAATAAGACATATCTTCTGTATCTTCAACATTTGTAGTATTTTTTGAATAATATTGAGAAATTTCACTCATTGTATTTTCATTAGTTCTAATTATTTCATCATATTCACGATTTATAACATAATAGTTATTTACAGGAATATCACTAATTTGTACGAATGTATTTAAAGAATCTATATATATTCCCATTTTCTCTTCTTCTTTAGATTTAAAAGATTCATTAGCTAAATTCTTTATTTTACTAACAATTTCATCTTCTTGTAAAAGAATTTCATTCAATTGTTCATAAAAATCTCTAGATATTAAGTCTATATTGAATTTTTCTTCTTCTAAATCTTTTTGCTTTGATATAATATCAGATAATTTATTAGCATCAAGTTCAGATTTAAATTCAACATTATCTTTATCCGCAAATATCTGTTCATAATTTTCTTCTAATGATTTCTCAGCATCAATTATTTCATTCATTCTGTTATAATATGGTTCTATTTTTTCTATAATTTGTTGTTTTCTTACTCTTATTTCTTCTAATGTAA
Source organism: uncultured Bacilli bacterium (assembly GCA_947624565.1). GTDB lineage: Bacteria > Bacillota_I > Bacilli_A > RF39 > UBA660 > CAG-433. The sequence goes on from CANQKX010000014.1 coordinate 31,142, forward strand.
TAGATAATTGTAATAACTTATCTTTATCATTATTTGATAATTCAATTAACCCCATATTACCACCTCTTTATTAATTATTTTCTTGTCTTATTTTTTTATACGTTTCAGAAAAAACTTTATATGCATCTTGTCTTTCTTCTTCACTATCAAGATTCTTAATTATTTCTTTTCCATCTTCTAAAACCAATTTTGATGCAAAAATAGAAACTTTCCCATTATCAGAATCATCGTCATCATCATTAATAGAATAGTATATATATTCTACATCTTTATCATCTGGTTTTATTCTTGTAATAAAAGTTGCCTCTGTTTTACTTCCATCAGTTAATTCTATTTCAAACTTTTGTTTCATCTTTTTATTCTCCTTTATGAATTACATAGCATGTTTATATTCATCTTCTTCATCTAAATGTTCTTCAACAAGATCTTTATATGTAGATTTTTTTGCCTTTAATTGTTCAATTTTTGATTCTAATTTTTCTCTTTCTTGTTGTATTTTTTCAATTTTTTCATCTTTACTATTTTGCTTACTTTCTTGTCTTTTAATATTTATATCGATTATTTTATCACTTATATTATTTTTTATTTCTTTTGCTTTATTAAATACTGATTGCATAAATCTAATTGTTGCAAGTTTTCCTTTTGCAATTACTGATTTTGATTTAGAAATTTTTGCAGGTTCTCTTTGAGGTTTTGGTTTTTTCTCATCAACATCAACAGTATAATGTCCATCTTTAGATTTCAAAGATGATGTAATAAATTTATCATACATTTCTTCTTTTTCTGACTCTTTTACTTGACCATTTGAATTGATATAATCATATATTTGTTTCATTTCCATAAGTTCAAGTTTTGAAAGTTTATCTTTCGAAGATAATTCGTTAAATCTATTAATTTCTTTTTCATTTTTTTGATCAATTTGTTCTTCTTTTTGTTGCTGTTTTTGATTTTTAGATAATATATCATTTTCTTTTTCTAATTGATTTTCTAATTGTTCAATATTATTTTGTTCTTTAATAATTTCATCTTTTAAATCTTTTATCATATCATTATAATCAAATACTTTTGATGACCATTTTTCAACCAAGTTAAATTCTTCATCTGTTAAAGGTGCTGAATTTATATTAAAAGATAATCTATCTAATGCTTCTTGCCATCCTTTTGAATATGTAGTATATTTTTCTACTTTTTCTTGATATGATTGTATTTTAGATTTTGAATTTTCAATTTTTGATTGTAAATTTGAAATTATTGAATTTGAATTATCAATTGATTTTGATAAGTCCATTTTTTTTATATCTATAATTGCATCAGAAAGAGTTCTCCTCATATTAGAAAATATTGGTGAAATATTTTCATATTGAGATACATCTTTTTCTAATTTACTTTGTTCTTTTCTTTTTTCATTTATACTTTTAAATGCTTCCTTACATTCTTCTTTAGAAGAATATGAACTAACATTGCTATTGAAAGTACTTATTGATACTTTAATATCTGTTATTTTATCTTCTATTTCTTCCTTTTTTTCATTTGCTAAAGTTAATACATTATCAATTTCATTTTGAATTTTATTTACTGTTTCTAAATCTAAAGATTGTAAGTTTTCAACATTAACATCACTATTTTGTTTTATAATTTTTAATTTATCTTCCAAACTAAGATTTTCATTTAAAATATCCTCTAATTTCATTATATTTCACCACCTATTCTTTAATTTCTGAATACACATCAGAAAATATTTCGTATGCAAGTTTTTTTTCATCTTCAGTTCTTATTGGAACTATTTTTTCATAATCATCTCCATCAGGAACAACTCTAGCAGTATATAACTCTTTTTCAGTTTCATCATTATCATTATCGCCCTTTAAATAAAAATAAACAAAAGTTATTCCTAATTCTCTAGGTGTTAATCTTGTAACTTCTTGAGCAATTTTTTTCTCACCGTCAATAATTATTTCAAATTCATTATACGAACCCATATCTACACACTCCTCTATTATATATATTAATATACCATTTTTTTACATTTTAGTAAATAACTTTAAGTTAATTTAAAGAAAAAAATAATGCTAATTTAAAATTTTTCTAGCATTATTTTCAAATAAATTATTTATTTCTTCATCAGTCAAATATTTTTTTATTTTAGATTTAGCATTTTCTATAAACGTATAATCCTTTTTGTCATGATGTATATCTGTTGCTAAAAAAGATACTAAATGTTCTTTTAACATTCTTATAATAGTTTTTCTAGCATGTTTACCATAATCATCAAGTATACTACCTACATTACATTGAAATAAAACCCCAATATCTTTCAATTCATATATTTTATTGAAATCTTTTTGAAATGACATATATCTTTCTGGATGAGCAAGTATTACTTTATATCCCATATTAATTAAATCTAAAAATATATCATAATAACTTTCATGTATACCACTCATTGGTAATTCTATTAATAAATATTTTGAATCATTTAGTGAACTAATTAAACCCTTTTCTAACAAATCAATTAATTCTTCATCAATATATATCTCATTACCTAAATATAAATTTACTTTAATATTTTCCTGTTTCAATTTAATTTTCAAATCCTGTAATATAATTGTATTATTAATTTTAGGACTATTATAAGAACTAAAATTAATATAATGTGGTGTAAGTATAATATCTGTAATTCCTATTTTGCTTAGTTTTTTTATTATACCAACACTTTCTTCTATAGATTTAGAACCATCATCTACAGAATATAATAGATGTGAATGTATATCAATCATTATTCTTTTTCTCCATAATATCCATAATATCTACCATAAGTACCACTTTTTCTACTAACATTATTTAGTACTGTACCAGCGATAGGTGCACCTACTTTTTCAAGTTGTTTTTTAGTATTTTCAAGTACAGTTTTTGGTGTAACTGTTTCAGAACTTACTATTAAAACTTTATCTACTAAAGTTGACATAATTATTGAATCAGGAAGACCATTACATGGAACTCCATCAAATATTACAATATCAAATTTAGATTTAAGAAGGGCTATTAAATCTTTATTCTTCTTTGAATTTAAAAGTTCACTTGGATTTGGTGGAACTGTTCCTCTTGTTATTACATATAAATCATTTATACTTGTCTTACTAACATATTGTGTTATATTTTTCATATCATCTATAAGTAAATTAGACAATCCTTTTGAATTAGATAACTTAAATATCCTATGTTGTCTTCCTTTTCTCATATCACAATCAACTATTAAAACTTTTTTACCAGTTTGAACAAAAGATATAGCAAGATTAGCACTTATAAAACTCTTTCCTTCGCCAGGTATAGAACTTGTAATAAGTATTGTCTCTATTTCACTATCAACAGATGAAAATTGCAAATTAGTTCTTAAAGTCTTAATACTTTCACTAACAGATGATTTTGGATATTTTTGAACTAATAATTCAACGCTAGAACCTTTATTTTTCTTAGCCTCACTTTTAAATACTTTAGCTATCAAAGGCATTCCTATTTCATCTTCTATATTATCAGTTAATTTAATTGA
>CANQKX010000015.1:0-32500 GCA_947624565.1 uncultured Bacilli bacterium
AAATACATCAAATATAGTTATAGAAGCAAATGTAACTGGGAACTCAACTATAGGAATGATATATGGATATTCATGGTATGAAAATGGAGACTCATCAAGAATAGTAGAAGGAGGAACAATAACAGGTGGTTCTGAAGTAGGAATATTTGGTGGAAATAATAGAATTTCAGGATATTATTCAAATAACTTTGCTATTAATGAAGTACAACAAACAGAAGGATTCTCATTAGATTATGTAGGAGATTTAGAGTATTATACAGATAAAGTAGAAACGAAACATAATGGAGATGTAAATAATACAGGATATTTCTTTGATTATGTATATAATAAGGATGGAATATATGTAGTAGAAAAATATACAGAATCAGAAGATAATGATGATGATTCACCAAAAAATCCAGGACAAAGTTGTAAAGCAACATATGGAGTATGGATACCAACATGTTCAGTATACAGAAGTGGAACACATTCAGGATATCAATATAGAGAGCCAACTAGTGATGAATATGTACCTGCATCATGTACAGGAATGTCAAATGGAAAAGTAATGTATCCAGTATTTAAAAGAAAAGTTACATATAAATGTAGTTAACTGTTTTCGTTAAAAAAAGATGATTATTTAAAGTAATCATCTTTCATTTTAGAAAGTTCTATGATTAAGTCATAATTATCATCTTTTGCCATTATATTTTTATGTATTTTATTACATTTATCACATTTATATATTATTTTAAATGTACCTTTAAATTTTTCTATACCAATTGGTATTAGTAATCCTTTACAATTATTTAATCTATCACCCGGATTTATATCTACATGTTTTGAATATAGACAATAATTACAGTGATCTCTTGCAGTATATCCTAATTGTGAAACTTTTCTTTTACAATTATCACATATAAAATTTTCATCAATCATATTAAATTTCTTCATAATTAACACCTTTTACAATAATGATACCATATTTTTAAAAAAACTGGTATAATAATTATAAGAGGTGACTATATGCAAGAAATAGAATATAAAAATTTAGGTGATATTCCTCAAAAAGTAAAACTTGAATTAATTGATATTTATAATTTAAATCCTACAGAATTACAAATAAAAAATATTTGTAATTATATAATATATTATTATAATAATCCAGATAAGATGCAATTGTTACCTGATGAAAATAGGGATTTTTATGAAAAATTTACAAGTATGTTAGCACTGCAATTAGAAAATAATATAGGTAATAGTTCTGGAGAAAATGGTAATGAAAAATCATATAAATATGGTTCAAATGGATTTAGTAATATTATATTAATATCAATTGTTATGATTATTTTAGTATTAGTAGTTGTATTTTTATTATAATTAATTAAAATTTGACTTATTTTAAATATTATAGTGTACTACCTTTCCGAGATTGGAGAGGTTTTTATATGTTTGGACATGGTATTTTAGAACACAATATAGATGTTAAAGGAAGAATTATAATGCCAGCACCATCAGGTATAAAGCCGAAAGATAGAATTTTTATTGAATCTTGTTTTAATAATTCTGCTTTTTTAATGTTTGATATGGAATATTATAATAAACAAGTAGAAATAATAAGAAAAACAATTGGTAATACTAAAAATGCTAAAAATTTAACAACTATTAGGGAAATGTTAGAATTTTATAATATGAATATTATACATACTGGAAACATAGATGACCAAAAAAGATTTTTAATTCCAAGGCCTATTTTAAAAGAACATAATTTTGAAAATAAAATTATATATTTTCTTTTAGGAGATCATATGTTATGTTTTCCAAATAAAGAAAAATTAGAAGAATATAAAGAATATTTAAAAGAGTCATATGTCAAAGTATTTAGAAAAAGTTTAAATCAAAACTAAACTTTTTCTTTTTTTGTATTAATATATATGATATAATTATAATGATAAAGTAGGTGAAGTAAATGCAGTATAAATTTGTGATAAATGATTTTGAGGGTCCACTTGATCTACTTTTACATTTAATTAAAAATGATGAAGTTGATATATATGATATATCAATTGAAAAAATTACAGAGCAATATTTATCTTTCATTAAAAGTATGGAAGAAATGAATTTGAATATTGCATCTGAATATTTAGTTATGGCAGCTGAATTACTTGAAATAAAATCTAAATTACTTCTTCCAAATAAAAAGGATTTAGATGATGATGAATATGAAGAAGATCCAAGAGAGAATTTAATTAATAGGCTTATAGAATATAAAAAATACAAAGATATGATAGATACATTTAAATATTTAGAAAATGAAAGAAAAGATATATTTACTAAAGAACCAATTAATTTAAGTGAATATATAGATGTAGAAAAAGAAAATAATGGTGATATTACATTAGATGATTTAATTAGTGCATTAAATAATTTTTTAAAAAGAAAAGAAGAAGAAAAACCTTTGCAAACTAAAATAACTAAAAAAGAATTATCAGTTACACAAAGAACTGGTGAAATAAGAAATATAATTAGGAAAAATAAGAAAATTTCGTTTTTTGATTTATTTGAAATAGTAACAAGAGAGTATATAGTTGTAACATTTTTATCAATACTTGAAATGGCAAAACATGGAGAAATAGTTATAACTCAGGAAAATAATTTTAATAATATCATCATAGAAGAAGGTGTAATAAATGAGTAATGAATTAGAAGCAATATTATTTGCAGTAGGAGAAGATGGACTTAGTATTGAGGAAATATCAAATATATTAGAAATAGAAGAACAAAGAGTAGAAAAAGAAATAGAATTATTACAAAAAATATATGAAGATAGATCAATTGAAATAAAATTACTTGGAAACAAATATAAACTTATAATCAAGTCTAAATATAAGGATTATATAAAAAAATTAACTGAAGAAGTTAGTAATAATCTTAGTAAATCAGCATTAGAAACTCTGGCTATTATTGCATATAATGAACCTGTTACAAGAGTTCAAATTGATGAAATAAGAGGAGTTAATTCAGCACAAATGATAAGAAATTTAATATCTAAAGGTTTTATAGAAGATGTTGGTAAAAGTGATTTGCCAGGAAGACCTATTCTTTATAAAACAACAAATTATTTTCTGGACTACTTTAATTTATCAACTAAAGATGATTTACCAAAAATAGATGTAGAACATATAGAAGTTCTTGAGGAAGATGATTTATTTAAGACTAGGTATAAAGAAGAAGGAGAAGAAGTATGATAGGAGTTTTTGTAGCAAGTAAATTAGAATGGAGTGTACTTATTGATATCTATAATATAACCGAGGATTATTTAGAAAAATATCCATATGGAGAGTATTATAGAACTAATTTTAATGGTAAAGATATAGTTTATTTTAAAGGTGGAGTTAGAAAAGTAAATGCAGCTGCTTCAACAGAATATATGATAAATAAGTTTTCATTAGAAAAAGTAATTGTTATTGGTACATGTGCAGCAGTTAGTGATGAACTTGATTATAATGATGTTATTATACCTGATAAAATTGTAGATTATGATTATGTACTTAGAGAGTTTTCTTTTGATACAGATGAAAATAATATAATAGAAATAGATGAAGTAAATATTGATCTTGATTATTCAACTGGTTTGTTTGGTACATCTGATAAAGCCTTAGTATTATGGAAAGATTTAACTTATTTAGCAAGTGTTGGCGTAGTAGCATCTGATATGGAGTCTTATTCAGTTTGTAAAGTTTGCAAAATAAATAATGTAGATGTTTTAGTTATAAAAGGTGTTTCTGATAGACCAATGAAAGGTGAAAATGGTTATAATGAGCAATTAGAAGTATATGAAGAAAATACTCCAATAGTTATGAAAAAAATAATAGAAGATTATCTTCCAGAGGTATTATAATGAAAAAGAATAAATTTATTGTTTTAATTTTATCAATATTAGTTATTTTTATTACATTTGGATGTAATAAAGATGAAAAAGAATCAACTGAAAATACAAAAAGTATAGAAAAAAATAAAGATACTTATATTAAATATGTACAAAAATTAAAAGATATAGAAAAATCTTCTTCAGATATACCCTTTGATATAAATGTAACATATAGTAAATTAGATGACGAAGAAATAAGGTATGAGGTTACAATTGATAATCCTAAACAAGAAATAAAAGATATAAAAGCACTTGCAGTTCATAATAAACCAACTGATGATGTATTTCCAAGTATAGGAATATTTGATAATACAATTGATTTAAAAACAGATTCATCATCAAAAGGTATTGTTTTAGTTGGATATATATCATATGAGGGAGATATAGAAGATTTTGAATGTGAGATGAAAGTAATAATTACATATAAAATTGATGAAAAAGAAGTTACGAACTATTATGTGACAAAAAAATAACAATAAATAGTATATAATATTTTTGGGTGAATATTATGAAAGTGAAGATTTTTGATGAATCACATGAATTAGACTTAGAAGAAAAAGTAAATGAATTTTTAAAAGATAATAAAAATATTATTGATATAAAATATCAAGTAAGTATAGCCATGTTTTCAGAAGAACAAATATATTGTTTTTCTGCTATGATAATATATAAATAAAAAATCCATTAATTGGATTTTTTACATTATATTCATTGAATTTTGATATGATGTATTTATGTAATCGCTACTCATTTCAGTATAATCAACTGCTTTTGGATAAATGTTGTTTTGAAGTCTTTGAATACTATTTTCTAAATTATTTACTTTATTTTCTAAAGTAGAAACTCTAGATTCTAATTGATTATAACTATTAGAAACATTGTTTGGATTCATTCCCATCATATTTGGAGCCATAGGCATCACAGGCATATTAGGATATTGCATATTCATCATATTATATGATTCAAAACTTGGTCTTTGATCATATACAACAGTTTTATCGTAATTCATAATTTCCTCCTTAATTTATTCAATTTTATTGTATGCTTATGTTTATTTTTTGCTTGGGCTATTGTATAATAATATTGGGTGAATAAATATGAGACTTAGAAATATTAAAGATGCAGATAAAATAATAGAAAAGTCAAAGTACATAATATTAAATCCAGAACAATATAAAGGAAAGTATAGTAAGTTATTTAATAATCAGAATCCAATTTATTTAGAAATCGGTATGGGTAAAGGAGATTTTATAATAGGAATGGCTAAAAAATACCCTAATATAAATTTTTTAGGAATAGAAATGTACGATAGTGTTATTGTAAAAGCAATAGAAAAGTTAGAAAATGAAAACTTAAATAATTTGAAATTAATAAGAATGGATGCCAATAAAATAGAAGATGTTTTTGATAAGGAGATAGATTTAATATATTTAAATTTTTCTGATCCTTGGCCTAAAAACAGAAATGCTAAAAGAAGACTTACACATGAAAGATTTTTGGATAAATATGAAAATATATTTAAAACAAATAAAGTTATATATATGAAAACTGATAATACATCTTTATTTGAATTTTCAATAGAATCTTTAAGTCAGTATGGGTATAAACTAAAAAATATATCATTAGATTTACATAACAGTAATTTTGAAGAAAATATACAAACAGAATATGAAAAAAAATTTAGTTCAAAAGGCGTAAAAATTAATAGATTAGAAGCATATAAAGATTGATAAAAAATAAAAAGTATGATAATATAAAAGAGAATAGGGAGGGTATTAAATGAAAAATATCTTAAAAATTACTTTAGTAGTAATAATAACAATTTTATTAACGGGATGTAAAAAATATGATAAACTTGCTTATACATCTTATAATGAGTATTTTAATAGTAAGGATGGTTATGTTATTTTAGACAAAACATCAGATTATGATATTGATGTAAGAAGGTATTTAGAAGCTGGTAATGGTAATGTTCAAGTTTATTATATTGAATTTGCAACTGAAGATTTAGCTATAGATTATGTTAAAAATTTATATGAAAATCAAAATGGGTATAAGGTAAAAAATAATTATTCATATGTAAAAAGTACAAAAAATCAATATTTTAAATTATACAGAGTAGATAATGTCATAATAAATGCAGTATCATCTGATAAAAAATATAGAAAAAATGTAAATGAAGTATTAAAAGATTTAGGATATTAATATCCTTTTTTCTACTTGGAGGAATAAAATGAATAGAGTTTTACTTTGTGTATTAGATGGAGTTGGTATTAATAATGATAGATATGGTAATGCTTTTTTGAATGCTAATACACCTAATATAAATCAATTTTTATCTATTTATCCTAATAAAACTATTAATGCATCTTCAGTATATGTTGGATTGCCAGAAGGACAAATGGGAAATAGTGAAGTTGGGCATTTAACAATAGGTGCAGGTAGGATAATATATCAACCATTAGAACTTATAAATAAAAATATAAAAAATGATTCATTTTTTTCTAATAAATCATTTTTAAATGCAATAAATCATTGTAAGAAAAACAACTCAAAATTACATATATTAGGGTTACTTAGTGATGGTGGAGTACATTCACATATTAATCATATAAAAGCCTTAATTAAACTATGTAAACTTCAAAATTTTTCTAATGTATATTTTCATATTTTTACAGATGGAAGAGATACATATAATAAAAGCGCAATTAAGTATTTAGATGAACTTTCACAAGAAATAAAAAAATATAATATAGGAACAATTAGTACAATATCTGGTAGATATTATGCGATGGATAGAGATAAAAGATATGATAGAACGCAAAAATATTATGATGTACTCGTAAATAACAAAGGTAATAGATGTAATGATTACAATAAGTATATAAAAGGTAGCTATAATAAAGGTGTAACTGATGAATTTATAGAACCATGTATAATAAATGATAATGGAAATATACAAGATAATGATGCAATTATTTGGGCAAATTTTAGACCAGATAGAGCAATTCAAATTTTAAGTACATTAGTAGATCATAATTTTGATGGATTTAAAGTAAAAAAAATTAATAATATATATTTAACTACAATGATGTATGTATATGATAATATAAAAAGTGATATAGCATTTAAAATAGATAATATTGATAATACACTTGGAATATATTTGTCAAAAATAAATAAAAAACAACTTAGAATAGCAGAAACAGAAAAATATGCCCATGTTACATATTTCTTTGATGGTGGTAAAGATATTAATTTACCAAATTGTAAAAGAATATTAATTCCATCACCTAAAGTATCAACATATGATTTGAAACCAGAGATGAGTGCATATGAAATAACAAATACTTTAATTAATGAAATGGATAATAATTATGATTTTATACTTTTAAATTTTGCTAATGGAGATATGGTAGGACATACTGGAAATTATGATGCATCTATTAAAGCGATAGAAACTATTGATAAAATGCTTGGAAAAATAATAAGTAAATGTAAAGACAATAATTATACGTTAATTATAACTGCAGATCATGGAAACTTAGAATGTATGATAGACGAATTTGGAAATGTAGTAACAAGTCATACTACTAATAAGGTACCATTTATAGTTTGTAAAGAAGATGTTGATATAAATAATGTTGATAAATTGTCAGACATAGCACCTTTTATATTAAGATATATGAATTTAAGTTTACCAGATGAAATGAAATAAAATTTGTGGTATAATTTTTTTAGAATGGAGAGGATTATATGAAAAAGTTATTAAATATACTTATATTTTTATTCATATTTTCATTATATTTTGTAACTTTTTTAATGATTTATGATAATTTTCGTGAAAGAAAATTATATGATCAAGAAAAAAATGCTCTCGATTTATTTGAAAATAAAATAGAAAAGAAACAACAAGAAATACCACAAGGTCAAACATATACTGTAAATTATAATGGATATACTATACTAGGAAGAATACAAATACCAAAAGTTGGAATTGATACTGTTATATTAAAAGAACATACATATGCAGCAATGAATATAGGATCAATTAAAACTTATGGTGTAGATCTTAATGAAAAAGGCGGGTTTGTAATATCTGCACATAATTTTAGAGGTAGAACACCATTTTTCTATCCAGTAAGAAATTTAGTATCAAATGATATAGTAAGAATAATTGATAATAAAGGAAGAACTATGGAATATAGTGTTTATGCAGTTAATAGATACGTAAGCCCTAATGATACCAGTTATCTAGTTTCAACTGATGATTATCATTTAACTATCGTTACATGTGAAAATGGTGGTAAAAGTAGAATAATTGTTAAAGCTCATATAGTAGAGTAGATTAAATAAAAAAATAAAGAATAGGAGGAAATAATGTGAATAATAAACCTTTAGATGATTTTGAAGATGATTTTTTACCATTTTCTCCTGTAGATGAAGATACTGACAATTCACCAAGTGATGATTTCAAAGAAGAAAAATTAGATAACTCTACTATTGATGAAAATTTATCTATATTTGATGATATTAATACTATAGAAAGTAGTGTTTCAAATTTACAAACAAGCGAGAAACAGGATTTAAATATATCTAATGAAATTATAGATAATGTTGAAGATGTTTCAAATAAAATAGAAGATACAAAGCAAGAAAAAGAAAAAACGAATGATACAGACACTGTAAAAGAAAACCAAAATATATTTGACGATAATGCTTCAATAGAAAATAATTTGCAAGAAGTGCAAAAAGCACCTTCTAAAAAGAAACAAAAAAAATCTATATTTAATAAAAAAGGAGTAATGTTACAAAATTTAAAAATATTACCTGTTTTAGCTTTTTGTTTTGTATCTGTACTAGGTATATATATTTTTATAAATAATGTAAAAGCTGATGTAGTAAATTTAATTAAAATTGAGGAAAATTCAAAAGTTGGATATATAAATAATGAAGGAAAGGTAGTAGTAAAGCCTAAATATTTATTTGGTACAGATTATTATAAAGGATATGCTGTAGTAAAAAATTATAATAATTTATATGGGGTATTAGATGGGAAAGGTAATGATGAAATACCCTTTGGTAATATATTTTCTGCAACTTTATATGGTGATAAATATATTGTAAGTAAATTTACAAATGAAGGACTTAAAATGGGACTTTTAGATAGTAATTTAAAAGAGGTAACAAGATTTATATATGACAATTTATCATATTCTAAATCAGGTGTATTTATGTTTACTAAAGGTGAAACAATGGGATTACTTAATAGTAAAGGTAAAGAAATATATACATATAAAGTTGATGAGGTAGATGATAGAAATATATCTATTGAAGTATCTGATTTACAAGGAGATTCTACATCAGATATTTATGCTAAAATAAAAATAAATGAATCTTCTACAATAATAAATACTAATACAGGTAAAGAAGTATATAAGTATACACTAGATGATATTAGAGTTTTAGATAATAATGTTTTTTACATAAAAGATGATTCTGGTAATAATAGATATTTTGTTATAAAAGATGATAAGGTTATATATGAAACTTCAGAATATAAAAGAATTAGAATAGAAAATTTAGATTCTAATATTGTAATTGGTATAAAAGAAAATTCAGATATAGATTATATAAATTTATTGACTAAAACAAAAATAAATGACAATGGTAATATTAAATACACATATTCTGATGGAGTAATATTAAGTGAAGCATATGATTTTGCATCAAATAAAACTCAGTATACTATTAGTATTCCTGATAAAACATTGGGTACATTTAGTGATATTGATCCTGTAGATGATACTTTTGTAAATGACTATATGAAAGTTAATACTGAAAATAAAAAATATAGTTTTCTAAATAAAAAGGGAGAATTTATAACAAAAAAAGAATATGAATCTGCTTCTGATTTTAATAAAAATGGTTTTTCAATTGTATCAAATGATGGACAATATGGTGTAATAAATACAAAAGGAAAAGAAATAATAAAACTAAAATATAATGAAATTTCAATGATAGATGAAGATTTATTTAAAACGATAAAAAGAAGAAATAATCAAGAATTATTTATATTTAAAGAAGATAATAAATATGGTATAATAAATTCTGATGAAAAGGTTGTAGTAAAACCAATTTATGATGATTTTGAATTTATTACTACAAAATATCCAATTATAAAAGCAAATTATAATAACGAAACTATTTTAATTAATATTGATACATTAAAAGAGTTATCAATTAAAACTGAAAATGATATAGAAATATATGATAATTATATAGTTACATCTAATGGTTATTATAATTATGAGGGAGAATTAATATACACTATAGGAGGTTAATATGAAGAAAGGTTATACTTTAATTGAACTACTTGCTGTAATAGTTATTTTATCAGTTATAGCCGCCATTGCATATCCAAAAATTATTGATGTAATAGGAAGTTCAAAAATAAAAGCATATAATGTTTCAAAAAAGAATATAGTTGAAAGTGCAAAATTAAAATATTTGGCAGATGTTAACTCTTTAAATGTATCAGAATATAAAGTGGTTGATCTTATTGATGAGGGATACATAAAAAATACTGCTAAAAATCCATTGACTAATGAAAAATATACTGAAGATGCAAAAGTTTTAATAACAAATGATAATGGGAATGTAAGTTATAGTTATGTAGAGGGTGAAACTTTATATGATATTGTAAGTAAAAAAAATTCAGAAGATGGTGTATATAAAGAAGATCTTGATTATATATATAAAGGAGAAGATGCACAAAACTATGTATCATTTAATGGAGAAATATACAGAATATTAAGAATTGATTCATATAGAAATGCTTATATATTAAAAGATGAAAAAAACAAAAATATTAATATTAATAATATAAAAAGTTACATCAATTCATATTATAATGATAATTATAGTGAAAAAGAAAAAAATGAGATAGTTAGTTTTGATATATTAGATTATCAATCATATCTTAAAAGTTTTAATGATGATGATTCATACATATTAAATAATAATGATATTTGGGTCAATTATAATTCACAGTATAAAACTTTAAATTGTGTTACTAATAAAATAGAGGAAAATAGTAACGCAAATATAAGATTTGTTATAAAATTAAAAAATGATATTATTGTAAGAAGTGGAGAAGGTACTCAATTAAATCCATATATTTTAGGTGAATAAATATTACATAATTTTGTAATATTTTTTTTAAAAATTTTATTAAAAAAGTATTGATTTTATAATATTTTATTGATATAATTGACCTATGTGTGACTGCATTGATGTGTGAGGTTGCTGATACACAAGGTTAAGTTGTCTTTATATAATAAAGATAATTTTCTTGAAACTATTCAGGGAATTTACACGGAGCAAGTCTATACAAGATATAGGCGAAAGGAGGATACATTATGTCAAATAAAATTCAAATCAATTTAAAAGCATATGATCCAAAGACAATTGATCAAGCATCTAGTAAGATTGTTGAAACTGTTAAAAGAACAGGTGGAGAAGTAAGTGGACCAATTCCATTACCAACTAAAATTGAAAAAATAACAATCTTAAGAGCTGTTCACAAAGACAAAGATTCACGTGAACAATTTGAGATGAGAACACATAAAAGACTAATCTGTATCAATAATCCTAGTAAAGACACAATCGAGGCTTTGACTAGATTGGATTTACCTAGTGGTGTTGAAATAAATATTAAATAATATATAGGAGGAAAAAAATGAAAAAAGGAATCTTAGGTCGTAAGATCGGGATGACACAGGTTTTTGCTAAAAATGGTAAATTAATACCAGTAACTGTAATATCTGTTGAACCTAATGTTGTTTCACAAATTAAAACAATACAAACAGATGGTTATGAAGCAATACAATTAGCATTTGAAACAAAAAGAGAAAAACTTGCTAATAAACCTGAGATGGGTCATCTAAAAAAAGCAAATACATCACCTAAGCGCTTCTTAAAAGAAATCAGAGGTGTTGACGTAAATAATTATACTTTAGGTCAAGAAATTAAAGTTGATATCTTTACTGAAGGTGAAATGGTTGATGTAACAGGAACTAGTAAAGGTAAAGGATATCAAGGTGTAATTAAACGTTACAATCAAAGTAGAGGTCCAATGGGACATGGTTCACAATATCATAGAGGTGTTGGTTCACTTGGTACTATGAGACCTATGCGTGTATTAAAAGGTAAAAAATTACCAGGACATATGGGAACTAATACTGTAACAGTTCAAAACTTAGAAGTTGTTATGGTTGATCTTGAAAATAATTTAATATTAGTTAAAGGTAATGTTCCAGGTCCTAAAAAGTCTTTAGTTATAATCAAATCAGCTATTAAAAATGAGGGTGTAGTAAAAGAAACTTTAGAATTAGTTTCATATGAAGAAAAAACTGAAGTTCAAGATGCTAACGAAGAGTCTGCATCTGATGAAAATACAACACAAGAACCTTCAACTGAAGAAACTGTAACTGAAGAGTCAAATGAAGAATCATCACAAGAAGCATAAATAAATTTTAAATAATAAATATAAAATTGTGATGAAAGGAGGAAAAAACATGCCTAAAATAGCTCTTATAAATAATAAAGGTGAAAAGATTAAGGACATTAAACTAAATGATGAAATATTTGGTATTGAGCCAAATAATCAAACTATATATGATGCTGTAGTATTAAAAATGGCATCAGTTAGACAAGGAACTCACAAAGTAAAAACTAGAAGTGAAGTTTCTGGTGGCGGAAGAAAACCATGGAGACAAAAAGGTACAGGTAATGCTCGTCAAGGGTCAATTCGTGCACCTCACTTTGTAGGTGGTGGAGTAGTATTTGGACCTACAACTGAAAGAAATTACTTAAAAAAACAAAACAAGAAAGAAAGAAGATTAGCTTTAAAATCAGCTTTAACATATAAAGCAAATGATAAAGAAATATTTGTTGTAGATAAAATAGAACTTAAAACAAATAAGACAAAAGAATTTATTAAATTACTTGAAGATATGAATATAAGTGGTAAATCACTAATTGTAGTAAAAGAATTAACTGATAATTTAATACTTGCTTCTCGTAATTTAAGTGATATTAAAGTAATTGAAACTCATGAAATCAACACTTTTGATGTAATGAACTATAAAAATTTAGTTATTACTGAAGAAGCAGTTAAAATGCTTGAGGAGGTACTTAAATAATGATAGGAAATTATAGAGATATAATTATTGCCCCAGTTATAACTGAAAAAAGTGCTAAAATAGCAGAAAAGGGTAATAAGATTGTATTTAAAGTTAGAAATGATGCTAATAAAGTCCAAATTAAACAAGCAGTTGAAAAAATATTTAATGTTAAAGTATTAAGAGTTAATACAATAAATGTTAAACCAAAATACAAAAGAGTTGGACGTTATGCAGGGACTACAAGCCGTTATAAAAAAGCAATTGTAACTTTGGCTGAAGGTAGTCAAATAGAATTATAATAGGAGGTTTTAGAGATGGCTATAAAACATTATAATCCAGTTACTCCTGGACAAAGAAAGAAAAGTACTTTAGTAAATGAAGAGCTAACTAAAACAGCTCCTGAAAAAAGTTTACTAAAAGCTCAAAGTAAAAAGAGCGGACGTAATAATCAAGGTAAAATAACCGTAAGACATCAAGGTGGAGGAGCAAAAAGAAAATATCGTGTTATTGATTTTAAGAGAAATAAATATGATATTGAAGGTACAGTAGCATCTATTGAATATGATCCAAATAGAAGTGCAAATATAGCTTTAATTAATTATGTTGATGGTGAAAAAAGATATATAATTGTACCAAAAGGATTAAAAGTAGGTATGAAAATAGTATCAGGTGAAAATGTAGATATAAAAGTTGGTAATTCATTACCAATAATGAATATACCAGTTGGTACAATTATCCATAATATAGAAATGAGACCTGGTAAAGGCGGACAAATAGCAAGAAGTGCTGGACAAAGTGCTCAAATACTTGGTCGTGAAGAAAAATATGTACTTGTTAGATTATCATCAGGTGAAACAAGAAAAATTCTTGGTACTTGTATGGCAACTATAGGTGAAGTTGGTAACGAAGATTATTCATTAGTTAGACTTGGTAAAGCAGGTAGAACTAGACATATGGGAATTAGACCAACAGTTCGTGGTTCTGTTATGAACCCTAATGACCATCCACATGGTGGTGGTGAAGGTAGAGCTCCAGTTGGACGTAAACAACCAATGACTCCATGGGGTAAACCAGCTCTTGGACTTAAAACTCGTAAGAATAAAAAGAGTTCAAGCAAACTAATTGTTACTCGTCGCAGTAGTAAATAAGGAAAGGATGAATAAAAATGGCTAGAAGTTTAAAAAAAGGACCTTATGTAAATGAAAAATTACTTAAAAAGGTTCAATCAATGAATGAAACTGGAAAAAAAGAAGTTATAAAAACATGGTCACGCCGTTCAACTATTTTTCCTGATTTTATTGGACACACTTTTGCAGTTCATAATGGTAAAGAACATATACCAGTTTATGTAACAGAAGATATGGTAGGTCATAAACTTGGTGAGTTTGCACTTACTCGTAAAAATGGTGGTCATGGCGAAAATAAGAAGAAATAGTTTGAACTTTAAGGAAGGGAGAATTAAATAATGGAAGCAAAGGCAACTGCTAGAACAGTTTTAGTTGTACCAAGAAAAGCAAGATTAACTATTAATCTAGTTCGTGGTAAAAATATAAATGATGCAATGGCAATACTAAACAACTTAAATAAAAAATCAGCGCGTTTAATTAAGAAAGTTTTAGTATCTGCAGTAGCAAACGCAGAAAATAATTTTAAATTAGATAGAAATAATTTATATATTAAAGAAGCTTATATAAATGATGGACCTATAATGAAAAGAAGAAGAATAGGTTCAAGATCACATATTGATAGACATGATAAAAAGACAAGTCATATAACTATTGTTGTGGCTGAAAAAAATTAGTAAAGGAGGTCAACGATGGGACAAAAAGTTAATCCACATGGAATGAGGATTGGAATTATCAAAGATTGGCAATCTAAATGGTATTCAAATAATAAAGATTTTTCTAAATATCTTTCATCAGACTTGAAAATTAGAAAATATTTAGAAAAAAAATTAAAAGATGCATCTGTTTCTAATATAAATATTCAAAGAGATAATAAGAAAACAGAAGTTATCATTTATACTGCTAAACCTGGTGTTGTAATCGGTCATGGTGGAGAAGAAATAGAAAAAATTAAAAAAGAATTATGTAAATTAACTGACGAAAATGTTGTAGTATCAATATTCGAAATCAAAAATCCAGATCTAGTTGCAAAATTAGTTGCGGATAATATTGCAAAACAAATAGAAAATCGTGGTTCATATAGAATGGCTCAAAAAAGAGCAATTAGAAATACTATGAAAGCAGGAGCAAAAGGAATTAAAACTTTAGCATCTGGTCGTTTGAATGGTGTAGATATTGCTAGAAGTGAAGGTTATAGTGAAGGAACTATTCCACTTCATACTTTAAGAGCAGATATTGATTATGGTTTTGCAGAAGCAGATACAACATTTGGGAAAATAGGTGTAAAGGTATGGATCTATAAAGGGGAAATACTTGCTAAGAAAAATGGTAAAGGAGGTAATAAAAATGCCACTAATGCCAAAAAGAACTAAATATAGAAAACCTCATAGACAATATTATGAAGGTAAATCAAAAGGAAATACAGAACTTCATTTTGGAGATTATGGACTTCAAGCAAAAGAAGGTGCTTGGATAACAACTCAACAAATTGAAGCAGCTCGTGTAGCGATGACTCGTTATATGAAGCGTGGTGGTAAAGTATGGGTTAATATATTCCCACATTTAGCATTAACAAGAAAACCTGCTGAAACTCGTCAAGGTAAAGGTAAAGGTAATCCAGAACTTTGGGTAGCAGTAGTTAAGGAAGGAAAAATAATGTTCGAAATTGCTGGTGTTACAGAAGAAGTTGCACGTGAAGCATTAAGACTAGCAATGCATAAATTACCAATTAAATGTGGATTCGTAAAGAGAGAACTAGGAAATGGGAGTGGTGTAAATGAAGATTAGTGAAATTAGAGAATTAACCACTGAAGAACTATATAATAAAATAGAAGAATTTAAAGAAGAGTTATTTAATTTACGTTTTGCAAGTGCAACTGGTAATTTAGAAAAACCTTCTAGAATTAAAGAAATAAGAAAGACAATCGCAAGAATAAAAATGGTTATTCGTGAACGCGAAATTCAAGGTAAGTAGGAGGAAAGGTATGGAAAATAAACGTAAAGAGATTATTGGAATAGTTATCAGTGATAAAAATGATAAAACAATAGTCGTAAAAGAAGAAAAATACCGTAAACATCCGTTATATAATAAACGTGTAAAAGATTCTAAAAAGTATACTGCACACGATGAGGAAAATAAAGCTAAAGTTGGAGATAAAGTACGTATTGTAGAAACTAGACCATTATCAAAACGTAAGAGATATGAACTAGTTGAGATTGTTGAAGAAGCAATAATTTTATAATCTCTGTTGCTTAGAAGGAGGATTAATTATGATTCAACAAGAAAGTAGATTAAAAGTAACTGATAATTCAGGAGCAAAAGAATTATTAGTAATAAGAGTTCTTGGTGGAAATAGAAAATTTGGTAGCCTTGGGGATATAGTTGTTGGAACAGTTAAAAAAGCAACTCCTAATGGTACTACAAAAAAAGGAAAAGTTGTAAAAGCTGTTATTGTAAGAACAAAATCTGCTGTTAGAAGAGAAGATGGTTCTTATATAAGATTTGATGACAATGCATGTGTAATAATTAAAGACGACAAAAGTCCAGTTGGAACACGTGTACTTGGT
The DNA here is from genome assembly GCA_947624565.1 of uncultured Bacilli bacterium. Lineage (GTDB taxonomy): Bacteria > Bacillota_I > Bacilli_A > RF39 > UBA660 > CAG-433. Next base: position 16,791 of record CANQKX010000015.1, read on the forward strand.
CCAGTAGCGCGTGAACTTCGTGATGCAGGATTTATGAAGATAGTATCACTAGCTAAAGAAGTGCTATAGGATTTTAAAGGAGGATAACAATGAACTTTAAAGTTGGAGATAAAGTAGTGGTTATCGCTGGTAAAGACAAAGGTAAAGAAGGAAAAATTATCAAAACATTAAAGAAAGATAATAAAGTTGTAGTTGAAGGTATTAATATAGTTACAAAACATGTTAAACCAAATGCACAAAACGAAACTGGTGGAATTGTAAAAATAGAAGCACCAATTCATGTATCTAATGTTATGATTTTGGATCCAAAAACAAAAAAGAGAACCAGAATAGCTCATGAAATTGATGAAAATGGAAAAAAATACAGAATTTCAGTAAAATCTAAAGAGAGACTTAAATAAGTGAAAGGAGGGTATTTATGAACCGCCTAAAAGAAAAATATGTAAATGAAATAGTTCCTAATTTAACTAAAAAATATAATTATAAATCTATAATGCAAGTGCCTAAATTAGAAAAAATTGTTATTAATATTGGTGTTGGAGATGCAACTACAAATAGTAAACTTCTAGATGCTGCTGTTAATGAACTTGAATTAATCACAGGTGCAAAGCCAGTTATAACTAAAGCAAAAAAATCAATCGCAGGATTTAAATTAAGAGAAGGTCAAGCAATCGGATGCAAAGTTACATTACGTGGTGAAAGAATGTGGACATTCTTAGAAAAATTAATAAGAATATCACTTCCTCGTGTACGTGATTTTAGAGGGGTTTCTCCAAAAGCATTTGATGGTAGAGGAAATTATACATTAGGAATTAAGGAACAAATGATTTTTACAGAAATAGAATACGATAAAATTGTAAAAAGTCGTGGTATGGATATTGTTTTTGTTACAACTGCAAAAACAAATGAAGAAGCCTTTGACTTATTAGATGGAATCGGAATTCCTTTTAGAAAGTAATAGGAGGATACAAAGTGGCAAAAAAAAGTATGATTGTAAAATCACAAAGAAATCAAAAATATAAAGTACGTGAATATACACGTTGTGAAAGATGTGGAAGACCACATTCAGTACTTAAAAAATATGGTATTTGTCGTATTTGTTTTAGAGAACTTGCATATAAAGGTCAAATACCAGGTGTTAAAAAATCTAGTTGGTAGAATGAAGGGAGGATATTATGGTAGTATCATGTCCAATCGCAGATATGCTTACAAGAATTCGTAATGCTAATCAAATGCGTTATGAAGAAGTTTCTATGCCTGCATCAAAAATGAAGGTTGAAATAGCAAGCATTTTAAAAAGCGAAGGTTTTATACAAGATTATAAAGTTGAAAAAAATGATGTACAAGGTACATTAGTAATAACTTTAAAATATGGAGAAAGAAAAGAAAGAGTAATATCTGGTTTAAAATGTATTTCAAAACCAGGATTACGTGTGTATGCAAAATCTGATAATATTCCAAAAGTATTAAATGGGTTAGGAATAGCTATCATATCTACATCAAAAGGAGTTATGACAGATAAGCAAGCTCGAAAAGAAAATGTTGGTGGAGAAGTATTAGCGTACATTTGGTAATAAAATTTAGTAAGGAGGCTTAAATATGAGTCGTATTGGTAACAGAGTAATAAAAGTACCTACTTCAGTTACAGTTGATAATAATGATAATGTTGTAACTGTTAAAGGTCCTAAAGGTGAACTATCTTATGAAGTTAACAACAATTTAAAAGTTAATGTTAATGAAGGTTCAATAACTGTTGAAAGATTAAATGAAGATAAGCAAACTAAAGCAATGCATGGAACAACTAATGCACTTATAACTAATATGATTGAGGGAGTTAATTCAGGATTTTCTAAAGGACTTGAAATCATTGGTGTAGGTTATCGTTTTACACTAAAAGGAAACAAACTTGTAGTAAATGCTGGTTATTCACATCCTGTTGAAGTTGATATTCCAAAAGGAATAGAAGTTGAAGCAGTTAGTAATACAGAAATTACTGTAAAGGGTATTAGTAAAGAATTGGTTGGAGAATTTGCAGCAAATATTAGAAAAATAAGAAAACCAGAACCATATAAAGGTAAAGGTATTCGTTATAAAGGTGAATATATCCGTCGTAAAGAAGGAAAGAAAGCATCTAAATAGTAGAAAAGGAGAGTCTTATATATTATGATAAAAAAAGTATCTCGTAATGAAGCTCGTCAAGAAAGACATAAGCGTATTAGAACAAAAATAAGTGGTACAAATGATATTCCAAGATTAAACGTATTTAGATCTTCTAAACATATCACTGTACAAATTATTGATGATGAGAAAGGTGTAACATTAGTTAGTGCCTCATCAATGGATAAAGATTTAAAATTATCTAATGGTGGTAATATAGAAGCAGCTAAAAAAGTTGGAGAAGCAATTGCTAAAAAAGCTAAGAAGGCTAAAATTACAAAAGTAGTTTTTGATAGAGGTGGATACCTATATCATGGAAGAGTTAAAGCACTTGCAGATGCAGCACGTGAAAATGGATTAGAATTCTAAGGAGGGTAATAATGGAAAAAAAGTTTAACAACCCACATAAAGATGATTATAAAGACGAAGTAATAGATATTCGTCGTGTTACAAAAGTAACAAAAGGTGGACGTACTTTACATTTTTCTGCTACAGTAGCAGTTGGTGATAATAAAGGACTAATTGGTATTGGTTCAGGAAAATCAAATGAAGTAGTTGAAGCCATAAAAAAAGCTAGAATGCAAGCTGTTAAAAATGTACATAAAATTGATATCGTAGATGATAGAACTATATCTCATGAAATGATAGGAACAAGTGGAGCAGCAAAAGTTTTAATTAAACCTGCTAAAGCTGGTACTGGTATTATAGCCGGTGGTCCAGTTAGAACTGTTTTGGAACTTGCAGGACTTAAAGATGTTGTTTCTAAATCACTTGGATCAAATACTAAAATAAATACTGCAAGAGCAACTATGAATGCATTACTTGCACAAAAATCAATTGATCATGTTGCTAAATTAAGAGGAAAAACTAAAGAGGAGATTTTAGGATAATGAAATTACATGAATTAAAATACAATGAAGGTTCTATCTTTGATGGAAAAAGAAAAGGTAGAGGAACAAGTAGTGGAAATGGTAAAACATCCGGAAGAGGTCAAAAAGGTCAAAACTCACGTAGTGGTGGAGGAGTAAGAATTGGCTTTGAAGGTGGACAAAATCCATTATTTAGAAGAGTTCCTAAAAGAGGATTCAATAATGCTAGATTCCAAGTTAGATATGCAGTAATAAATGTAAGTGATTTAAATAAATTTGAAGATGGTGCAACTATAACACCAGAATTATTAAAAGAAATGGGATTAGTTAAAAAACAATTAGATGGTATTAAAGTTTTAGGTAATGGTACATTAGATAAAAAATTAACAGTTAAAGCAACTATATTTTCAAAAACAGCTAAAGAAAAAATCGAGAAGATTGGTGGAAAAGCAGAGGTGATTTAAGATGTTTGCAGTATTCAAACAAATCTTTGCACCTAGAAATAAGGATTTAAGAAAAAGAATATTATTTACATTAGGTGCACTAGCAGTTTTTGCTGTTGGGACATCTATTAGAATTCCTAATACTAATAGTATTAATGGAAATTTAGGATTTCTAGAATTATTAAACTCAATGGGTGGAGGAGCACTAAAAAGAGGATCAATATTTGGTCTTGGTGTAATGCCATATATTAGTGCATCAATAGTTATACAATTGTTTTCTATGAATATAATTCCTTATTTTACAGAACTTGCTAAAGAGGGATATTCAGGAAGAAGAAAATTAAATACAATAACAAGATATTTAGGAATTGCAATAGCATTTATTCAAGGATTAATATTATCAATTGGTATAGTTGGTAAAAATGCAGAAGCATTTGAATATATTAGAGTTTCAATTATATTAACTGCAGGTACAGCATTTCTATTATGGATTGGTGATCAAATTACACAAAAGGGTGTAGGTAATGGTTTATCATTAATAATTATGGCTGGTATAGTTGCAGGATTACCATATATGTTTACAGAAGCATTTAGAACATTTATACTTGGTAATGATAATTTATTTATAGGTATTATATCATTTGCAGTTTATGTATTAATATACATCGCTATAGTAGTAGGTGTTGTATTTATACAAGAATCAGAAAGAAGAGTACCTATTCAATATTCAAATAAAACATTAAGTAGTTATGGTGCTAAACAAACATATATACCATTTAGAGTCAATGCAGCAGGTGTAATGCCAGTTATATTTGCATCTACATTAATCGCAATTCCGCAAACATTAACAAATTTTATTACAAATGAAGGATATATAAAATTTGTAAATAATTATTTAAATTATAATACAGTTGTAGGATTAATAATATATTTAGTATTAATAATATTATTCTCATTTGGGTATACAATACTTGAGTTTAGACCAGAAGATATAGCAACTAATTTACAAAAAAATGGTGGTTATATTCCAGGTATTAGACCAGGAAAAGAAACAAAAAAATATATTACATCAGTACTTATTAAAATTACAACATTTGGAAGTATATTCTTAGTTGTAATAGCAGCTTTACCAATCGTATTTGCTAATTATTCAAATATAGATAATGCAAATATTTCACTTGGTGGAACAGGAATACTAATAGTTGTTGGTGTAGCACTTGAAACTTATAAACAAGTAGAAAGTGTACTTAGTCAAAAAGAATATAAAGGAAGATTTTAATGAGTAATATACTTTTAATCTCAGCACCAGGTGCTGGCAAAGGTATTGCTTCTGAATATTTAGAAGAAAAATATAATTTAGTTCATATGTCTATTGGGAATCTTCTTAGAGAAGAATCGGTTAATAATAGTTTATTAAAAGAAGAGTTAGATAAAGGTAATTTTGTAGATAATAATATCGTATATAAATTATTTGATGATTTCTTAACAAATAATGGTGATAGTAATTTTATTTTTGAAGGATTCCCAAGATTAATTGAACAGATAAAGCCGTTTGAATCTATTTTAGAAAAACATAACATAATCTTAGATAAAGTAATATTTATAAATATTGATAAGCAGGTAGCATTAAAAAGAATTACAGGTAGAATGTTATGTAGTAATTGTGATAGTGTCTATAATAAGTATTTTGATGATATAAAAAATTTAAAATGTAAAAAATGTAATAGTCGTTTATATAAAAGAACTGATGATAATAAAGAAACATATGAAAATAGATATAAAAGTTTTGAAGAAAGAACATTACCTATTTTGGAATATTTTAAAGATAATTTTTCAAACTTTATTGAAATTTCAAATAATGGTACTATAGAAGAATTTTATAATAAATTAGATTTTGTTATGAAAGATGATAATAAATAGGAGATGATTAAAAATGGCTAAAAATGATATGATAGAAGTTGAAGGTAAGGTAATAGATGTATTACCAGGTGGTAAATTCAAAGTACAACTTGAAAATGGACACATTGTAGAAGCTCATGTTTCTGGTAAAATACGAATGAACAATATTCGCATCTTACCAGGTGATACAGTGGTCATGGAATTATCACCAGCAGATATAACACATGGGCGTATAGTATGGAATAAAAGATAATGGAGGTATTATTATGAAAGTTAGAGCTTCAGTAAAACCAATTTGCGATAAATGCAAAGTTATAAAAAGAAAAGGTGTTTTAAGAGTTATTTGTAGTAACCCAAAACATAAACAAAGACAAGGTTAATAGGAGGTGTATTAAATGGCACGTTTTAAAGGTATAAATATTCCAGATGATAAAAGAGTTGAAATTTCTTTAACTTATATTTATGGTATTGGTAGAAGTTTATCTAATAAAATTTTAGCAGATGCTAATGTTGATAAAAATAAAAAAGTTAAAGATTTAACTACGGAAGAAGAAGCAGCAATTCGTGAACAAATTGAAAAATATAATGTTGAAGGTGACTTAAGACGTGAAGTTAGTCTTAATATTAAAACAAAAATGGAAATAGGGTCTTATCAAGGAATACGTCATAAAAAAGGATTACCAGTTAGAGGACAAAGTACTAGAAGTAATGCTAGAACTCGTAAAGGTAAAGGTAAGACAGTAGCAAATAAGAAGAAATAATAAATAATAAAGGAGGTTAGTATTATGGCTTATAAAGCAAGGAAACGTAAAGTTAAGAAAAATGTTCCAGTTGGATGTGCACATATCCAAGCAACATTTAACAATACAATAATAACTATATCTGATGAAACAGGGAATGCTGTTAGTTGGGCATCTGCTGGTACAATAGGTTATAAAGGAAGTAAAAAATCAACACCATATGCAGCACAAATGGCCGCAGAATCTGCTGCAAAAAAAGCATATGATGTAGGTATGAGAAAAATTGATGTTTTAGTTAAAGGACTTGGACCAGGTCGTGAAGCAGCAATTCGTGCCTTATCTACAGAAGGTATTGAAATACAATCAATAAGTGATGTTACACCAGTACCACATAATGGTTGTCGTCCACCAAAACGTCCACGTGGATAATAATAAATAAAGGAGTGTGTTTATGATAAAATTTGAAAAACCACAATATAAAGTAACAGAATATATTGAAAGTAATAATTATGGAAAATTTGAAGTAGAACCTTTAGAAAGAGGATTCGGAACAACTATTGGAAATGCACTAAGAAGAGTAATGTTATCTAGTTTGCCAGGAAGTGCAATTACTTCTGTAAAAATTGATGGAGTAATGCATGAATTTCAAACAATTGATGGAATTATGGAGGATGTAACATCAATCATATTAAATTTAAAAAATGTTGTTGTAAAAAACTATACAGAAGAAGATAAAGTTGTAACACTAGTAACTGATAAAGAGGGAGTAGTAACAGCAGCAGATATACAATGTCCATCTGATGTAGAAATAATAAACAAAGACCAAGAAATTGCAACAATAGTTAAGGGTGGAAGTTTAAATATGGAAATGACTATATCAAATGGTCGTGGATTTGTAAGAGCCGAGAAAAATAAAAAATTATTAGGTGATACAAAAGTTGGTGTTATTGCAATAGATTCATCTTATTCTCCAATTGAAAGAGTTAACATAGAAGTTGAAGATGCACGTGTTGGTCAAGAAACAAATTATGATAAATTAACTGTTGAGGTTTGGACTAATGGTGCGATGAAACCAGAAGAATCAATTGCCTTAGCAGCAAGAATAATTACTGAACACTTTGAAATATTAACTGAACTTAATAGTATTGCAGATATTAAAGGATTGATGGCTGAACAAGATGAAGATCCAAAGATAAAAGCACTTGAAACATCTATTGATGATATGGAATTCTCTGTAAGAGCATATAATTGTTTAAAAAGATCTGGAATTAATACTATGCAAGATTTAGTTAATAGAAAAGAAAGTGATATGATGAAAATTAGAAATTTAGGAAAGAAATCTTTAAAAGAAGTTCTTGATAAAGTAAGAGAAATGGGATTATCTTTCAGAGAAGATGATTAATAGGAGGTTAACATGGCTTATAGAAAATTAGGTAGAGATAATAAACATAGACGTGCTATGCTTGCCAATTTAACAAAAGCAGTTATTATTAATGAGTCTATTGAAACTACAGAAACTAGAGCTAAAGAAGTAAGAAAATTTGTAGATAAAATGATTACTTATGCTAAAAAAGGTGATTTAGTTTCAAGAAGAAAAGCATATGCATTCTTGCATAATGATAAAGCATGCGTTGAAAAATTATTTAACGATTTAGCTAAACGTTATGAAGGAAGAAATGGTGGATATACTAGAATAATTAAATTCAGTGAAAGAAAAGGAGACGATGCATTAGTTGTTGTACTACAATTAGTATAACAATGCATCTTTTTTTTTTATAAATAAAACAATACTAATTGACATAAATCAAATAAATTGATATACTTAATAAAGAATAGAATAGGAAGGTGTTGGCAATGGAATCAATGGATGAAATAATTGATTTAGACGAACTTCAGGAAGGTACTATTGATGAAACCTTAAAAGAATTTATATCAAAAGATGAAGATGTAGCTGAATTATTAAAGAAAAAATTAGATGAATTAAGTTTAGAAGAAGAAAAATTATCTAATAAAGAAGATGAAGTAAAAAAATTAGAAGAATCAAATAGAGAAAAAATTAGTTCTAATGCATCTGCTGATGAGTTAATTGAAATTGCTGGCAAATTAAAAGATGCAGAAAAAGAACTACAAGAAATAACAGAAAATATTAAAACTTTAGAAACAGAAAAAGAAGAATTAATAAATACTAAAAAAGATATTGAAAAATCTAAGCAAGAATATATAAAAACATTAGAATCTACTAATTCTAATTATGAAGAACAATTAAAAAGAATATCAGAAGCAATTGAAGTTTGTTCAAATCCTGCGTTAAAACAAGTTTTAAATGATGTAAAACAGGAAAAAGAAAAAGAATTAACAAGTTTACAAGAAAAAAGAAATGATCAACTTAAAGTTGTTTTGAATGAATATGATAATTCTGAAGAAAATAATGAAGATTCTAAAATTATGGTAAGTCAACAAGATGATTCAAAAGAGTCTAATGAAAATGTAATTTTACCAACTGTTGAATCTTACGAAGAGCCTGAAAAAAATGATATTCCGTTAACAAATAATGTAGTTTTACCAACTATTGAATCTGATGAAGTAAATATTGAATCACCAAAAGAAGAAGTAGTTTTGGATAATGAAAATATAGATAATAATGAAAATAATATAGAAGAAAAAAATGAATCTTCTGTAATTGATATAGATTCAATTTTATCTAAATTAGAATCAGAAAATAAAGATATTAATTTTAATTCAGATTTAAATGTTATTAATACTGATGATTTAGTTGTACCTGATGTAAATATATCAGATTTAAATAATGAATCTAAAGTAAAAATTATTTTTGAAAAAAATGTACCAACTGATGTAGTAAAAGATATATATTCTTCAAGTAAAGTTATGCCAGTTATATATGATTTTTTAGATAATAAAGATTCAAAGGAGGCATATTAGAATAATGGATAAAAAAATATTAAAATTAGAAAATAATAAAGAATATTTTGTAATTGGAGAAACCATTCAAAATGATATAAACTATTTACTTATAATGAATGTTGATAGTGAATATGATGTTAAAATAGTTAAGAAATTTTCAGTTGATAACGAAGATTATATAATCGATTTAGAAGATAAACAACTAGTTGATAGTTTAAAAGATACATTTAAGAAAACAATTGATGAAGAAAAAAATCAATTTGCATAAAAAAATAAGGAAAATTATTAATATTAATTTTCTTTTTTTAATTTTTTTTGTATAATAATAACTAAATAATTTATATGGAAGTGTTATGATGAATTATATATCTATTAAAAATTTGAATTTTAGTTATGGTAAAAGAAAAATATTTAATAATATAAATATTGATATTAAAAAAGGTAGTTTTGTAGCAGTGACATCTCCAAATTCTTCTGGTAAAACTACATTACTTAAGATAATGTATGCTAGTATAGATACATGTGCAGACATATTAATTGAAAATAAACCATTAACTAAAAAACGAATAGAAGAGTATAAAAATGACATAACATTATTTGTCCCATATATAAGATTTTACTCAAGTACTATATTAGATGAATTATTGATTTCAGCAAAAAAAGAAAATATTAATGATATAGAAAAATTATTAAAGGAATTTAATTTATATAAATATATAAATGAATCTCCATTAAAATTAAGTTATATTGATTGTCAAAAATTAAATTTAATAAAAGCTATATTAAATAATTCAAAATTATTATTAATAGATGATATATTTTCATATTTTGATAAATATTCAAAAATAGAATTTATTGGATTCTTAAAAAAATACCAAATTGATATGAATATGACAATAGTATATGCAACATGCAATCTAGATGATATTATTTTTTGTGATAAAGTAATAATGATTAATAAAGGTGAATTATTATATGATGGTTCTGTTGATAAAATTTATTCAGATGAAAAAATTTTAAAAGAATCAAAAATTAACATACCATTGTTAAATCAATTAATAGATAAATTAAAATTATATGATCTTATTAATAATGATACTTGTACAATAGATGAAGTGGTGGATGAAATATGCAGATAAGCTTAAAAAATGTTTCTTATAAAACAATAAAAAATATAAATCTTGATATTGAAGATAATAAAATAACTGGTATAATTTCTAATAGTATTGATGAATTAAATGATTTAAATGAATTAATCTATGAAAATAAGAAAGAAACAGGAGTTATAAAATACGCTTTTAAGTATGATAAAAGAAAAATAGGTTTAGTTTCAATTAAACAATGTATTAATATGATTAGTGGCAATTTAAAAGAATTTTTTTTACTAAAAGCAAAGGAGTTAAATTTTAATATTGATAATTTAGATGAAGTATTAAAAAATGTTGGACTTTCTAGTAGTATTTTAAAACTTGATTTGTCTGAATTAAGTACAAGTGAAAAAATAAAAATTTTATTTTCAATTACATTATTATGTAATACGGATATTATACTTCTTGATAATATTTTTTCCCAATTAGATTATAAATCTAAAGACAAAATTTTTAAAATATTAACTAGATTAAAATTTGAACATAAAACGATATTAATATCATCTCTTGATATTGATCTTGTTTATGAACTTATAGATAATATCGTTATAATAGATAATAAAAATGTACTAATTAGTTCAGAAAAATATTCAGCATTTAATGATAAAAAAATTTCTAGTAATAAGTTAATAAAAAAACCATTAATAGTTGAAATTACTAATAAAATATATGAAAAAAACAATATAAAGTTGGGTAAAAATGATAATATAAATGAATTAATAAAAGCAATATATAGAGAAATAAGGTGAGTATATGACTAGATATTTAATAAATTTTTCTTATGATGGATCAAATTATAATGGTTATCAGAAACAAAAAGGATTAAATACTATTCAAGGTAAAATTGAAGATGCACTTAAATATATAAATAATAAAGATACAAAATTTTCAGCATCAGGAAGAACTGATGCTTTTGTTCATGCTAATAATCAATTTGGTCATGTCGATATTGATGTAAATATAACTGAGAATAAGTTAAAAAGGGCATTAAATAGTTTACTTCCTGATGATATATATGTTAAAAGTGCGAAAAAGGTAAATGATGATTTTCATTGTAGATATATGGTAAAAGAAAAACAATACATTTATATAATTAATATGGGAGAATTTAATCCTATTGAAAGAAAATATGTATATCAATTTTGTAATAAATTAAATTTATATAAAATGAAAAAAGCATTAAAATATATAAAAGGTACTCATGATTTTGAAAAATTTTCATCAAATGAACATAAAGAAAAAAATACAGTTAGAAGTATTTATACTGCAAAAATTAAAAAAAGAAAGAATTATTTAATTTTTTCTTTTTCCGGTAATGGTTTTTTAAAATATATGGTTAGAATAATAGTAGGAGTATTAATTCAAATAGGTTCAAATAAGATGAATCCGTCAGATATTAAGCAGATATTTAGTGGAGATTATAAATTTAAATATAAAAAAATAGCTCCACCAGAAGGTTTATATTTAAATAATGTAAAATACAAAAAAATATAGATAATAAATATCTATATCTTAATCGTGATTTTCTATTGTATCAACAAGTAATTTTAGATTTATTATTCCACAAATACCAACTATTATATATATAATCTTGGTAAATAAACTATCGGCACCACCAAATATTAGTGCTACTAAGTTAAAGTCGAATAAACCTATTAATCCCCAGTTTATTGCACCTATTATAGTTAATGTTAATGCAATTGCTTGTAATGTTTTCATATTTTTCCTCCTTTAAATTATTTCATTATTTATATTAAACAAAAAAAATAAAATTATTCATGAATATTTAATATTTTCAAATAATATAATTAAATGAAAAATGAAGAAGAGGTGAAATTTTTGAAAAAAATATTTTTTATTGTAGTTATTTTGAGTTTGTTTCTTCTAACTGGATGTGGAAAGTACAACGAAAAAAGTATAGTTAAAGAGATAAATAAAAAAATAAATTCAATGACAGGTTATCAAGTAGAAGGAGATATGGAAATTTATAATGGTGAAGATGTATATAAATATGATGTTATATCGTCTTATGAAAATGATAATTATAGAGTAAGTTTAACAAACAAATCAAATAATCATGAACAAATAATACTTAGAAATGCTGATGGAGTATATGTTTTAACACCATCATTAAATAAAAGTTTCAAATTTCAAAGTAATTGGCCAAATAATAGTTCTCAAGTTTATATACTTCAATCACTCCAAAATGACATGAATGAAGATGAATCATTAAAATTAGAACAATCAGATAATGGTTATATGTTAACATTAAAATTAGCAAATTCTAATAATAAAAATTTAGTATCACAAAAAATATATTTAGATAAAAAACTTAATTTTACAAAAGTAGAAGTATTCGATGAACTTGGAAATAAACAAATAAAAATGAATTTTAAATCAGTAGATACAAAAGCAACATTTAATAATAAGTATTTCTCTACAAGCGAAAATATGAAAACTTCAGAAGATACAAGCAATAATGAAAATGATAGTAATAGTAAAAATAATAATAGTAAGACAGAAAAATCAGATGAAACAACTATATTGGAGGAATCTATTTATCCTATGTATTTACCAAGTGGTACATATTTAAGTGAAGAAGAAAGTGTATCAAAAGAAGATGGTGATAGAATAATAATGACATTTGCTGGAGAATCTCCTTTTATACTAGTAGAAGAAAGTATTGCATCAACACAAGAAATGGAGATAATACCTGTAAATGGAGAACCAACAATGTTAATGGATACAATAGGAGCATTATCAGAATCATCTGTAAATTTTATATCAAATGGTGTTGAATATTATATTGCTTCTGAAAGTTTAACTACACAAGAAATTATACAGGTAGCTGAATCAATCAATTCGATTCCTGTAATGAAATAGTTATAAATAGATAATTTGTTATTTCGTTAATAAATTATCTATTTTTTTATTTTTAAATATGGTATAATTAATATGGTGATATTAATGAGTAAAAAGAATATTATTAAAAATATAGATAGAAAAAATAAAAATTCTAGTAGTAATGAAACGAAAGATAATTATTTTAGATTTGTAACAACACTTGCGGTTTTATTATTAGTATTTGTTATTTCATATTTAATAATAGGTATATTTATTACAAAAGAGATAGATTTTAAAAATGATGATACACAGGAAAAAGAAGAAGTATCTGTTGATAATGAAACTATTATGATTGGTCAATTGTTTGATCAAAAAGAAAATGAATATTATGTTTTGATATATGATTTTTCTGATGAGGTGTTATCAGTATCTTCATGGCTTTCAGTTTATGAAAATAGTTCAAATAGTTTACCTGTATATAAGGTTGATTCATCCAAAAAGTTTAATTCAAAATATATAGTAAAAGAAAATTCAAATAGTGAAGCAAAAACTCTTAGTGAATTAAAAGTTATATCTCCAACATTAATAAAAATAACTAATGATAATATTTCAGAGTATGTTGAAGGTGAAGAAAATATAAAAAATGTATTTAAAAATAATTAATTATAGAAAGAGGATGGAAAAATGAATAATGGAAAAATAAAATTAGCAATACTTGTATGTTTATCTTTTATAGTTGGTTCACTTACTACATTACTTATAAAAGATAATAATGTAGAAATTACAGAATATAATTCGTTGGGGGTAAGAAATGAATTTGAATCCATATATAAGGCGTATGATTCAATAATGGATAATTATTATGAAGATGTTGATGGTAATAAACTAATTGATGGTGCATTAAATGGAATGCTTAATTCTTTGGAAGATCAACATTCAATATATTTTGATAAAGAAAGTAAAGAAGAATTTGATGCAGAACTTCAAGGGACTTATTATGGAATAGGAGCACAAATACAACTTACAGTTGATGGAACTATAAAAATAACAAAAGTTTTTGATGATTCTCCTGCAAAGAAGGTAGGATTAAAAGAAGGAGATATTTTTGTTAGTATTGATGGTGAGTCTGTTGATGGTTTAAATGCAGCAGATGTAGCGTCAAAATTAAAAAGTGAAACAAAAAAGACTGCAAAAATAGTTATTAAAAGAGATGATAAAGAATTAGAATTTAATGTTACAAAAGCAAATGTTAATTTACTTTCTGTAAGTTCAGAAATGTTAGATGATAATATAGGATACATTAGTGTAAGTATTTTTGGTAAAAAAACATATTCTCAGTTTGTTGATGCTTTAAACAAATTAGAAAAAGATAATATGAATTCATTAATAATAGATTTAAGAGGGAATACAGGTGGATATTTAAATGTTGTTACAGATATGATGGATTTATTTATAGAAAAGAATAAAGTTTTATACAAAATACAATCAAGTGAAGGTATAAGAGAGTATAAATCAATAGGTAGAGATAAAAAAGATTATAAAGTAGTCATATTAGTAGATGAACAAAGTGCATCTGCATCTGAAATTATGGCTGCTGCAATGAAAGAACAATATTCAGCAACATTAGTTGGTAAAACAACTTATGGTAAAGGTACTGTACAAACTACGGTTGATTTGCCAAATGGATCTATGATAAAGTATACAATTGAAAAATGGTTAACGCCAAGTGGAGATAACATAGATGGTCAGGGAATAAAACCTGATTATGATATTGAATTAAGCGAAGATTACGTTAATAATCCAATCAAGGAAAATGATAATCAGTTGCAAAAAGCAATAGAATTGTTAAAATAAGTAAGCACTTAAAAAAGTGTTTACTTTTTTATAGATAGGTTATAAAATAAATATGGATGTGATTATATATGAATTATGGGGATAAATATAATATACATGGCTATAAACATAATGGAGAATTATATAAGGTTTGGGATGAAACTGTTTTTTTAGATCAAAACGATGAATATTATGTATTTGCAAATAATAAAATAAAGGTTACCGAGAAAGATGGAAGAAGTTGGAGAACTAAGGAACCAGCGATAACATTTTATTATAAAAAGAAATGGTATAATATAATAGCTCAATTAAAAAATAATGGAATATATTATTATTGTAATATTTCTTCTCCAGTTATTATAGAAAACAATACTATAAAATTTATAGATTATGATTATGACTTAAGAGTATATCCGGATGGTAGTTATAAAGTTCTTGATAAATCAGAGTATGAGTATCATAAAAAAATAATGAATTATTCGGAAGATCTTCAAAAGATAATATTATATGAATTAAATAACTTAATAAAAAAATATAATGATAGAGAAGAACCGTTTAATATAGAAACAATAAAATATTACTCAGACAAATATAAGAAAATAAATGAAAAATAGAGTAATTGTTTTTCTAAAATTGAATATAATATAATGTAATTCCTTTTATTAATTATTAATTTTATTATATCCACATAGTTTGAGATTACGTTTTTTATGATAAAATACAAAATTCGACAAAAAAAATAAAAAAAATCAAAAAAACTGTTGACACAAATTTTATGATATGGTAATATTAATTTGCGCTGTGTGAAAGAGACTGTTTAAATATAAGGAAATACACAGGTGTAAATGATCTTTG
>CANQKX010000016.1 GCA_947624565.1 uncultured Bacilli bacterium
TTCTCTATATAGAAGTCCGAAAAAGTTCGAACAGAAATGTCAATGGTGCCCTAAAGGAAGGAGTACAACAAATTTTTGGCAAAATAAATAATAGTAATAAATCACAATCATACTTTTTATTTTTCAATATTAAATTGTAAATAATTTTATAATATTTATTTAATATTTTTATTATTATTTTTTTTACTACTAATTTTACCAATAAGTTCGTTGATTGTTATATTAGTACCGTCTATATTATAGTCATCATACAAATTATCATAAGAACCAATTACAGTCATAAAATCATTTATTTTATCATATGGAACTTTATCATTTTGTGTTGTACAATTTTTTCTATAAACATTTTTTATAAATAATGTAATAAATTCTTCGTTATCTGTGATAAGATTCAATCCGCATTGCTCAATTAATATTCTTAATAAATATAATATCTTTGACATTCGTTTTGATATATTCTGCTCTTTATATAAGTATGAATAAAATCTCGAATAACAAATTGATAAAATCTCCATCGATTCGTCCACCATTTTTTTGTAGTTTCTCTCTTTTTTATAAAAATCACATAATAAAATACTTTTTACTACCATTGCACTAAAACCCAAGAAATCATTTTGATATTCATGATTATTTATTCTCGTAATAGAATTGGAATCAACATTATATGAGTAACCTATTATTCCAGCAGATTCTACACTTGGTAAATAGTATCTCAATTTTGCTTCAAAAAAGCTATCTTCTTCCCACCTTAAAATCTCACTAAATCTAATGTTGTTCATTAATAAAAATTGTCTTTTAATAAAAATACCAAAAATATATGCATTGTTAAATAAAAAACTTCTTCTTTTATTTCCAGTTTCTTCATCAAAAATTTTCGTTGAAATAATATCACTATTAGTTAATTTTTTACCATTAAATATAGATAATACCGTAGAGTTATATAAAGAATCTCCACAATCCAGAAAGAAAACAAAATTCCCATTTGAATTATCTAACGCAACTTGTCTAGCATTTCCAGGACCTTTATTTTCTGAAAGCTGAATAAATTTTATGTTTAATTGTGGATATGTTTTGATTACTTCATCCCAATCTATTAATTTATATGCAGAACTATCATCCACTATAACAACTTCTAATCTTGATAAATCATAATCACTTTGTTGAACAATAGAATTTAAAGTACATGTAATTTTTTCAAATGTATCATTATAAGTAGGTATAATTATAGTTAAATCTTTTTCCATAATATTACTCCTTATTTTTAATTATTTCCTTATTATTTTAATATACCATATTTAAAGCACATAATTATTTTCATACACATATTGATTGTCAATATACAAGTGTGTTTTCTATATTGACATTTACATCAATTCAACCTATAAAAATTATAACATAAACTCAAACATTTTAAAACTCGAACCATATAAGTCCGAGTTTGGTATCAATCTGGTGGAGCTGAGGAGAATCGAACTCCTGTCCAAAAATATATCACAATAAGCACCTACAAGTTTAGTTAGTTAATAAAATTCCTAATTTATAAAAGTAACTAACAACCTATAAATTAGTAAGCTTATTATTGTTCATTATTACTACTAAGCAAAGTAATAATATATCTTGCTAAATATGAATCCCCTATAATCTACGCAAGAAAAGAAAATAGAGAATTGCATTTCTGACTTAAGCAGCTAAGGCAACACTATTACTTCTGAATAGTGAAGCAAATGCGTTTTTAATTTTGTTTCCAGTTATTTTTATTTTGCACTTAACGAGTGCCTTCGACTTGCAACTTAGAGCTAAATATTCCTGTCGAAACCAAATACAGCCCCATCTGATTAACAATTATAATATAATAAAAAGAAAAAGTCAAAGTTAATATTTACCACTAATTGACTTTTTCATTTCTCTATCTATATCTCTTTGTTTTATTACTTCTTTTTTATCATAAGTATGCTTACCTCTTGCTAATGCAAGTTCTATTTTTGCTTTACCATTTGAAAAATATAATTTTAATGGAACTAAAGTTAATCCTTTTATAGAAATTTTATCATTAATTTTTTTTATTTCATTTTTATGTAGCAATAACTTTCTAGTTCTATTTTCATCATGATTAAATATATTTCCTTCTTTATATTCAGATATATGCATATTAAGTAAAAATACCTCATTATTTTTTATAACTGCATAACTATCTTTTAAATTAGCATTACCATTTCTAATAGATTTTATTTCTGTTCCTGTTAATACTATACCTGCTTCATATTTATCCAATATTTCATAATCATATCTTGCTTTTCTATTAACTATTTCCATTTTTATCACCATTTGAATTTTCTACTAAGTTAAAATCTATTATACTATTTTCTTTTGATGCATTAATAACTTTTACTCTTACTTTTTGACCTAGTTTATATATTTTTCCCTTTCTTTCTCCCCTTAATGTTTTTGTTGTATCATCAAAATTATAGTAATCACCCTTTAACTCTGAAATATGTACTAATCCTTCAATTAAATTATCTAATTGAACGAACATACCAAAATTCATTATAGATGAAATTATTCCGTCATATTCTTCACCTATATGATTTTCCATATATTCTGCCATTTTCATAGATTCAACATCTCTCTCACACTCAATAGACTCTCTTTCTTTTTCTGATGCATGTTCACAAAGCGCTGGCAAATTTTCTTCCCAATAAGATATTAATCTAGATAATTCTTTATCACTTGGTTTATTAAATATATATTTTCTAAGTAAATTATGTACTGTAGTATCAGGAAATCTCCTAATTGGTGATGTAAAATGAGTATAACATTTAGATGCAAGTCCATAGTGTCCTACATTTTCTTCTTTATATACTGCTTTTTTCATACATCTAAGTAACAAAGTTGAAAGTATTGAAAACTCTTCTTTATCACGTAATTGATCAAGTAGTTTTTTCATTGATATAGGATAATTAAAGTTTCTATCTCCTTTAATTTGGTAGCCAAGTAAACTAATTGAATTTAAAAATTCCTCTACTTTTTCTGTATCTGGTACTTCATGAATACGATATACAAATGGTAGGCCCATATAATATATATGCTGCGCAACTGTTTCATTAGCGGCAATCATAAAATCTTCAATTAGATTTTCACCTTTACCACGATCTCTAAGAATTACATCATATGGTTTACCTTTTTCATCTACCAATATTTTTGCTTCATCTGTATCAAAATCTAAGTACCCTTTACTAAGTTTTGATTTTCTTAAAATAGTTGATAATTCATACATTAATTTTAAATCATCAGCATAATCTTCATATCCTTCAGGTATTTCTTCATCATTTAATATTTTATTAACCTTTTTATAAGTCATTTGAATTCTTGATTTAATTACACTTTCAAATATGTCATGTGATATTACTTTACCATCTTCATTTATTTCCATTACACAAGATATTGCAAGTCTTTCTTCATTTGGATTTAAAGAACATATTCCATTTGATAATTTATGTGGAAGCATAGGTATTACTCTGTCTACTAAATAAACACTAGTTGCTCTATCGTATGCTTCTTTATATAATTCACTACCTTCTTTTACATAATATGAAACATCTGCAATGTGTACCCCTAGTATATAATTATTACCTTTTTTCTTGATAGATATTGCATCATCTATATCTTTAGTATCATCCCCATCAATAGTAAATATTACTTCATTAGTTAAGTCAACTCTTCCTTGTTTGTCAGACTCATTTACTTCAGATGGAATTTCTTCTACTTCTTTCATAACACTTTCGGAAAATACATCATTAATGCCATGGTTATATACTATAGATAAAATATCTACGCCAGGATCATTTTTGTGACCAATTACTTTTACAACCTGTGCTAAATAGTTATATTTACCAAGTTCTTTTACGATACTAACTTGTATTTTATGACCATCAACTAGATTATCTAAATCTTTATTATCAAGAATTATTTCTAGTTTTAATTTATCATCATCTGGAATAAAGTGTGGAGTATCATCTATTATCTTATATTCACCAACAATTAATGTATTTTCTTTTTTTAATACTTTTACAATTCTACATTCTTTTCTTCCTTTAGAATCTATTAAAGGTTCTACTACAACTAGATCATTATTTAATGCACCATTCATATTTTTTTCATCCACATAAATATCGTCTTGTCCATCTATAATAACAAATCCAAATCCTTTTTTATTAACAGATAGTCTTCCCTTTAATAAATGACTACTTTCAAAAAGCATATATTTATCTTTATTAGATCTATATACTATATATTCTTCTTCTAAATTTCTTAATTCAGTTAATATTTCAGTTAATCCATCTACTGTTTTTAAATTTAATTTATCACTTATTTCTATTGCAGACAATGCTTTTTTCTCTTTTTTTAATAACTCAATTATTTCTTCTTTCATATAATCCTCCACTAGTAAAATAAAAAGACCTCATTAGTCTTTTTACATTAAAGATAATACTAAACAAATAACAAAAAATACTAATCCTAAAATAAATGTCAATCTACTTAGAAATAATTCAGAACCACGTTCTTTTCTTTGAGCAAATAATTCTGCATTACCACCCATCATTATATTTGATGCACTTTCAGCTTTACCACTTTGTAATAATACAACTGTTATTAATAAAACAGAAATTACTAATAATACTACGTCCATATATTTTGCCTCCACTTCTGTAATAATATTTTATCATATTTTATACAAATTGCAAATACCATACTATTAAATAAGTTATTATCATTATCCAAGATACTACTATATAAAATATTTTATTACTTGATTTAGATATTATTGATAAAGTAAATAATATTGTAATTAATATTCCACCAAATACATAAAACATGCTAAATTTATCTGAATAATTATAAATATAATTATCTTTTATAAATAAATCTGATATTGCAAGTACTAAAAAATTAAATATATTACTACCAAGCATATTAGATGTAGCCATATCAAAGTTATTTAATTTTAAAAGTGCAAATGTTGTTACTACTTCTGGAAGACTAGTAGTTATTCCAAGAAGCATTGCACCTATAGAACTAGATGAAAATTTAGGATATAAATGAGATATTTTATCTGCTTGATATGTTAAAAGTACACTTAAAAACACCATAAATACTGCAGTTATTATAAATTTTAATACTATGTGTTTTGTTTTTTTCTCTATTTGTTTATCTTCTTCTTTATCAGATTTAAATACAAAATATGTATATACTATGTACGCAAAAAATAATATTATAGATACTACATTAACTAATATGTTATGGCAACCTAAAACTATAAATAAGTAATCAGTAAGTAAAATTATACATTCTATTAAATATCTTTTAGATGTATTTCTAAAAAAATTAGATTTAAAGAAATATATATTATAAACTGCAAGTACAAATATATTAAACATATTACTACCAACTATATCACCAAATGATAATGTAGGGTTATCAATTACAACTGCTGAAATAGATGTTACAAATTCAGGAAGACTGGTTATTGATGCGATTAAAAGTCCACCTACAAATGCTGCGCCTATTTTTGATTCTTTAGCAAGAACATCACCATAAAAAGATAATTTAATACTTGTATAGATTGTTAAAAACGCTAATACTAAAAAAAATATTCCGTCCAAAATATCACCTTCTAAATAAGTATATTAATAAATTGGACAAAATATTATATTAATCGTTTAATTGTTCTTCAATTCTAATAAGTCTGTTATATTTACATACTCTATCTGTTCTAGATAAAGATCCTGTTTTTATTTGACCTAGTGATAATCCTACCGCCAAATCTGAAATAAACGTATCTTCCGTTTCTCCACTTCTATGAGAAATAATAGTTTTATATCCTTTATCTTTAGCAAGTTTTATTGTTTCAAATGCTTCACTAACAGTACCAATTTGATTTAATTTAATAAGTATTGCATTACCTGCTTTTTCTTGTATTCCCCTTTGTAGTAATTCTTTATTAGTAACAAAATAATCGTCACCTACAAGTTGAACTTTTTCTCCAATTTTTTTTGTTAATTTAGAGAAACCTTCAAAATCAGATTCAACTAAAGGATCTTCAATAGAAACTATAGGATATTTTAAAACTAAATTTTCATAATATGAAATCATTTCTTCAGTAGACATTTTTTGACCATTAGAAAATTCATACATATTGTCATCAGGATTATAAAATTCAGATGCTGCAACATCAAGTGCAAGTTTTACATCTTTTCCAGGTTTATATCCCGCTTGTTTTATTGCTTCAACTATATAATCAAGTGCTTCTTCATTTGTAGATAAATTGGGAGCAAAACCTCCTTCATCGCCTACTGATGTATTATATCCTTTTTGTTTTAATACTTTTTTTAAATTATGAAATACTTCAGCGCCTATTCTAATCCTTTCTTTAAATTCTTTATTTTGTGGAATAATCATAAATTCTTGAAAATCTAACATATTATCTGCATGTGCTCCACCATTTAATATATTCATCATTGGATAAGGTAAATCTTTACCATTACCAACATATTCATATAATTCTTGATTATTTTCATTTGCTGCTGCTTTTAAGCAAGCAAGTGAAACTGCAAGCATTGCATTCGCACCTAAATTACTTTTATTTTTAGTACCATCAAGTATAATCATCATCTGATCTATTTCTTTTTGGTCTTCTACTTCCATACCAATTAATTCTTTAGAAATTTTATCTCTTACATTATTAACTGCTTTTAATACACCCTTACCTAAAAATCTATTATCGTTATCTCTTAATTCTAATGCTTCATTACTACCTGTTGAAGCACCACTTGGAACACTTGCTCTTCCAAATGCGCCGTTTTCTGTTAATACATCAACCTCAATTGTTGGATTTCCCCTTGAATCTAATATTTCTCTCGCTTTTACATCGATAATTTTACTCATCAAATCATCTCCTATATATAATTATACACCTTTTTTATTCTAATATATTAAATTTAAATTTTTTATTGTAAAATAACAGTATAATAAATTTATGAAATATGTTATAATAAATAAGTAAAGGAGTCTTGCTTATGGAAATAGTTCAAATAACAAAAGAAGAATTTGATAATTATGCAGAAAATCATCCATCTAAGAATTTTTATCAGACTTCTAGTTATGGTATGCTTATGGATAGACATTCTTTTGATGATTATTATTTAGCTCTTAAAGACGAATCAGGAAATATTAAGGCAGCAACATTAATTCTTATTGATAAAGTTTTATTCGGTTATAAGTGGGGATATTGCCCAAGAGGATATTTAATAGACTTCAATGACTTTGAATTACTAGAAACTTTTACTAAATTATTGAAAGAATTTTTAAATAAAAGAAACTTTATGTTTGTTAAAATAGATCCATATATAATAAATAAATCTAGAGATAAAAAAGGTAATGAAAATGGATCAATTGATAATTCAAATATTGTTAATAAATTATTAGAACTTGGCTATGAACACAATGGTTTTAATCTTAATTTTGAAAATATGAAACCTAGATGGAATGCTGTAATAACAACAAATTCTGAAGAAAATTTATTTTTGAAATATAATAAACAAATTAGAAATAAGATAAGGAAAGCAGAAAAAATGGGTATTGAAGTTGTCAAAGGTACTCCTGATTCAGTTAAACAATTTTATACATTGATTGATAAAAAACATTCTAGAAAATTAAATTATTATTTAGACATGATGGAAATTCTTGGAAAAAAAGATATGTTTGAAATTTATTTTTCAATGTTAAATACTGCAAATTATATTGAGAAAAGTCAAAAGGCATTCGAAGAAGAAGAACAAAGAAATAATGAAATAAATCATGAACTTGAAGAAAATATTAATGATAATAATACATCTAATATTATAAAAAGAAAAATGAATTCAGATATGCTATTAAATAATTGTAAGCAAAATATAATAAACGCAACTAATTTATATAAACAATATCCAAGCGGAGTAATTATTGGTGCGAATGCTATTATTAAGTATAATAATGAAATATTTTTCTTAATTGATGGATTTAAACAAGAGTTTAAAAATTATTGTCCAAATCATTATGCAAAATTTCAAATTATTGAAAAATATAGGCGTGAAGGATATACTAGAATGCATTTAAATGGTATATCTGGTGATTTTAATAATACTAATAATCCATATTATGGATTAACAAAATTTAAACTAGGTTTTGCCTCTGACATTGAAGAATATATAGGTGAATTTACACTTGTTATTAATAAAGGTAAATACAAAAGATTTAATAAATTTAACCCAATTAGAAATTGGTTAAAACAACCTATTGCTTAAAAAATAAGAGTATGTAACTCTTATTTTTTTATATTCGATTTTATTTCATCAACTACTACTAAAATATCATTCCTGTTATTAATTATATAATCAGCATATGAATCATCAAGTGATATAGGAATTCTTTCTTTGATATTATAGTAATCTTCCTTAGAAAAAGAACTTAAATATTCTACATTATCACCTATTACACCTTCATAAATTTTAGTATAATCCATTTTTGTATTAATTATATTATTTATATTATCTTCATCATTTGAATTTATTTTTATCTTTATAACATCATAATTATTACCTAATAATTCATTTAATTTATCATAATCTTTTTTTTTATTAAAACACTTATCAAATACAAATGATACTTTATTATCTATTATTTTTTTTAATCTTTCTTTATTAATTTTTTCAACTTTATCTTGTATTTCTAAACGTTTTTCTTCACTATAATCTTGCGTTAACTGGTAATAATAATTTCTAATATAATCATTGCTTAATAAGAAGATTTTTAATTTCTTAGATAATATCCTAGCTAATTGAGTTTTGCCACATCCAGGTAATCCTATAAATGTAATAACAAAAGGTTTACTATACTTATTTACTAAATCAAAATTCATTTCATTAACAAAATCTTTTTCCATATTATAATCCTTTCTTTTATATATTATATATACTTAATAATTAAATGTCAAAAAAAGAAAGTATTACTACTTTCTTAATTTTTATTTATCAATTTTAGTTACGATACCAGCACCAACTGTTCTACCACCTTCACGAATAGAGAACTTAGTTCCTTCTTCTAGAGCGATAGGAGCAATTAATTCAACATGTAACTTAACATTATCACCTGGCATAACCATTTCAGTTCCTTCTGGTAATGTTACAACACCTGTAACGTCAGTAGTTCTGAAATAGAATTGTGGACGATAATTTGTGAAGAATGGAGTATGTCTTCCACCTTCTTCTTTGCTTAATACATATACTTCACATTCAAATGTAGTATGTGGAGTAACTGTACCTGGTTTAGCAAGAACTTGACCACGTTGTACTTCTTCTCTAGCAATACCACGAAGTAATACACCTGCGTTATCACCAGCTTCAGCATAGTCTAATTGTTTACGGAACATTTCAATACCTGTTACAACAGTTTTCTTAGTATCATGAAGACCAACGATTTCAACTTCATCATTAAGTTTTAATTGACCTCTTTCAACACGTCCTGTAACAACTGTTCCACGTCCTGTAATAGTGAATACATCTTCAATACTCATTAAGAATGGTTTTGCTGTATCTCTTTCAGGAGTTGGAATCCATTCATCAACTGCATTTAATAATTCGTCGATTTTTTCTTGATATTGAGCATCTCCTTCAAGAGCTTTTAATGCTGAACCAAATATGAATGGTGTATTATCTCCATCAAATCCATATTGATTTAATAAATCTCTAACATCCATTTCAACAAGGTCTAACATTTCTTGATCATCAACCATATCACATTTGTTTATGAATACAACCATTTTTGGAACACCAACTTGACCAGCAAGTAAGATATGTTCTCTTGTTTGTGCCATAGCACCATCAGTTGCAGCAATAACTAGTATTGCACCATCCATTTGAGCAGCACCAGTGATCATGTTTTTAACATAATCAGCGTGTCCTGGACAGTCAACGTGTGCATAGTGACGTTTGTCTGTTTCATATTCAACGTGTGCAGTATTGATTGTTATACCACGTTCTCTTTCTTCTGGAGCTTTATCAATGTCTGCATAATCTTCAAATTTTGCATAACCTTTTTCTGCTTGTCTTTTAGTGATAGCAGCAGTTAATGTTGTTTTACCATGGTCTACGTGTCCAATTGTACCAATGTTAACATGTGGTTTCCCACGGTTAAATTTTTCTTTTGCCATTTTATTTTCCTCCTTTTTTAATGTACAAAACTATTTTATCTAATTCTTGAAAAAATATCAAGTATTATTCTTATTTATATACTAATTTTTACCAGTTTTTTTAATAATTTCTTCTGTAATATTTCTTGGAACTTCTTCATAGTGATCAAATGTCATAGTAAATTGTCCTCTACCTTGAGTATTAGATCTAAGAGATGTTACATATCCAAACATTTCAGCAAGTGGTACCATAGCATCAATTGATAATGCATTACCTCTTGATTCTTGTCCCATTGGTTTACCTCTTCTTGAAGAAATATCTCCCATAACATTACCTAAATATTCTTCTGGAACTATTACATTAACTTTCATTATAGGTTCTAGAAGTACTGGTTTACATTTATTTTTAGCTTCTTTTAATGCCATAGATGCCGCTATTTTAAATGCCATTTCAGATGAGTCAACATCGTGATATGAACCATCAAATAATGTTGCTTTTACATCTATCATTGGGAATCCTGCAAGAATACCTGTTTCCATTGCTTCTTGTAATCCCTTATCTGTTACTGGTATATATTCTCTTGGAACAACACCACCAACAATTGCATCTACAAATTCATAACCTTTATCTGGATTAGGTTCAAATTTAACCCAAACATGTCCATATTGTCCACGTCCACCAGATTGTTTAATATACTTACCTTCGCAATCACCTGCTTGAGTAATTGTTTCACGATAAGAAACTTGTGGTTGACCTATATTTGCTTCTACACCAAATTCTCTTTTCATTCTATCAACAATAATATCTAAGTGAAGTTCTCCCATACCAGCGATTATTGTTTGACCTGTTTCTGGATTTGTTGACGCTCTAAATGTTGGATCTTCTTCTGCCAATTTTTGTAAAGCTAATGCCATCTTATCTTGATCACCTTTTGATTTAGGTTCTACAGTTAATTCAATAACTGGTTCTGGGAATTCCATTGATTCAAGAATACATGGATGTTTTTCATCACAAAGTGTATCTCCAGTAGTAGTATTCTTAAGTCCTACTGCTGCTGCTATATCACCTGTATAAACTTCTGTTATTTCAGTTCTAGTATTAGCATGCATCTGAAGTATACGTCCAACTCTTTCTTTAGAATTCTTTGTAGCATTTAATACATATGAACCACTTGATAATTGTCCAGAGTATACTCTGAAGAATGTTAATTTACCTACATATGGATCAGTCATAACTTTAAATGCTAATGCACTAAATGGTTCTGAATCAGATGGATGTCTTAAAACCTCGTTACCATCTTTATCTACACCTTTTATAGATGAAATATCAGTTGGTGCTGGTAAATAATCAATAACAGCATCAAGTAATAATTTAACACCTTTATTTCCATAAGCAGTTCCACACATAACTGGGAAGAATTCTGCTGCAAGTGTACCTTTACGAATACATTTCTTTATTTCTTCGATTGTTAATTCTTCTCCTTCTAGGTATTTTTCCATAACACTTTCATCATATTCAGCAACTGCTTCAATTAAATCTGCACGTTTCTCTTCAGCAACTTGTTTTAAATCTTCTGGTATTTCGATTTCTTGTGGTTCTTCTTCAGGTTTACCATCATAATGATAAGCTTTCATTGAAACTAAATCTATAATACCATCAAATTCATCTGCTGTACCTATTGGCCATTCAATTGGTTTAGCATTTACTCCTAAACGATCTTTAATTGATTTTAATGTATATTCAAAATCTGCGCCTACTTTATCCATTTTATTTGCAAAGATTATACGAGGAACACTAAATTCTGAAGCCTGTCTCCAAACAGTTTCTGTTTGAGGTTCAACTCCTGCTTGAGCATCAAGTAAAGCAACAGAACCATCAAGTACACGAAGTGATCTTGAAACTTCAACAGTAAAATCTACGTGACCTGGTGTATCAATTATATTTAATCTATAACCTTTCCAATATGCAGTAGTTGCAGCTGATGTAATAGTTATACCACGTTCTTGCTCTTGTTCCATCCAGTCCATTTGAGAAGCACCATCGTGTGTTTCACCAATTTTATGAATTTTATGAGTATGAAATAGAATTCTTTCAGTAGTAGTAGTTTTACCAGCATCTATATGTGCCATTATACCAAAATTACGTGTTTTCTCTAAACTATATTCACGAGCCATAATTATATCCTTTCCTACCATCTATAATGAGCAAATGCTTTGTTAGCCTCTGCCATTCTATGTGTATCTTCTTTTTTCTTAAATGTTGCTCCTGTTTCATTTGAAGCATCTATTATTTCATTTGCTAATTTTTCAGCCATAGATTTACCACTTCTACTTCTTGTAGCATTTACAAGCCAACGAAGTGCTAACGCTTGAGCTCTTTCAGCTCTAACTTCTACTGGCACTTGGTAATTTGCACCACCAACTCTTCTTGATTTAACTTCTAATGATGGAGTAATGTTTTCCATTGCTTTGTTAAATACATCCATTGGATTTTCATTTACTTTATCTTTAATTAAATCAAAAGCATTATATACAATTTTTTGTGCCTTTCCTCTTTTACCATCAAGCATAATTTGATTGATAAGCTTAGTTATAACTTTAGAGTTATATAGAGGATCTGCTAAAACGTCTCTTTTAACTGCACGTCTTTTTCTCATTTTCTATCTCCTTTCTTATTTAGATTTTGGTTTTTTAGCACCATATTTTGAACGACCTTGTTTTCTATCTTGAACTCCTGCTGTATCTAAAGTTCCACGAATTATATGATAACGAACACCGATAAGGTCCTTAACACGTCCTCCACGAACTAAAACAACACTATGTTCTTGTAAGTTATGTCCTTCTCCTGGAATATAAGCATCTATTTCTTTACCATTACTTAGTCTTACACGAGCATATTTACGAAGAGCTGAGTTTGGCTTTTTAGGTGTCTTTGTTCCAACACGAGTACATACTCCACGTTTTTGAGGAGATGCTGTATTTGTAGTTTTTTTAGTTAAACTATTTAATCTTACTCCTAAAACTGGTGATTTACTCTTTCTAGTTTTCTTTTGACGATTTTTTCTTACCAATTGGTTAATTGTAGCCATTTTAAAACTCCTTTCTTTTACACACAACCTGGTGTATCATAATTTTCCTAAATTAAAGTTTTGTAATAATACAAAACTTCATTTAATCAGCAATAATAATATAACACTTTTAATACTTAAAAGTCAATATTTTTATGCGATTTTCCTTTAATTATATGAAAAAATATGAAAAATATTATATTATTATTTATAAATTTAAAACCTAACACTATGTTAGGTTTTATTCATTATTCTTTTTTTCATTTATTATTTTTTCAAGTTCTTCTTTATTTAATTTTGAGTAACCTTTTATACCTAATTCTTTTGCTTCTTCTTTTAATTCAGATAAAGTCTCTTCTTTTTTCTCATTATCTTCTTCTGGCATCTTACCATGTTCTACTAAATAATCAATTTGTTCTTTAGTAATAGTTTCATATTTTAATAATGCATTAGCAATTAAATCAAGTAAATCTCTGTTTTCACTTATAATCTTCTTTGTTATTTCATATTGTTCAGAAATTATCTTTCTAACTTCTTCATCTATTTCAAGCGCAACTGCATCTGAAAAGTTTCTACTTTTATTATAATCTCTACCTAAGAATACACTTGATTCTTGATGTTCAAATTGTACAGGTCCAAGTGAACTCATACCATATTCTGTAACCATTGATCTTGCTATTTTAGTTGCTCTTTCAAAGTCATTATGTGCTCCTGTTGTTACTTCATTAAATATTAATTCTTCAGCAACTCTTCCTCCTAAGAATCCACTTATACTTTCAAGTAACTCATTTTTAGTAGACATATAAGTTTCTTCCTTTGGAAGCATTAAGTTATATCCACCTGCGACTCCTCTTGGTATTATAGTAATTTTTTGAACATCATTTGCTCCATCTAATTTAATACCTACAACCGCATGTCCTGCTTCATGATAAGCTACTACTTTTTTCTCATGTTCTGTATATTTACGAGATTTTTTTGCTGGTCCAGCAATTACTCTATCTTGAGCCTCATCTATTTCAGACATTGTTATTTCATTTTTTCCTCTTCTTACTGCAAGTAATGCTGCTTCATTTAATAAATTTTCTAGATCTGCTCCTGAAAATCCTACAGTTCTTTTTGCAATATAAGAAAGTTTAACATCCTTAGATAATATTTTATCTCTAGCATGCACTTCTAATATCTCTTCTCTACCTTTTGCATCTGGTAAAGATACTGTAATTTGTCTATCAAATCTTCCTGGTCTAAGTAAAGCAGGATCAAGTACATCTGGTCTATTAGTTGCTGCTATTATAATAATTCCTTCATTTCTACCAAAACCATCCATTTCAGTTAATAATTGGTTCAAAGTTTGTTCTCTTTCATCATGTCCTCCACCAAGACCTGTTCCTCTTTGTCTACCAACGGCATCTATTTCATCAATAAATATTAAGCATGGTGCTGTTTGTTTTGCTTGTCTAAACATATCACGAACACGTGATGCACCAATACCTACAAATAATTCAACAAAGTCTGAACCACTAATAAAGTAAAATGGTGCATTTGCTTCTCCTGCAACTGCTTTTGCAAGTAATGTTTTACCTGTACCTGGTTGACCAACTAGTAATACACCTTTTGGTATTCTTGCACCCATCTTTGTAAATTTCTTTGGATCCTTTAAGAATTCTATTAATTCTTCTAATTCTTCTTTTTCTTCAGATAAACCTGCAACATCTTTAAATGTTACTTTATTTTTATCTTCTTGAAGTTTAGCTCTACTTTTACCAAAATCCATTGATTTGTTATTATTACTTACTTGTTTATTGAAAAACCAAATTAAAAGTCCTCCAATTAATATATATGGTAAAACATTAACAATAAATTTCATAAATGTACTTGATGCTGGATCTGCTGATACTTCTAAAGCAAATTTATTTTTTTCTTGCATCTTATTAATATAATTTAGTGTATCATCACTTAAAGGTGCAACAACATAAAAATATTCATTTTTATCATATCCCTTTAATTTTCCTTCAATATTATATGTTGAACCTTCAGAATTTGGAGAAATACTTAATTCAACAACTTTATTATTACTTAAGTTCTTTTGAAATTCTGAATATGTTAATTTATTTACTTTACTTCCCATTCCACTAATTAAATATACAACTGCTATTATAAATATTAGTGCTAAGTATGGACTAATTGTTCTTTTTATATTTTTATTCATTATTTTCCTCCTTTGTATACCATAATATTATATCATACTTTTTGCTTTTTAAACTATTATATTTAGATTTTTTTAAACCTGGAATCCAAATTATATTATCATCACTATCTACTACTATTGGATAAATATCTCTTATATCTTTTTCTATTTTTTCATCAATAAAAATATCTTTAATTTTTTTCTTACCATTTAAACCTAATACTTCCATATAATCTGCATCTTTTCTATTTCTAACATATAAAGGTAACTTAATATCTTTACTATTAATATGGCAGACAAAATTACTAGTTAAACTTGTATCAACTAACTTTTTTATATAACCTGTTGGTATTTTAGTTACTACATCTTTTATCTCTATTTTGTAATCAGTACCACTAGTTTTTTCTTTAAATTCTAAGAAATTATATTTTTTTATAGCTATTTTACCAAGTGGTAAATCTATTTGTAAATTAGGTTTTGGTGATTTAATAATTTTTAATACTTCATCTAATATATTATCTGTAAATAAATTTATATTATTATCATATATACTTTTTATAATTTCATACAAAATTTTTCTAATAATAAAGTCATCTTCATTTTTTATTTTTTCTAAATCAAGTCTATTATTAATATAATTTATATCAACAACATTAGATACATAATTAGAAATAAATTTTTTACTATTGTTTAGTTCTTCACTAAATTTTAAAAACTTACTATGCACATTTTTATTTTCTTCTTTTAATTTAGGTAATATATATTTTCTATATCTATTTCTTGTATATTTATCACTTTGATTTGTTTTATCTTCTCTATATTCAATATTTTTTTCTTTAGCATATTCATATATTTGGTCTTTACTTAAGAAAATCAAAGGTCTAAGAATTTTATAATTTTCTTTTTCTGTTACCTTATCAAATCCTAAATATCCCTCTATAGTAGATCCTCTTGTAATTCTCATTAATATTGTTTCAATTAAATCATCACCATGATGAGCAGTAAATAAATATTTAGCATTATACTTTTTTACAATATCTTCAAAAAATTTATATCTTTTTTTCCTAAATTCTGATTCTAAATTACCTTCTATATTTTTGTCAAATATTGTGCCTTCAAATATAATATTTTTACTATTACAATAGTCTTTTACAAATTCATATTCTTCATAACTTTCTTCTCTTA
Organism: uncultured Bacilli bacterium; assembly: GCA_947624565.1. GTDB lineage: Bacteria > Bacillota_I > Bacilli_A > RF39 > UBA660 > CAG-433. The sequence goes on from CANQKX010000016.1 coordinate 16,661, forward strand.
AATTATGATTTACATGTGCACATATTATTTTTATATTTTTATTATAATTAATTAAAATATCTAAAAGAAACATAGAATCTACACCACCTGAAGTAGCACATACAACTACATCGTCATCTTCTAAATAATTGTTTAAAAAATTAATAACTTCATTCATGTAAATCACCTGAAATATATTATAACATAAACAAAAAAAAAAATCTTCATAAGAAGATTTTAATAATATATTCCTGTATTTATACCATTACGTATAGAATTAAATAAAAATACAATATATATTATGTAAATTATTATTGATAATATGGTAGAAATTAAAGCTCCTATACCAGCTGCTTTAGAATCATTTGATCTTTCTTTTCTCCACATTATAAATAATATTAAACCTGCTAAAGGTACAAAAAACCCAAGTACTCCCCAACCAAATGATGATCCACTACTTTGATTTTCAGTTACTTTTACTTCATCACTTTTTAAAGATGCACCACATTCAGAGCAAAATTCAGCACCTTTTTCTAATTTAGTTCCACATTTACTACAAAACATAAATTTCCTCCTTATCTATAGTTAATTATATCATAGTAAAAGAAAAAAAAGAAGAATTATAATAATTCTTCTTCTAAAACGTCAAGTGGTTCTTCATCATAGAATTCTTTTTCTAATGTAAACTTAGTATTAGCATATTTTCTTACACCTGTTCCTGCTGGGATTAATTTACCAATAATAACATTTTCTTTTAATCCTTCTAATTTATCAACTTTACCTTTTATTGCGGCATCAGTCAATATTCTAGTTGTTTCTTGGAAAGATGCAGCTGATAAGAATGAATCTGTTTCCAAAGATGCTTTAGTAATACCTAACATTAATGGTCTTGCTGTTGCTGGTTTTTTACCTTGTAAAATAACTTTCTTATTTTCTTCAGTAAATTTATTTAATGAAACAACTTTACCTACTAATAATGTTGTATCACCAGAATCAACAATTCTCATTCTTGAAATCATCTTACGAACAATTATCTCTATATGCTTATCTGCTATATCAACACCTTGAGAACGATATACATTTTGTACTTCTTGTACTATGTAATTTTGTACTGTAATAGGATCTGTTACAGCAAGTAATTCTTTAGGACTTATTGATCCCTCATTTAATCTATCACCTGCTTTTACTTCATCTCCTACTTGTACACGAAGTTTTACACCATAATTTGTAGTTTGTTCTCTTGTTTCCTTATCATTTGTAATACTAATTTTAAATTTACCATTTTGATTTTCTATATTTGTAATCTTACCATTTATTTCTGCTACTGTTGCTTTTACTTTTGGAGTTCTTGCTTCAAATAATTCTTCTACACGAGGAAGACCTTGAGTTATATCTTCACTAGAAGCAACACCACCAGTATGGAATGTACGCATTGTTAATTGTGTACCTGGTTCTCCAATTGATTGTGCAGCCATAATACCAACTGCTTCACCAATTTCAGCAACATTGGATGTTGCAAGATTACGTCCATAACATTTTTGACATACTCCATTTTCTGTCTTACAAGTTAATGTTGTTCTTATTTCTACAGATTTTATTCCTGCTTTTTCTATTTTATCTGCAATCTGTTCAGTTATTAATTCATTTTTATCTATAATAACTTCCTTAGTTTCAGGATTGATTACTTTTTTATTTGTATATCTTCCAGTGATACGTTCAGAAAGTGATTCTATAACATTTCCATCTTTTTCATTAATAAATGCTTCTACTACAACACCTTGTATAGTTCCACAATCATGTTCTTTAACAATTACATCTTGAACTACATCAACTAAACGTCTAGTTAAATAACCAGAGTTTGCTGTTTTTAATGCTGTATCAACATTTCCTTTACGCGCACTATGTGTAGATAAGAAATATTCAGATACAGAAAGACCTTCTGTAAAGTTAGAAAATATAGGAATTTCGATAGTTTGACCATTTGGTCTAGCCATTAATCCACGCATACCTGCAAGTTGTCTAAACTGTTCAATACTACCACGAGCACCTGAATTCATCATTATAAATATTGGATTTTCTTTATTTTCTTGTGATATTTCATTTAGTTCATCCTTTATTTCTTCATTTGCATCGTTCCATACATCTAAAACTCTTTCATATCTTTCTTGTTCAGTTATTAAACCTCTTTTATATTGTTTACCAATTTGTTCTACTTTCTTCTTACCTTCAATAATTATTTTATCTTTATTTTCACTTGTTACAATATCAAATGCTGACATAGTAATACCAGAAATTGTAGAATATTTAAATCCTAAATCTTTTAACTTATCAAGCATTATAGATGTTTCTGTTGTTTTATATCTTTTAAATACTTGCGCAATTATATTTTGTAATCCTTTTTTACCTATAGGTTCTGATAAAGGCAAGTTTTTAATAAATTCTTTAAAGTTTGTTCCTTTTTCAGCAAAGAATTTACTAGGAGTTATTTTTTCAATATTTTCCTTACTTCCATCATTTATATATTGATAAGCATCTGGTAATACTTCGTTTAATTTTAATTTACCAACAGTAGTTATTAAATATTTTTCTCTTTGGCTATCTGTAAATATTTTATGTTTAAATGATTTAACAGGAACTACTATTCTTGTATGTAAATCAATTTCTCTTCTTTCATATGCCATTAATGCTTCATTTGCATTTTTGAAAACTCTACCTTCATCTTCATTTTCTTTTTCCATAGTTAAGTAATAATTACCTAAAACCATATCTTGTGCTGGTGTAACTATTGGTTTTCCATCTGATGGTTTAAGTATGTTATTAGCACCTAACATAAGAATTCTTGCCTCAGCTTTTGCTTCTTCTGACAATGGTACATGAACTGCCATTTGGTCACCATCAAAGTCTGCATTAAATGCTGGACATACAAGTGGATGAAGTCTAATTGCTTTACCATCTATTAACTTAGGTTCAAATGCTTGAATACCAAGTCTATGTAATGTAGGAGCACGATTTAGTAATACTGGATGTTCCTTAATTACTTCCTCAACTATATCCCATACTCTATCATCTTGATTTTCAATCATCTTTTTAGCTGATTTAATGTTATGAACTATTTCTTTTTCTACAAGTCCACGTATTACATGTGGCTTAAATAATTCAAGTGCCATCTCTTTTGGTATACCACATTGATACATCTTAAGTGATGGACCAACAACTATAACTGAACGTCCAGAATAATCAACACGTTTACCAAGTAAATTTTGTCTAAATCTTCCTTGTTTACCTTTAAGCATACTACTTAATGACTTTAATGCTCTATTTGATGGCCCTGTAACATTTCTACCACGGCGTCCATTATCAAATAATGCATCTACTGCTTCTTGAAGCATACGTTTTTCATTTTGAACAATTATAGATGGTGCGCCAAGTTCTAATAATTTTTTTAAACGATTATTACGATTAATAACCCTTCTATATAAATCATTTAAATCTGATGTAGCAAATCTACCACCATCAAGTTGAATCATAGGTCTTAAATCTGGTGGAATTACTGGAATACAATCTAATATCATCCATTCAGGTTTATTTCCTGATTCTCTAAATGCATCTAATATTTCAAGTCTTTTAAGTAATCTTACTCTCTTTTGTTCTTGAGCATTTTCAAGTTCTATTTGAATTTTATCTATTTCTTCTTGTATATTTACTTCTTTTAATAATTTTTTAATAGCTTCAGCACCCATACCTGCTTCAAAACCATCGCCATATTTTTCGTAATATATTCTGTATTCTTTATCAGATAAAGTTTGTTTTTTCTCTAAAGGAGCATTACCTGGATTAATTACTACATAACTAACAAAGTATAATACTTCTTCTAAGTCTCTTGGAGACATATCAAGTACTAATCCCATACGAGATGGAACTCCTTTAAAGAACCATATATGTGATACTGGTGTTGCAAGTTCTATATGACCCATACGTTCACGACGTACTTTTGCCTTAGTAACTTCTACTCCACATCTATCACAAACTATATCTTTATATCTTAGTCTTTTATATTTTCCACAAGAACATTCATAATCTTTAGTTGGACCAAATATTTTTTCACAAAATAATCCATCTCTTTCTGGTTTTAAAGTACGATAATTTATAGTTTCAGGTTTTTTTACTTCACCATGAGACCATTCACGAATCTTTTCAGGAGAAGCAATAGATATTCTTAATCCATCAAATTTACTAACATCCATTATTCTTCATCCTCCTCTTTTTCGCTAAATTCATTTTCATTTATTTCTTCATATGTCTCTTCATTTGTTTCGTCTTCATTAGACAATATATCATCTAAATTATTTTTCTTTATATCTTTTATTTCAAGTTCATCTATAGATAATGCAGTTGTATCTTGGTTATCTTCTTTTTCAAGTTCAGTAATTCCTATTTCTTTTCCATCTTCAGAAATCATTGAAATATCAAGACCTAATGCTTGAAGTTCTTTAACTAAAACTCTAAAACTTTCTGGAACTCCTGAGGCTTCTACTTTATTTCCTTTAACTATAGCTTCATATGCCTTAACTCTTCCGACAACATCATCTGATTTAAATGTCATTATTTCTTGAAGTACATTAGCAGCTCCATAAGCTTCAAGTGCCCAAACTTCCATTTCACCAAATCTTTGTCCACCAAATTGTGCTTTACCACCAAGTGGCTGTTGAGTAACTAATGAATATGGTCCTGTTGCACGTGCATGTAACTTATCATCAACCATGTGATCTAGTTTAATCATATACATTACACCAACACTGACTCTTGAATCAAATGGTTCACCTGTTCTACCATCATATAATACAGTTTTACCATCTGCATCTAGTCCTGCTTCCTTCATCATCTCGGAAATATCCTTCATACTAGCACCATCAAATACAGGTGTAGAACAATAAACTCCTAATTTTTTAGCAGCCATACCTAAGTGTAATTCAAGTACTTGACCTAAATTCATACGAGATGGAACACCTAATGGGTTTAGTACAATATCAACTGGAGTACCATCTGGTAAATAAGGCATATCTTCTTGAGGTAATACAAGTGAAACTACACCCTTATTACCATGACGACCCGCAACTTTATCTCCTACTTGTATTTTTCTCTTTTGAGCAATATATACTCTTATTTCTTTACTTACTCCACTAGCAAGTTCATCATTATCTTTCTTTGTATATATTTTTATATCGTGTACAATTCCATCTCCACCATGTGGAACACGTAGTGATGTGTCACGAACTTCTCTTGTTTTTTCACCAAATATAGCATGTAATAATTTTTCTTCAGCAGTAAGTTCTACCATTCCTTTTGGTGTAACCTTACCAACTAATATATCGTTTTCTCTTACTTCAGTTCCTATTCTAACAATTCCATCTGCATCAAGATTTTTTCTAGCATCTTCTGATATATTAGGAATATCACGAGTTATTTCCTCAGGTCCTAATTTTGTATCTCTACATTGAATAGAATAACTTTCAATATGAACTGATGTATAAACATCTTCTTTTACTAGTCTTTCATTAAGTATTACGGCATCTTCATAGTTATAACCATTAAATGTCATAAACGCTACTACCAAGTTTTTACCTAAAGCAAGTTCTCCTTTATCTGTACTTGGTCCATCAGCAATTATCATATTTCTTGTAACTTTTTCGCCTGCTTTAACTATAGGTCTTTGATGGTAACATGTACCTCCATTTGAACCTTCAAAGTTCATTAATGTATAAACATCCTTGCCACCTTTAGTTTTTACTATAATTTTCTTACCATCTGCATATTCTACAACACCGTCTGCTTTAGCAACAACTGTTGCTCCACTATCTCTTGCAGTCATATATTCAACACCTGTACCTACATAAGGTGCTTCTGATTTTAAAAGTGGTAATGCTTGACGCTGCATATTAGATCCCATTAATGCACGGTGTGCATCATCATGGTCAAGGAATGGTATACATGATGCTGTTACTGAAATAATTTGTTGTGGAGATACATCTATATAATTAACTTCTGTTGATTTAGCGATTATATTTTCTCCACGAAATCTAGCAGTTACTTCTTCATCTGCTATTCTATCTTTATCCATTTTAACACTTGCTTGACTTATAACATAATCAAGCTCTTCATCTGCTGTTAAATAATCTATCTCTTCTTGTAACTTACCATCTTTTACTCTTCTATATGGAGTCATAATAAATCCATACTCATTTACTTTTGCATAACTTGCAAGTGATGTTATAAGACCAATATTTGCTCCTTCTGGAGATTCAATTGGACAAATTCTACCATAGTGAGACTCATTAACGTCACGAACTTCCATTGCAGCTCTATCACGAGAAAGTCCACCTGGTCCTAAAGAAGATAGACGTCTTTTATTTGTAAGTTCTGATATCGGATTAATTTGATCCATAAATTGAGATAACTGGCTACTACCAAAGAATTCTTTAATTACTGCAGTTATTGGTCTTATATTAATCAAAGCTTTAGGTGTTGCTTCTGCTTCATCTAGAGTAGTCATTCTTTCACGAATAACTTTTTCCATTCTAGTTACACCTATTCTAAATTGATTTTGTATAAGTTCTCCAACTTGTTTAACTCTACGATTAGATAAATGATCTATTTCATCTAAACTACCAATTCCTGATAATAAATTTATATAATATGATATAGTTGAATATATATCTGGTATAGTTAACCTTTTTTCTGTTATACTTGGATCAATACCTATTATATTAACTATCTTATCTGGATTATTTGGTGAGAATACTTTTACAATTTGTACTTTATCATAAGTATCTAAATCTTCATTTATCAAAACTTGTTTTAAATTTAATCCATTTTTAAATAAAGGTTTTAATTCATTTAAAACATCTCTAGTAACTACAGTACCTTTCTTATATTTAACTTTCTTATCAACAACAATATCTTCAGCAAGTGTTTGTCCAAATAAACGATCACAAACATCTAACTTTTTATTAAATTTGTATCTACCAACTTTTGACAAATCATATCTAAATGGATCAAAAAATCTTGTTATAATATGATTTTTTGCACTATCAATTGTTGCTGGTTCTCCTGGTTTTAATTTTTCATATATTTCTATTAATGCTTCATCTGTATTTGATGTTGAATCTTTTTCTATTGTATTTAATAAATACTCATCTTCACCAAATAAATTTATTATATCTTCATTTGTAGATAACCCAAATGCGCGCAAGAAAGTAGCGGCAGTAACTTTCCTATTTCTGTCGATTCTTACATCAATACCATCTTTGCTATTTAACTTATATTCAAGCCAAGTTCCTCTATTTGGTATTATTTGAGATGTGAAAATATTTCTACCATTTTTATCCATTTCCATGCCATAATATGCACTTGGTGAACGAACTAGTTGTGATACAATAACTCTCTCAGCACCATTTATTATAAATGTACCACTATCTGTCATAAGAGGCATATCTCCAAAGAATAATTCTTGCTCTTTTACTTCTCCAGTTTCATTATTAAATAATCTAGCTTGTACTTTTAAAGGAGAAGCATAAGTTGATTTTCTTTCTTTACACTCTTTAATACTTAATCTAGGCTCGTCAAACGAATAATCTCCAATTTCTAAAGATAAAGAACCAGAAAAATTATCTACTGGAAATAATTCGTCTAATACTTCACGAATTCCGTTTTGGATGAACTCTTGATATGATCCTTTCTGAATTTCAAGTAAGTCTTTTAATTCTAAAGAATTTTCTATTTTAGAAAAATCTCTTCTTTCTCGATCTTTACATACTTTTTTTACTTTATAAGCCACGTGTTTTCACCCCTAACATTAATATTCAAAGAACATGTTCCCAGGCTAAAAAAAGAAACATAGTACCAATTTAAAATATTACCAGAAAATTTAAAGAAAGTCAATGACTTTTTTAATATTTAAAAAGATCGTTAATTTTCATTTGAAATTCCGTTTTTAATAAAAAAGCGGAAATAAGTCTGATTAGAGTATAATAAGTTAAAT
>CANQKX010000017.1 GCA_947624565.1 uncultured Bacilli bacterium
AAATAGAAATGAAAAATGGTGAAACTATAGAAATTGTATTAAATGAAAATAATGAAGTGATTAAATTAGAAGGTAAAGATATAAAGATAGTAGGAAATGATTTTTTATCTTATAATACATCTATACACGAATTAAATCTACCAAACTTACAAGAAGTAGGAGATGACTTTTTATATTGCAATAAATCTTTACAAGAACTAAATTTACCAAAATTAGAAAGGGTAGGAAATCACTTTTTAGATTGGAATGAATCTATACACGAACTAAATCTACCAAATTTACAAGAAGTAGGAAATCAATTTTTGTACCTTAATGAATCTATACAAGAACTAAATCTACCAAGTTTACAAAAAGTAGGAGATTGCTTTTTAAGCAATAATAAATCTATACAAGAACTAAATCTACCAAACTTACAAAAAGTAGGGAATAACTTTTTATATTATAATGAATCTTTAAAAGAATTAAATTTACCAAATCTACAAGAAGTAGAAGATAGCTTTTTATATTGGAATGAATCTATACAAGAACTAAATTTACCAAGTTTACAAAAAGTAGGAGAATGCTTTTTAGTATCTTTACCAGTAGTTAATAAAAATGATAATAAAAATAATAATGATAATATGAGGGGATTAAGATGAAGAAGTTAGAAATTAATAAAATAGATAATTATGAATATGAATTAAAAGATATATATAATAGAATATATCACTTTAATATAGAATTTTATAATTTAGAAAAAAAGGTTAAAGTAGGAGATTATATTTATATGAATGAAAAATTATTACAAGAGGAATATTGCATGTTAAACTTTGATGTTTTAGATAGTAAATTTGGTAGAGAAATAAAAATAAATGAGGATGAAGATATAATTGTTTTGCAAATAGATAATGAAAAAATATATTTAAAAAGAATTTATGGATAAACATAATATAAAAAAGTATCAGTAAAAATTATTGATACTTTTTTTTATAAACTATATATAGTGACTGGATATAGTGACTGGTAAATTTTTATCTAATTGTAAGATCATTAATAATTTTGTAAAATACCTTTGCCTTTTGATATATTTATTTCATATGAATTGTTGTCATAAGTTATTTTTAAAATTATTATATTATCAGCATCTAATGATTTACTACTTAAAGATATTTCACCATTATTTTTTGATAAATCAATATTTGATGTATATACAAAATTATAATTATTTTTTAATTCTAAAATATATTTACTTAAATCAGAACTAGTATTTTTAATATTTTTATATTTATAAATTTTAGTTTTAATGCCATTATTTTTTAGTGATTTATAACTATATAATTTTCTATTACCAACTACATTATATATACTAGGTATTTGGTCACTATCAATTATATAGTAATTACTATTTTTATTATTATTTAATGATATAATTGATGAAATTAAAGTTATAATTGATAAAATAAAAATAAATAATATCGTTATTAATATAATATTTTTAATAATATTTTTTTTCATTAAATCACCATCCTATAATAATGATAACATTTTTTAAAAGAAAAAACTAGTATTAACTAGTCTTTATTGTTCACAAGTTGCACCTAAATCTTCATATATTTTTTTTACACCATCAAGTGTTAATTTGTTTTTCTTATTAACATAATTTTTCATAGCAGCATTATCTTTAACAAATTGATCTAAATTCATTTTGTTGTAATCAATAGTAACTGTTGAAGTAACTTTATTATTTTCATTTTTAACATTATATGTATAGCCACCATATGTTTCATTTGCAGTTTTATATGTTTCATTTAGTGTAGTTTCAAAATATTGTCTAATAGATTCATTATCAGAAGTAACTATTTCTTCAGTTTCAACACTTGTAACAGAATCATCAGTTGCATATATTGTGTATGTAGAATCTAATTTATATCCATTAGCAGTTTGATCCATACTCAATGTGCATTTTTTTACTACTTTTTCGTTTTTAGCCCCACATCCTACTAAAACTATAGATAATAATAAAACTAGAAAAATTTTAATACATTTTTTCATCTAAATATTCTCCTTTCTATTTTGATTATAACATATATTATTAAAAATATATAAATTTTAGTGGAAATATTATTATTTTAAGCGAATATTATATATGAAAAATATGTAGTAAAAAAGTTTGTGCGAAATTTGTAATGTTTTGTCTAAACTATTTAAAACATATTTTATTAGTGATTTAATAGTTATTGTAAAAAAGGGAGGCTAAAAAATGATGGATGTAAACATTGAGTTTTCTAAAGGAATATTATTTGTTAGATTAAAAGGAATTTTAGATAAGACTAATGAAAATGATACTTTAGATAAAATATTTAATATTATAAAAGAAGGAGGAATTAGATATCTAGTATTTAATACTGAAAAACTAGAAATAAATGGTGATGTAACATTGTTTGATAAATGTAATAAAATTATTAATGATAACGATGGTAAGATGCTTATATGTGGTTTAAAAAATAATATAGATACTTATAGTTATGAATGCATTAATGATGAATTATCAGCATTCAAATTATTAACCGCATGATAAAATTAACAAATGAGATGGTTTTATTATTAGATAGTAAAGTATCTTATATCGTTAATAAATATTCACATGGGTATAATAGAGATGATTTAATTCAAGTAGGAAGATTAGGTATTAAAAAAGCATCAGAAAATTATGATGAAAATTTAGGTGTAAAATTTTCTACTTTTTGTGAAAAGTATATTTTAGGAGAAATACTAAAATATATTAGAGAAGATAAAAATATAAAAGTTAGTAGAGATTTTATTAAAATTAAAAAGAAGATTGATATTGCAAAAGAGCACTATTTTATAAGTACAGGTAAATACCCAAGTATAAAGGAGTTAGAATTACTAATAGGTGAAAGTAGTAAAAAAATAATTGAGGTGCTTGGATTTGATCAAAATACTAAGAGTATTAATAGTAATATTGATAATGAAAGTGACTTAACACTAGAGGATATGATTGAAGAAAAACAAAATATAGATTTAGTTGATAAAATTAGTTTAAATGATGCATTAAATGATTTAAATGATTATGATAGAAAACTTATTTTGGAAAGGTATTATAATGGTAAAACTCAAACTGAACTTGCTAATGAGATGAATATGTCTCAAGTAAAAGTATATAGGATGGAAAGAAGAATACTAGATGAATTAAATGATAAACTTACTGCATAGTTTATCATTTTTTTGTATAAAAAAATAATATTGGTTAATAATACAAATGGTGAAATTTATGAATAAACAAAAATATCAAGAATTAACAAAAAAACATAGTCCAAAAGAAAACAAAGTTAAAAATATGATTATTGCTTTTGTAGTTGGTGGTTTAATAGGAGTTTTAGGTCAATTATTAGTTGATATATATATAAATGTAGGATCAATTAGTAAAGATGAAGCCACAAGTTTAATGATGGTAACATTGATATTCTTATCATGTTTATTTACTGCGATTGGATTTTTTGATAACTGGGTTGCTAAGGCAGGAGCAGGGTTATTTGTTCCTATAACTGGATTTGCTCATGCAACTACTAGTAGTGCATTAGATTACAAAAAAGAAGGATTTGTAATGGGAATAGGATCTAATATATTTAAATTATCAGGTAGCGTAATATTATATGGAGTAATTGCTGCATATGTATTTGGAATTATTAGATTTGTATTTTTTGGAGGTTAGAATATGAATATAAAGTTTAATAATGTTTATGTTGAAGGAGTATCAACAGTGGCAGGACCATTTGTAATAGAGGGACCTTTAAAAGGTAAATTTGATAAAACTTTTAATGATTTCTATGATGGAGAAAAAACATTTGAACAATGTGAAATAAAAGAACTTGTAGAATGTGTAAAAGTTTTACTAAATAAAACTAATACAAATGAAGAAGATATTAATGTTGCTTTATCAGCAGATTTAATGAATCAAATAACAATATCAAATTTTGCATTTTCTAAATTAAATATACCATATTTAGGAATATATAATGCATGTGCATCAATGTGTGAAGGAATACTTTTAGCATCTTGTATTATTGATGATGAAAAAACAAAAAGAGCAATAGTAACAACATCTTCACATAATATGACAGCAGAAAGACAATATAGAAATCCAGTTGAGTATGGTGCACCTAAACCAAAAACATCAACATTTACAGTAACAGGAGCAACATCTATAATGCTTACAAATAATAAAACAGATATAAAAGTAACAAGCGCTACTATAGGAAAAGTAATTGATATGGGTGTTATGAATGTATTTGATATGGGAAGTGTAATGACACCTAGTGCAGCATATACATTAAATGAACATTTAAAAAGTACAAATACTACAGTTGATGATTATGATCTTATTTTAACTGGTGATTTAGGTGTATATGGTAAAAAAATATTTATAGATTATTGCAAAGAAGAATATAACATAAAAATAGGTGATAATTATGATGATTCTGCAACTATAATATACGATTATCAAAATGAAGATATATATGCAGGAGGATCAGGTCCATCATGTTTACCATTGGTTGTATATTCTGATATTATTCCTAAAATGAAATCAAGAGAGTTAAAAAAGGTATTGTTAATTGCAACAGGTGCACTTATGAGCCCAACTACATGTAATCAAAAACTTAGTATACCAAGTGTATCACATGCTATTTGTTTGGAGGTAATATAATATGATATATTTATACTCATTCTTATTTGCAGGTATTGTTTGTTTAATAGGTCAAATAATACTAGATAATACCAAATTATTACCAGGACATATAACTAGTTTATTTGTTATAATAGGTGCTGCACTTGATACATTTGCTATATATGATTTTTTTGTTAATACATTTGGTGCAGGAGCAGTTGTATGTATTACAAGTTTTGGTCATTTACTTATTCATGGTGCTCTTGCAAAAGCAGCATCTGATGGACTTTTAGGATTATTTACAGGTATGTTTTCTTTAACTGCAACAGGTATAACTGCAACTATAATATTTGCATTTATATTCACCTTAATTTTCAAAGCAAGAGATTAAATTAAAAGAAATAGGGGAAAAACCTTCTAAAAAAGATAATAAATATTTAGGAGGTTTTATTATGGACAAAAATCTAAATAATATTAAAAAATTAATAGAAAATAATATTGTATATGAAAGAAAAGTAAATATATTAAAGGAAAAAAATAGACTAGAAACATATTTTAATATAGGAAAAGAAATAGTAGATGCAATAGGTAAAAGAAGTGACTATGGTAAAAGTTTATTAAAGAAATATTCATATGAACTTACTAAGTTATATGGTAAAGGATATGATTATACAAATTTGAATAGAATGAGACAATTATATTTAACTTTTAGAAAAGTTGGCTCAGTGAGCCAACAATTATCATGGACACATTACAGATATATATTATCAATAAAAGAAGAATCAAAAAGAAACTATTATATAAATCTTGCAATTGAAAATACTCTAACAGTAAGAGAACTTAAAAATGAAATAAAAAATAATTCATATGAAAGACTAACAAGTAAAGAAAAAAAGAATATAAAATTAATAGATAATAGTTATAATTTGAATATAATAGATATGATAAAAGATCCAATAATAGTAAATTGTAATAAGATGATAATAGAAAAAATAGATGAAAGAATATTAAAAGAATTATTATTAGAGGATATAGAGAAAACTTTATTAGAATTAGGAATAGGATTTAGTTATGTAGGAAAAGAAAAGAGAATAAAAGTAGGTGAAACTTATAGATTTATAGATTTGGTATTATTTAATATAAAATTAAATTGTTATGTATTAATTGAATTAAAAATAAAAAAATTAGATATAAGGGATATAGGACAAATAGAATTTTATATAAATTATTATGATGATGTAATAAAGGAAGATTATAATAACAAAACAATAGGAATAATAATATGTAAGAAAAAAGATAACGAAATATTAAATCATAATAAGAATGATAATATACTTGTTACAAGTTTTAAAATAAAAAATTAATCCGTTGACAATTTTACTATATTAGTCATATAATATATATTGGCAGTCTAAACTATAAACTGCTTAAAGGAGATAATATAATGCTTAAATTATTAAAAAATTTTACTAAAAAAGAATGGCTGTTTTCTTTTATAAGCCTTATATTAATTATTGCTCAAGTTTATCTAGAATTAAAAATGCCAGATTACATGTCTGAAATAACAGTTTTAGTTCAAACAGAAGGTAGCAATATGAGTGATATATTAGTAAATGGTGCATATATGCTTTTATGTGCATTTGGAAGTTTAGTATCAGCAATTATTGTTGGATATTTAGTATCTAATGTATCTGCATCATTCTCATTAAATACAAGAAAACAACTATTTACAAAAGTTGAAAATTTATCTATGAATGAAGTTAAACAATTTGAGGCAAGTAGTTTAATAACAAGAACTACAAATGATATTACTCAAGTTGAAATGTTAATAGGTATGGGGTTACAGTTATTAATTAAAGCACCAATAACTGCGATTTGGGCTGTAACTAAAATTCTTAATAAAAATTTTCAGTGGAGTATGATAACAGCAGTAGCAGTTATTATATTATTGTCGGTAATAGCAATATTAACTGTTATTGTAATGCCTAAATTTAAAATAGTACAAAAATTAACTGATAAATTAAATGGTGTAACTAGAGAAAATTTAATTGGTATTAGAGTAATTAGAGCGTTTAATGCAGAAGATTATCAAGAAAATAAATTTAATGATGTAAATAGTAAACTAACAAAGCAACAATTATTCAACCAAAGAACATTTTCAATAATGTCTCCAGTTATGTATTTAGTAATGCATACATTATCATTAGCAATTTATTTTACAGGTGCATATTTAATAATGAATTCAACACTTGCAGATAAAATAACTTTATTTGGAGATATGATAGTATTTTCATCATATGCAATGCAAGTTATTATGTCATTTTTAATGCTTGCAATGATATTTATGATGTTACCAAGAGCAAGTGTATCTGCAAAACGTATAAGTGAAGTTTTAGATACAAAACCTAGTATTATAGATGGTGAAAAAACAAATGGTATAAAAGGATTAGAGGGTACAGTAGAGTTTAAAAATGTATCATTTAAATATCCAGATGCAGATGAATATTTACTTGAAAATATATCTTTTAAAGTAAATAAGGGTGAAACTATTGCATTTATAGGATCAACAGGATCAGGTAAATCTACATTAATTAATTTAGTTCCAAGATTTTATGATGCTACTTTAGGAGAAGTTTTGGTAGATGGAGTAAATGTAAAAGAGTATAAATTAGATTCATTATATAATAAATTAGGATATATTCCTCAAAAAGCAGTTATGTTTAATGCAACAGTACAAGAAAATGTATCTTATGGTGATAATGGAAAAGGAAAGATAACAAAAGAAAAAGTAAAAGAGGCAATAAAAATTGCTCAAGGTAAAGATTTTGTAGAAAAATTAGATAATAAGTATGAATCAAATATTGCTCAAGGTGGAACAAATATAAGTGGAGGTCAAAAACAAAGATTAGCAATTGCAAGAGCAGTAGCAAGAGATCCTGAAATATATATATTTGATGATTCTTTTTCAGCATTAGATTATAAAACAGATGCAACACTTAGAAAAGAATTAAAAAAATATACAAAAGATGCTACATGTTTAATTGTTGCCCAAAGAATTGGTACTATAATGAATGCAGATAAAATTTTAGTGCTTGATGAGGGAAAATGTGTAGGTATAGGAACACATAAAGAATTATTAAAAAATTGTGAAATATATAAACAAATAGCTTTATCACAATTATCAAAGGAGGAACTTGAAAATGAAGAATAATATGAGAAAGCCTCCAATTAGATCACATGGACCAAATTTTGAAAAAGCAAAAGACTTTAAAGGAGCATTAAAAAGATTATTAAAAGAGTTAAAGGGATTTAATGTATTAATAATAGTATCTTTAGTTTTAGCATGTGCAGGCGCAATATTATCAATAAGTGCACCAGATAAATTATCAAATATGACTGATAAAATATCTGAGGGTCTTATAATTAATCAAGATAACTTAAAAAGTTTATCTAACGAAATAGCATCTAGTGTAAATGAAGAAAATATAAGTAAAATAATGAAAGATATTTTAAACTTAAATTTAACTAATGAAAATATATATAATATTATGTCATCAAATGAAATATCAGATGAAGATAAAAAAATATTTCAAAATATAATTTCATCTAGTGATATAAAAAACAATATATCAAATATTCCAGAAAGTATTTTACTATATTTAATTGATGATTCAACATATAATGGGGTATATATTTCAAAAGAGGATAAAATTGCTCTATTAAAAACAGATTTTAATAGTAAAAATATAAATATTCCAGAAAGTATACAAAATATATTATTTAAAGATATAAAAATAGATAATACAATTATATCTGTAGATGATCAAATAAAATTTGTATCAAAATTTCAAAATATTAATTCTAATAATGTTTATTCAAAATTAGATGAAATGCCTAAAAGTATAAGAACTATAGTTGAACCTAAAATGGATATTAATGCAATTAAAAAAATAGCATTAACACTAATAATAATATATTTATTAAGTGCATTATTTACATTTATACAAAGTCTTTCAATGACTACAGTTGCAAATAAATTTGCTAAAAAGTTAAGAAGTAGTATCTCAAGTAAAATAAATAAATTACCACTTAAATATTTTGATTTACATAAATCAGGAGATGTATTATCTAGAGTAACTAACGATATAGATACAATAGCTCAATCTATGAATCAATCATTAGCAACATTAGTATCTTCAATAACATTATTTTTAGGTTCTATAATAATGATGTTTTATACAAATTATATTATGGCATTTACTGCAATAATATCTAGTTTATTTGGATTTATATTTATGATGAAAATATTAAGTAAATCTCAAAAATATTTTATAGCAAGACAAGTTGAATTAGGTAACTTAAATGGACATATTGAAGAAGTATATTCAGGATTAAATGTAGTAAAAGCATATAATGGTAAAAAAATATCTGATGAAAAATTTGATGAATATAACAAAAAAGTATATGAAGCAAATAGAAAAAGTAATTTCTTATCAGGACTTATGATGCCTTTTATGAATTTTGTAGGTAATTTTGGATATGTATGTGTTTGTATAGTAGGAGCATTACTTACTAAAAATAATATAATTACATTTGGTGTAATAGTAGCATTTATTACATATGTAAGATTATTTACATCACCTTTATCTCAAATAGCACAAAGTATGACTAATATGCAATCTACTTTAGCTGCTAGTGAAAGGGTCTTTGAATTTTTAGATGAAAAGCAAATGGATAATCAAGATAATATTACAAAAAAATTAGATAGAAATATGGTTAAAGGTAATATAGAGTTTGATAATGTATCATTTACATATGATGGTAATGAAAAACCAACTATTAAAAATTTCAGTGCAAAAATAAAAAGTGGAAACAAAGTAGCAATAGTAGGTCCAACAGGTGCAGGAAAAACTACAATGGTTAATTTACTTATGAAATTTTATGATATAACTTCTGGTGATATAAAAATAGATGGTATATCAATAAAAGATTTAACTAGAGAAAATATACATGATTTATTTACTATGGTACTTCAAGATACATGGATATTTGATGGTACAGTAAAAGAAAATATAATATATAATAGAAAAAATAGTTCCTTAAAAGATGCTGAAAAAATATGCAAAACAGTAGGATTACATCATTTTATAAAGACTCTTCCAAAAGGATATGATTCTAAATTATCAGATAATGATAGTATTTCATCAGGTCAAAGACAACTTCTTACAATTGCAAGAGCTATGATGGATGATGCACCATTTTTAATACTTGATGAAGCAACAAGTAATGTAGATACTAGAACTGAAGAATTAGTTCAAAATGCTATGGATAAACTAACACAAGATAAAACATCATTTATAATTGCACATAGATTGTCAACAATAAAAAATGCTGATTTAATACTAGTTATGAAAGATGGTAATATAATAGAACAAGGTAATCATGAAGAATTAATGAAAAAAAATGGTTTTTATGCAGAATTATATAATTCGCAATTTGAACTTTAAAAATATAATTTACTAATATTAATTATCAAATAAAATTGAAAATCAAGAAAATAAAAGAATATGTTGATACATAAACATAAATTAAATTTTTAAACTAATAGTATAAATATTTATCTATTAGTTTTTTTATTATTCATAAAATATTGATATTAATATTGGATATTCGCTAGTTTTTTTAATTTTTATAATGTATAATAAATATAGAAGTTGGAGTGATAGTATGAAACTTGCCGATAATTGGAATGATTATAAAATATTAGATATGTCAGATGGTATGAAACTTGAAAATTGGAATGGTATAATGCTATCAAGACCAGATCCACAAATAATATGGAAAGAAAAACAAAATAGTGATTTATGGAAAAATGTAAATGCAGTATATCATAGAAGTAAAACAGGAGGAGGATCTTGGGAGTATAAAAAGAAAACTTTAGATAGATGGACTATAAATTATAAAGATTTAACATTTAATATAAAACTAATGGGTTTTAAGCATACAGGTTTATTTCCAGAGCAAGCTGTTAATTGGGATTATATGATAGATAAAATTAAAAATAGTAATAGGCATATATCGGTTTTAAATTTATTCGCATATACAGGTGCTGCTACAGTTGCTTGTGCTTATGCTGGAGCAGATGTGGTACATGTTGATTCATCTAAAGGTATGGTATCTTGGGCAAAAGAAAACATAATAAGTTCTAATTTAGAAGATAAAAATGTAAGATTTATTGTTGACGATGTTATAAAATTTGTTCAAAGAGAAATAAGAAGAAATCATAAGTATGATGCAATTATTATGGATCCACCATCATTTGGAAGAGGTGCAAATAAAGAAGTATGGAATATAGAAGAAAGTCTATATAAACTTGTAAAATTATGTGAAGATTTACTTAGTGATGATCCATTATTTTTTATAATAAATTCATATACAACAGGATTAAGTAAAACTGTTTTAGAAAATATACTTAATCTTACTATAAACAAAAAATATAAAGGAATTGTATCATCAGATGAAGTTGGATTACCTATGGAAAATAGTAATTTAATTCTTCCTTGTGGAATATATGGAAGATGGGAAAAAGATGAGTAATTTAAATATATTATATGAAGATAATCACATAATTGTCGTAATTAAACCATTTAATGTTCTTACTCAAGGAGATTCATCAAAAGATACAGATATGATTAGTATTATAAAAAAATATATAAAGAAAAAGTATAAAAAAACTGGGAATGTATATTTAGGATTAGTTCATAGACTTGATAGACCAGCATCTGGAATTATGGTATTTGCAAAAACAAGTAAAGCAGCATCAAGGCTTAGTGAAATGATAAGAAAAAATCAATTTCATAAGAAATATTTAGCAATTGTACATGGAAAAACAAATAATAATGATAGGTTAGTAGATTATATAAGTAAAGATAATAACACTCATTCATCTTACATAGATACCAAAAATGGTAAAGAAAGTATACTTGAATATAAGACTTTAGTATATAATAGTGAAGAAGATTTATCATTGATAGATATTAATTTAATAACTGGAAGGCATCATCAAATAAGGCTTCAAATGAGTAATAATAAACATCCTTTATATGGTGATCAAAGATATGGAATTCAAGATAAAAAACAATTAGCTCTTTTTGCCTATCAACTTGAATTTATTCATCCAGTAAAAAAAGAAACAATGACATTTAAATACTTACCAGATGAAATTGGGGTATGGAAAATATTAAAAGAAGTAAAGGAGAAGTTATAATGAAAAATTTATATATAGATTTTGATGGTGTAATATTAGATACTTTGCCACCTGTATATAATCTTGCTAAAAAATTAAATTTAGATTATAAAACTCAACCTAAAGAGATGAGTATGTTATTTTCTAAATTAGATTGGGAAACTTTAATAGAAGAGAGTTCTGATTTAAATGATAGTGTAAATGCTATTAAGAAGTTATCAAAATCAGGAAAATTTAATATATCAATATTAACTCATGTAAATTCACTTAAAGAGGCAAAGGCAAAAATAAAATTTTTAGATGGAATAACAAATGATTTAACAATAATACCTGTTCCAAAAGATATACCAAAAACAATGATGACCCAAACAGTAGGTGCTATACTTGTAGATGATTATTCTGGTAATTTAAAATTATGGAAAGAAGCAGGAGGTATATCAGTAAAATTTACTAAAGAAAAAGAAGAAAGCGAGTATCTTAATATTACTTCTTTAGAAGAATTACTAGATATGTTTGATTAGTATGAAAGTAGAAAAATTAGTCGTTGGTTTATATGAAGAAAATTGCTATTTTATAACTAAAGAAAAAGATTTAATAATTGTTGATCCTGGGGATGAATTTAGTAAAATAGATAATAAAATTATATCTGATAATTTAAATTTAATTGCAATATTAATTACACATGCACATTTTGATCATATTGGTGCATTAGATAAATTGATTGATAAGTATAATGTACCAGTATATTATAATAATATAAATAATGAAATAACATATGATAAATTAATTAGTGTAAAAGAAAAAAAATATAGTATATTATCTTTTGATTTTGAAGTTATATATACTAAAGGACATAGAAATGATTTAGTAACATATTATTTTTATAATGATAATATAATGTTTACAGGTGATTTTCTATTTAAGGGTTCTATAGGTAGAACTGATTTAGAATATGCAAATGTTAATGATATGAAAGAGTCAATAAAAAGAATAAAAAAATATCCTGATAATATATTTATTTATCCAGGTCATGGGGATAAGACAATATTAAAGTATGAAAAAGAAAATAATTATTATTTAGGGTGATATATATGCGTTATAATATAGATGTAATAATTAAGAAAAATAAGTTTGAATCAATTATACGATTAAAAAATTTAGGAAAATATAGATTAGCAAAAGAAGAATTAATAAAATTTATTAATCAATATCCAGATGATATGTATGCTACATCTTTATATATAAATTTATTAATATTAGAAGGAAATCTAAATGAAGCTTTAAATTTATGTATGAATAATTTAGATAGTGATTCAATTAAATTTCAGTATGCTATAATAAATAAGGGTTTAGGTAATAATGAAGAAGCAAAAAAAACTTTTATTGAGATATATGAAAAAATTCATGAACCTCACATTTTAGTTGAACTAATATTTATACTTGTTAAAGAGAAAAAATTTTATGAGGCACAACAGTGTATGCTTAGGATAGATGACGATAAATTAAAAAGTAAAGATAAATTTAAAATTTCTATATTAAAAAGGACTATATATTCACAAATTTTTCCTGAATTAAAAGATATATTAAAAGAAGATAAAAATTATGGATATTATGAACAACAAGTAATAGATTATGATGAAAAAAAAGCAAGAAATTTTTCTATAAATCCAGATAAATATACATTTTCTAGCAATATAGATAAAAATAAGTTATTTGATGAAATAAAAGAATTAATTAAAACAGCAGACATTAATGAATATAATTCATTTGATAATTATATTATACATATACCAAATGTAGGCACAGTTAATGGTGAACAGGTTGATTATATTTGTGTTAATACAATTATGAATACTAAAAACATAGTAGGATTTATTCCTTGTCATTATTATGGTAAAAATGCTATTGAATATTGTAAAGATATTAATTCAGAAAAAGAATATAAATATGAAAATAGAATAGATAAATTTAATAAAAAATACGGATTTAATTAAAACTAATTCTAAATATTATTTTGCCATCATATATTTTATTGTAAATATAAGGAGGCAAGAAATATGGAAACAATCAAAGTTTCATCAAAATCAAATCCAAATTCAGTTGCAGGAGCATTAGCAAATGTATTTAGGGAAAAATCATCAGTAGAAATGCAGGCAATAGGTGCAGGTGCTTTGAATCAAGCAATTAAAGCAATTGCAATAGCAAGGGGTTTTGTGGCACCATCAGGTAAAAATTTAGTATGTATACCAGCATTTACTGATATATTAATTGATTCAGAAGAGAGAACAGCTATTAAATTAATTGTTGAAGCTAGATAAGCTTCTTTTTTATTTCAATTAAAAATGGTGAATTTATATTGTCTGTATTATGGTATTCATTATAAATTATATTGTTATTTTCTAAGTATTTTTTTATATATAATTCTTCCTTTTTCCCTTCAGTATGTGGATATAATACTAATAATATTATTCCTTTATTATTTAGCATTTTGAAACTATTTTCTAATGCTTTTATTGTAGTTTTATAATTAGTTGTAATATTTTTATTACCATTTGGTAAATAACCTAAATTAAATAATATTAAACTAATTTTACCTTTATAATCAAATAAAACTTTATCTATATTTTCATGACTATCATTAAATAATTCATAATTTGTTAAATTATTTTTATCTAATAATTTTTTTGTATTACTAAGTGCAATATCTTGAATATCAAATCCAAATACATATCCTTTATTTACTAAATTACACAAAAATAATGTATCATTACCATTACCAATAGTCATATCAACTACTAAGTCATTTTCTTTTAAATTATTTTCACATATTTGTCTAACTTTATTTAAGATACTTCTATTAAATCCTTGATAAGTATTTCTTCTTTTTAATTCTTTATCTATTTCATTAAGTACAGTAAATTTTTTTATAAGCCATGTTGGTTCAATTAATTCATCTTTGTCAGGATCACCTGTAATTCTATTTATCACTATATTTTCATTTAAATATTCAAGTTGATCACAAACTATATCAACATATTCTTCTTTAGTAAGTACATGAAAATTTTCTTTTATATATAGTTTCAATAAATTTGTATTTTTAAGAATGTGAAGCATATGTATTTTTATTCCTAATATTTTTTTATTTGATAAGTATTTAGCAGTTTCAATCATCATTTCTTTAGTTTCATATGGTAATCCATTTATGATATGTACAACTACATCTATATTTCTTTTATTTAATTTATCTAAGCAATCTTCAAATTCTCCAAGTGTACTACCTCTATTAATTAATTTAGCTGTTTTATCATGTATAGTTTGTAATCCAAGTTCAATAACTAAATCTGTTTTTTCATTTAATTCACTTAAATAATCAAGTACTTCGTCACTAATAGAATCTGGTCTAGTAGCAATGTTAAGTCCTATTACATTATCCTGTTTTAGAATTAGTTCATATTTTTCTTTTAATTCATCTAAAGGAGCATATGTATTAGTATTAGCCTGAAAATATCCAATATATTTTGCTTTAGGCCACTTTTTATGTAATTTTTCTTTTACTTCATTAAATTGTGTTAGTAAATCAGTATTTTCTTCATAATAATCACCAGATCCATGTAAGCAATATATACAACCACCATAACCTTTTGTACCATCTATATTTGGACATGAAAAATTAGCATTTAAGCTTACCTTAAATACTTTACATCCATATTTCTGATTATAGTAATAATTAAGTGTATGATATCTTTTATTATCAAGTGTATACTTAAACATATTTTTCACCTAAAACAAGTATAACATATAATTGACAAAATAATCTTGGAATATTAGTATGTTGTACTTTTTGAAGTAAGAATATATACAAAAAAGATCTTGATAATATAGTTACTTACTATAATTCTTAAACTAATTAAAAAGTATTAATAAATAAGCAATAATTAGTTATTATATCTTGAAAAAAATAAAAAAATTATTATAATAATATACAAATTTAGTTTGGAGGAAAAATTATGGAGTATAATAGTAGAATAAAATTAAGAGAATTTTTAATTGAAAAAATAGAAGAATATCAAAAAAATGGGGGAAAAGGCCATATTAAATTAGATATAGATAAAGAAGTATTTCAACGAATACTTTTTGAGAATAATAAAATAACAATTCCATTGAGATCATTAGATTTAAGTAATATATCATTTGATGGAGTAAATGTAGAGGGAGCGGATTTTACCGGAAGTAAAGGAGCAAAACTAAATCCTCAAAAAGTAGCATTTAAGAGTTTAAATGGTACAAAATTAACAGATGTAGAAATAAAGGGTTCATTAAAAGGTGTTGATGTAAGGGGAGCAGATTTTACAGGAAGTAAAGGAGCAAAACTAAATCCTCAAAAAGTAGCATTTAAGAGTTTGTATTGTACAAAATTAGCAGATGTAGAAATAAAAGGTTCCTTAGATAATGTAGAGGTAATTAGAACAGATTTTACAGGAAGTAAGGGAGCAATAATAGATCCTCAAGAAGTAGCGAATAAGAGTTTGTATTGTACAAAATTAACAGATGTAGAAATAAAAGGCTCATTTGATGGTATTACTGTACAAGGAGCAAATTTTACAGGGAGTAAAGGAGGAAAATTAGACCCTCTAACAGTAAAAGATAGGAGTTTAGCATATACAACATTAACAGATGTAGAAATAATTAATGATAATAGAGAAATAGAAGATAAAATTGAAAAATCATTTAAAAAACAATTAATAATGATAAATACAAACAAGTAAAAGATAAAATTGAAAAATTATTTAAAAACAAAAAAAATAAATAATTGAACTAAGTATAGGTCTTTTTATATTATCTAACTAGTAATTCTTTTATTTACTTTAAGGAATAATAAATTTTAATTAATATACTTGTAAAAAAACAATAAAATTGTTATAATAATATACAAATTTAATTTGGAGGAAAAATTATGGAACTTGAGAATATAGAAAAAATAAGAAAATTATTAATTGAAAAATTAAAAGAATATCGAAAAAATGGGGGAAAAGGCCATATCAAATTAGATATAAATAAAGAATTATTTCAACAAATACTTTTTAAAAATGGAATAATAGCTATTGCGAATAATTTATGGAAATTATTAGATTTAAGCGATGTATCGTTTGATGGTATAAATGTAGGAAAAGTAGATTTTACAGGAAGTAAAGGAGTAGTATTAGATCCTCGAAAAGTATATGATAAGAGTTTGTATTATACAAAACTAACAGATGTAGAAATAAAAGGTTCCTTAGATTATGTTGATGTAAGGGGAACAGATTTTACAGGAAGTAAGGGAGCAGTAATAAATCCTCAACATAACTTTTTGTATAATACAAAATTAACAGATGTAGAAATAAAAGGTTCATTCGATGGTGTTGATGTAGAAGGAGCAGATTTTACAGGAAGTAAAGGTAAAGAAGTAGTACTAGATCCTCAAAAAATAAATAATAAGAATTTAAAGGGTACAAGATTAACAGATGTAAGAATAGAGGGTTCCTTAGATGGAGTTAATGTCGAAAGAGCAGATTTTACAGGAAGTAAAGGAGCAGTATTAGATCCTCAAAAAATATATGGAAAGAATTTGTTTGATACAAAATTAACAGATGTAGAAATAAAAGGTTCATTCGATGGGGTTAATGTCCGAGGAGCAGATTTTACCGGAAGTAAAGGAGCAGAACTAGATCCTCAAAAAATATATGAAAAGGATTTGTTTAATACAAAATTAACAGATGTAGAAATAAAAGGTTCATTAAATGGTGTTTATGTAAAGGAAACAGATTTTACAGGAAGTAAAGGAGCAGTAATGAATCCTCAAAAAATATATGGAAAGAATTTAAATGAGACAAAATT
Organism: uncultured Bacilli bacterium; assembly: GCA_947624565.1. GTDB lineage: Bacteria > Bacillota_I > Bacilli_A > RF39 > UBA660 > CAG-433. The sequence continues at coordinate 17,787 of CANQKX010000017.1, forward strand.
ATCAAATGTAGAAATAAAAGGTTCATTAAATGGTGTTTATGTACATGGAGCAAATTTTAAAGGAAGTAAAGGGGCAGTAATGAATCCTCAAAAAATAATGAGTAAGAGTTTATCTTCTACAAAATTAGCAGATGTAGAAATAAAAGGTTCATTAAATGGTGTAATTGTAGCATTCGCAGATTTTACTGGAAGTAAAGGAGCGGTAATGAATCCTCAAAAAGTAAATGATAAGAGTTTAATGTATACAACATTAACAGATGTACAAATAGATGGTCCATTAAATGGTGCTAATGTACATGAAGCAGATTTTACAGGAAGTAAAGGAGCAGTAATAGATCCTCAAGAAGTAAAATATAAGAATTTAAAGGGCACAACATTAACAGATGTAGAAATAAAAGGTTCCTTAGATGGTGTTTATGTAAAAGAAACAAATTTTACAGGAAGTAAAGGAGCAGTAATACATCCTCAAAAAATAATGGATAAGACTTTGTATCATACAAAATTAACAGATGTAGAAATAGAAGGATCATTAGATGGTGTTGATATAAGGGGAACAGATTTTACAGGAAGTAAAGGAGCAAAAATGAATTTTGATCAAGCAGAAACTGCAAGAAAAGCAGGTGCTAATTTAACAGATGTAGAAATAAATGAATATGAAGAAATAAAAGATAAAATAATAAAAATATTTCAAAAAGAATTAAAGATAAATAATTGACCTAAGTATAGGTCTTTTTATATTATTTAACTAGTAATTCTTTTATCTACTTTATGAGGTAAAAAATTTTAATTAATATACTTGAAAAAAATAAGAAAATTGTTATAATAATATACAAATTTAATTTGGAGGAAAAATTATGAAACTTGAAAATATAGAAAAAATAAGAAAGTCATTAATTGAAAAATTAAAAGAATATCAAAAAAATGGTGGAAAAGGCCATATCAAACTAGATATAAATAAAGAAATATTTCAACAGATACTTTTTGAAAAGGGAATGATAGCTATTCCATATAATTTATGGAAAATATTAGATTTAAGTAATGTATCATTTGATGATGTAAATGTACAAGAAATAGATTTTACCGGAAGTAAAGGAGTAGAACTAGATCCTCAAAAAATATATGAAAAGAGTTTACACGATACAAAATTAAAAGATGTAGAAATAAAAGGTTCCTTAGATGGTATAAATGTAGAAGGAGCAGATTTTACAGGAAGTAAAGGAGCAGTAATAGATCCTCAAAAAATATATGAAAAAAGTTTACACGATACAAAATTAAAAGATGTAGAAATAAAAGGTTCCTTAGATGGTGTAGTTGTATCATTCGCAGATTTTACTGGAAGCAAAGGAGCAGAACTAGATCCTCAAGAAGTAGAGGGTAAGAGTTTATTTGGTACAAAATTAACAGATGTAGAAATAAAAGGTTCCTTAGATTATGTAGAGGTAATTGGGACAGATTTTACCGGAAGTAAAGGAGCAATAATAAATCCTCAAACATTATGTGATAAGAATTTGTATCGTACAAAATTAACAGATGTAGAAATAAAAGGTTCCTTAGATGGTGTTTATGTAATTAAAGCAGATTTTACAGGAAGTAAAGGTGCAGTAATAGATCCTCAAAAAATATATGAAAAAAATTTGTATTATACAAAATTAGCAGATGTACAAATAAAAGGCTCATTCGATGGTGTTGAAGTACAAGGAGCAGATTTTACCGGAAGTAAAGGAGCAGAACTAGATCCTCAAAAAGTAAAATATAAGAATTTAAATGGTACAAAATTAGCAGATGTACAAATAAATGGTTCATTAAAAGGTGTAAATGTAAAGGGAGCAGATTTTACAGGAAGTAAAGGTGCAACATTAGATTTTGATGAAGCAGAAGTTGTTAGGGTAAGGGGTGCTAATTTAACAGATGTAGAAATAATTGAATATGAAGAAATAGAAGATAAAATAACAAAAACATTAAAAATAAATAATTGACCTAAATATAGGTCTTTTTATATTATTTAATTAGTAATTTTTTTAATTGATATGTAATATATTAGTTATTATATCTTGAAAAAAATAAAAAAATTATTATAATAATATACAAGTTTAATTCGGAGGAAAAATTATGGAGTATAAGAATGTAGAAAAATTAAGAAAATTATTAATTGAAAAATTAGAAGAATGTAAAAAAAGTGGAAAAGAAGACTATATAAAATTAGATATAGATAAACAATTATATCAACAGATACTTTTTCAAGACTATAAAATAGCTATTCCAGATAATTTATGGAAATTATTAGATTTAAGTAGTGTATCATTTGATAATGTTTATGTAGAAGAAGTAGATTTTACAGGAAGCAAAGGAGTAGTGATAAATCCTCAAAAAGTATGTGGTATGACTTTGAGGCATACAAAATTAACAGATGTAAAAATAGAAGGTTCATTCGATGGTGTTGATATAAGGGGAACAGATTTTACAGGAAGTAAAGGAGCAGTATTAAATCCTCAAACAATATGCTATATAAGTTTAGAAAATACAAAATTAGCAGATGTAGAGATAATGGGTTCATTAGATAATATTAATGTACGATGTTCAGATTTTACCGGAAGTAAAGGTGCACAACTAGATCCTCAAAAAGTAGGCAATATGAGTTTAGAAAATACAAAATTAGCAGATGTAGAAATAAAGGGTTCATTCGATGGAGTAAATATAGAAGGAGCAGATTTTACTGGAAGTAAAGGAGCAGTAATAGATCCAAGTGAAGTACGCAATAGGAGTTTAAGGCGTACAAAATTAACAGATGTAGAGATAGTAAATTTTTATTCAGAATTTGTTGATGTAAGGGGAACAGATTTTACCGGAAGTAAAGGAGCGGTAATAGATCCTCAAAAAATAAAGAATAAAAGTTTATGGTGTACAACATTAACAAATGTAGAAATAAAAGGTTCATTAGATGGAGTAAATGTAGAAAAAACAGATTTTACCGGAAGTAAAGGAGCAAAAATAGATCCCCATAAAGTACTTAATAAGAGTTTAAAGGGTACAAAATTAACAGATGTAGAAATAGAAGGCTCATTAGATGGTATTGATGTGGAAGGAGCAGACTTTACTGGAAGTAGAGGAGCAAAAATTTATTTTGATGAAGTGAAATTTGCAAAAGAAGTAGGTGCTAATTTAACAGATGTAGAAATAATTATTAATGATGAATATACAGAAACAGAAGATATAATAATAAAAATATTTCAAAAACAATTAAAAATAAATAATTGATTTAAGTATAGTTTTTTATATTATTTAACTAGTAATTCTTTCTTTTTTTATTAGGGAATATATTGATTATTATATCTTTAAAAAAATTATTATGATAATATACAAATTTAATTTGGAGGAAAAAGTTATGGAATATAGAAATATAGAAAAAATAAGAAAATTATTAATTGAAAAATTAAAAGAATATAAAGAGAGTAGTGAAGAAGACTATATAAAATTAGACATAAATAAAGAAATATTTCAACAGATACTTTTTGAAAATGGAATGATAGCTATTCCAGATGAATTATGGAAATTATTAGATTTAAGTAGTGTATCATTTGATGATGTAAATGTACAAGGAATAGATTTTACCGGAAGTAAAGGAGCAGTAATAGATCCTCAAAAAATAAAGAATAAAAGTTTATGGTTTACAACATTAACAAATGTAGAAATAAAAGGTTCATTAGATGGAGTATATGTAGAAAAAACAGATTTTACCGGAAGTAAAGGAGCAAAAATAGATCCCAATAAAGTACTTAATAGGAGTTTAAAGGGTACAAAATTAACAGATGTAGAAATAGAAGGCTCATTCGATGGTATTGATGTGGAAGGAGCAGATTTTACTGGAATTAAGGGAGTAGTATTATATATTCAAACAGTAGCGGGCAAGAGTTTAAAGGGTACAAAATTAACAGGTGTAGAAATAAAAGGTTCATTCGATGGTATAAATGTAGAAGAAGCGGATTTTACCGGAAGTAAAGAAATAGTGATAAATCCTCAAATAGTAGCAAATAAGAGTCTAAAGGGTACAAAATTAACAGATGTAAAAATAGAAGGTCCATTAGATGGAGTAAATGTAGAGGGAGCGGATTTTACCGGAAGTAAAGGAGGAGAACTAGATCCTCAAAAAGTATATAAAAAGAGTTTAAGGGGTACAAAATTAACAGATGTACGAATAAAAGGTTTCTTAGATGGTATTGATATATGTGGAGCAGATTTTACCGGAAGTAAAGGGGGAGAACTAGATCCTCAAAAAGTAGAATATAAGAGTTTGTGTGGTACAAAGTTAACAGATGTACGAATAAAAGGTTCATTTGATGGTGTTGATGTAGAAGGAGCGGATTTTACCGGGAGTAAAGGGGGAGAACTAGATCCTCAAAAAGTATATGAAAAGAGTTTAAAGAATACAAAATTAACAAATGTAAAAATAGAAGGTTCATTTGATGGTGTTGATGTAGAAGGAGTGGATTTTACAGGATGCAAAGGAATAGTGATAGATCCTCAAAAAGTAGCAAATAAGAGTTTAAAAAATACAAAATTAAAAGATGTAAAAATAGAAGGTTCCTTTGATGGTGTAAATGTAGAAGGAGCGGATTTTACAGGATGCAAAGGAATAGTGATAGATCCTCAAAAAGTAGCAAATAAGAGTTTAAAGAATACAAAATTAAAAGATGTAAAAATAGAAGGTTCACTAGATGGAGTAAATGTAGAGGGAGCGGATTTTACAGAAAGTACAGGAGCAAAATTGTATTTTGATGAAGTAGAAGCTGCAAGAAAAGCAGGTGCTAATTTAACAGATGTAGAAATAATTGAATATGAAGAAATAGAAGATAAAATAATAAAAACATTTCAAAAACAATTAAAAATAAATAATTGACCTAAGTATAGGTATTTTTATATTAATTAACTAGTAATTTTTTTAATTGATATGTAATATATTAGTCATTATATCTTGAAAAAAATAGAAAAATTATTATAATAATATACAAATTTAATTTGGAGGAAAAATTATGAAGTATGAAAAAATAGAAAAATTAAGGAAATTATTAATTGAAAAATTAAAAAAATATAAAGAGAGTGGTGCAAAAGATTATATAATTCTAGATATTGATAAAGAATTATTTGGACAAATAATTTTTCAAGACCATAAAATAGCTATTCCAGATAATCTATGGAAATTATTAGATTTGAGTAATGTATCATTTGATGATGTAAATGTACAAGGAATAAATTTTACCGGAAGTAAAGGAGCAGTAATAAATCCTCAAAAAGTATGCGGTATGAGTTTAAGCATTACAAAATTAACCGGTGTAGAAATAAAAGGTTCTTTGAATGGAGTAAATGTAGAGGGAGCGGATTTCACCGGAAGCAAAGGAGCAGAACTTGATCCTCAAAAAGTATTTGGTATATTTGGTAAGAGTTTGAATAATACAAAATTAGCAGATGTAGAAATAGTGGGATCATTTGATTATGTTGATGTAGAAGGAGCGGATTTTACAGGAAGTAAAGGAGGGGTACTAGATCCTCAAAAAATACATGCTAAAAGTTTATGTGGTACAACATTAACAGATGTAGAGATAAAGGGTTCATTAAAAGGTGTTGATGTAATGTTAGCAAATTTTACAGGAAGTAAAGGAGGGGTACTAGATCCTCAAAAAATAAAGAATAAGAGTTTAAAGGGTACAAAATTAGCAGATGTAGAGATAAAGGGTTCATTTAATGGTGTTGATGTAGGGGAAGCAAATTTTACAGGATGCAAAGGAATAGTGATAGATCCTCAAAAAGTAGCAAATAAGAGTTTAAAAAATACAAAATTAACAGATGTAGAAATAGTGGGATCATTTGATTATGTTGATGTAGAAGGAGCAGATTTTGCCGGAAGCAAAGGAGGGGTACTAGATCCTCAAAAAGTAGCAAATAAGAGTTTAAGGGGTACAAAATTAGCAGATGTAGAAATAGTGGGATCATTTGATTATGTTGATGTAGAAGGAGCAGATTTTGCCGGAAGCAAAGGAGGGGTACTAGATCCTCAAAAAGTAGCAAATAAGAGTTTATTTGGTACTACATTAACAGATGTAGAAATAAAAGGTTCTTTGGATGATGTAAATGTAAGAAAAACAGATTTTACCGGAAGTAAAGGAGCAAAAATGGATTTTGATGAAGCAGAATCTGCAAGAAAAGCAGGTGCTAATTTAACAGATGTACAAATAATTAAATATGAAGAAATAGAAGATATAATAACAAAAACATTAAAAATAAATAATTGACCTAATTATAGGTCTTTTTATATTATTTAATTAGTAATTCTTTTATTTATTTCATGGACGTTAAATTTTAAGTAAAGTGCACAAAAAAGTGCATTTGAATCTAAAAAGTGTATTTTTAAAAGAAAATGCACTTT
>CANQKX010000018.1 GCA_947624565.1 uncultured Bacilli bacterium
TAATACGATTAATGACACAATTATATCTAAAAATCTTTTAACATATTTATACATATTTACCACTTTCTCCAATCCCTAAAATTTCGAGTTTATATTATATTTAAAGTGTACTATTTTGTCAAATGTTTTTTGAAATTGTTAAAAATTGTCATATTAGTACTTTTTTTGGTTTTACTTTTTTGTTATCTTTTGGATCAACTACGTATATTGCTATTAAATCATTATTATATATAAAAGCAAATTTATCATAGTTATATCTATTTTCAAGTTTACTACCATTTTTTATTTTATTTAACAAATAGTCATCTACTTGAACTTTAGGTAAATCTATGGCATCTATTAATGGTATTAGTTTAGTATTTTCATCTACTTCATCAATATCAATTGAATTAGATATATCAAATTTACCTTGTTTTATTCTTTTAAGAGAACTCATAGTACCTAGTACATTAGCCCTACTACATATATCATATATCAAACTTCTAATATATGTTCCTTTTGAAACGCAACATTTAAAAATAAATTTATTACTATTAAAATCTAATAACTTAATATCATATATAAATACTTGTTTTATAGGTAAATCTACTTTTTCATTATTTCTTGCATATTCATATAGTTTTTTACCATTTACTTTTACTGCACTATATATAGGAACTTTCATATTATATTTTCCTATAAAAGATTTTAAAGTATTTTCTAGTAATTCTTTATCAAGTTTTATATCATCTTGTTTTTTTAGTATATTACCAGTTATATCAAGTGTATCAGTTTCAATACCCAATGTTACTTCTGCTACATATTCTTTATCAAGTGCTGTTACATCTTCTACTATCTTTAATCCTTTATTAACTGCTAAAACAAGTACCCCTGTTGCAATAGGATCAAGTGTACCAGTATGACCTACTTTTTTAGTACCTAATTTCTTAGATACTATATTTACTACATCTCTACTAGTCATATTTTCTCTTTTATTAATTAATAATAGTCCATCCATAAAAAAATCCTCTATTTGTTTATAGTAGCACTATAATAATATCATAATTTGAAGTATAAAACAATAAAAAATAAGTTATTAATACATATATTTTTCTAATTTTACACTATATTTGAAATATTAAGGAGATATTTATTTTTTACATGTTATATACAATATAAATGAAAATAAAAAAAGATACATAAAAAAATAATATAAGACAAAATTTTGTCTTTTTTAGTGTTTTTTTTAATATGTAGAGAATATATATTGGTGAAAAAAATGAAAGCATCAACAATGCAAATGATTATGGAAAGAATTAAGAAAATTTTTAGGATCAGGATTTTCAATATCAAATTTGCAATATATGAGAAGATTTTATTTGGAATATCAAAAATTCCAGACAGTGTCTGGAAAATTGAGTTGGTATCATTATTGTAAACTATTAAGTATAAATAATATTGATGAACGAAATTTTTATGAAAAAGAATGTATTAATTCTAACTGGAGTGTTAGAGAATTAAAAAGACAATTAAAGACATCTTTATATGAAAGACTATTACTTTCTAAGGGAAAAATAATAAAGAAAAAGTTTATAAATTATCAAAAGTTGGGCAAACACTTAATATTCCTGAAGATATATTAAAAGAACCTTATGTATTTTAATTTTTAGGAATTAAACAAAATATTTAACACCAAAACTATAAGAGTTATATAGAATAAAGAAGAGTAAAAACGTTTAAAAAATATAAATAATAATTTAACAGACAGTGTCTGTTAAATTAAATTTTGAAATTTTTCATTTAGAAAACATAGTCTTAGAAATTAATGAATATCATTTTCCCACAACCTTATTTTAAGTTTTTTAAATATTGTTTAATTTTAACATCCTGAATTTGAGATTGTTCTAACAAAATATTTGCTACTTCTAGCCAACCAGTTCTCCAATCATAACCTGCTCGTAATACACCTTTTTGAACTAATTCATTATTTTGAATCTTCTTATTATGATATGATGGAAATAATATTTTAGTTTCTATATTTTCATTAAGATTAGATAATCTATCATCTATTTGAATATCGGCCCTAAATAAATGCTTTGAATTAGTAAAAATAAAGTGTTCAGGTTTAATAAATGGAAGAAAATTGATTAAAAAATTATATTTATCTGCAAACAATCTACTAGAACCAATAATATTAAATGGATTAATACATGAAGAACAAGGGTAGATATTATAGAATTCATTTAGTTCCTTCAGTACCTGTTGTGCATAAGGTAAAATTTGAGCATTTTCATATAAATTTCTCTTATTTAAAAATTCATTAAATTCATTAAATCTTTTTTTTGGAATAACCGCTTCATCCATATAGTAATCTGAAAAATCATCTATTACATAATTGCTTCCTAAAAAGTCGTTAATTGCATTCAAAAAACCTGGAAAACAAAACACCTCATCTATATCTAATAGTAAATCTTTTTTCTTATCCATTGAATCTCCTCCTGAATTACTCAATATTTTATCAAAATATGCATTTTTTATCAACAATATTGTGTTAAGACTTGTAATCAAATATTACAATTTTTATCTAAAAAAATCAAGAATTTAATTTATTCTTGATTTTTAATATTTTGAATATCTTTTGATAATTCAGTAAATATTTCACTATCTTCATAGTATCTTCTATCAAATAATATCCAACCATCACTAGCATTTTTAACTTGTGGTAATATTTCTTTAGATAATTCTTCTGGATATTTTTTAACATCTTCAATAGCATTTTCTAATTTAAAATCACCATTTAAATCATATATTTTTGCTTGTAAATCAGATTCTAATTTAGTTACGCGTAATACAAATTTTGCTTCTTTTGTTTCTTGTGATTCAAATTCATCATATATACTTAAAAATTCATCTTGATTAGTTAATCCTTCAGTAATATTTACTAATGATTGTCTACCATTATTATTTTCAAAAGAATTTATTGAAACTTCATACATAGACTCAATTTTCTTTAATTCTTTAATAATAATCATTTTAAATACTTTTTCCATATTTAAATCTATATTTTTTTCTGAAGAAATTACTAATGATAAAACTAAACAACCATATACATGATCAGCAACTGATTCTATTTTATCATCAGGTATATTAACTTCTTTCCATCCTGTACGAATAACATTTTTTAATTTATTAGCCAGTAAGTAAAAATCAATAATGCTTTTATTCATAAAATTCATCTCCTTTTTTATATTTTATCACATTTTTTAATTATTTAATACTATATTTCTGTTATTACTGTTATAATCATTGGTTTACATTCAGTTTCTAAAAATAAATATTTACCTAATTCTTCTCTTATACCATTTTTTATTTTATTAAATTCAACATAATTATTACTTATATTACTATTTATTACTTCAAGCGATATTTCTTTCATTTTATCTATTATTTCATTATTTTCTTTAACATATATAAATCCTCTTGTTAAAACTTCAGGTCCTGCCATAATTTCTTTTGTTTTTTTATTTAATGTTGCACATATTATAACAATACCATTATCACTTAATAATTCTCTATCTTTTAGTACAAGTTCACCAATATCTTTAGTAGAATTACCATCTATTAATAATTCATCTATTTTTATTATTTCTTTTTCTTCAGTTAATTTTCCATCTATAAATATTGCTACTTCACCATTTAACTTTAATATAATATTATTTTTATCTATCCCTATAGAAGAAGCAATATTAGCATTTTCTACTTGATGACGATATTCACCTATTACAGGAAAATAATACTTAGGATTCATAAGATTTAACATTAGCATTAAATCTTCTTGAGAAGCATGATTTAATAAATGATTCTTAGGAGATAATGTTATTACATTAGCACCTATTTTACTTATTTCATCAGTTATTTTAACTGCTTTTTTCTCCATTCCAACTTGTATTGGTTCAAGATAAAAAACTGTATCATTAGAATTTATTTTTACATATTTATCATAACCATTTATTATTCTTTCTAAATTAACAAATGGTTTTTCATTTTCATTTGATATTAATATAACTGAATCACTATCATTAATATTATTTAAATTACCAATTTGTTCTTTATCAAAAGTAACATATTTTTCATCAATTATATAATTAACTAGATTTTGAAGTTTTTTACCCATTATAACTATTTTTCTATGTGTTTTTGATACTTCATTAAATAATTCTTGTAATCTTGATATATGATTTGTAAATACCGTTATTATTATTCTTCCTTCATTATGTAAAAATACATCTCTTACTACACTAGATATTCTATTATTTGGAGTTGTATATCCTACTCTATCAGCATATTCTGATTCACTAAGTAAGCATAATACTCCTTGTTTACCTATATATGCAAGTTTACCTATATCTGTTTGATATGGTCCTGTCATACTAGAATCAAATACAAAATTACCAGTATATACAATTGCACCATCAACAGTATTAAGAACATATCCAACTGTATCTGGTACTGAATGAGTTAAACTTACTGGAAAAACACTATTTTTACCAAATGTAAGTTTTTTATGTGCATTTATTAAGTGAAGTTTATTAAACTTTATATCATTATCTTCAAAATCTTTTTTTAACATATCACATGTAAATTTAGTTGCATATATATCTATATCAGGTATATCTTTAACTATATCACAAACTGCTCCCATATATTTTTCATGTGCATGTGTAATAAATATTCCTTTTATTCTATCTATATTTTCTTTTATAAATTTAAAATCTGGTATTATATAATCAACACCAAGCATTTTATCATCAGCATACTTAAGTCCAGCATCAAAAATAAATAAATCATTATCTACATCAATAGCATACATATTTTTTCCACTTTCATTAAGTCCACCGAGTGCAAAAATTTTAATTTTACTCATAAATTTCTCCTTTCATTTTTTTTAAAAGAAATACGCAAATATAATTATAACAAAAAAAGACAAATATTAAAAGTGTTGTCTTTAATTTATTTGTAAACAATCAATAATTTCATCTTCATTTTCATTTTTATCTTTATCAACAAATGTATATATAAAATCGTAATTATTATCTAATTTTACTTCTATAAAAGATTCTTTATTAAACTTTTTATTAGTTAATGGATTTATAGTATCTTTATCCATTAAATTAGCATCTTGTAATAAAGGATATAATATTTTACATTTATCATTAGGATTTGATAATTTTTGATTAACTAAATTAAATACATCATCATTTGTATTAATATATACTTTTGTATTTTTTTCTATAATATTAACTATATTATTATAATCTCTTTTTCTTCTATTATCATTAAAGTAATTAGTATTTATAACAACCATACCAAGTATAATTGCTAAAATTGTTATAACCGCAATTAATTCTATTAAAGTAAAACCTTTTTTCATATCTTATCCCTCTTATATATTATAATATATTTTACAAATATTTTAAACTATTAACTATAAAAAAATAGAAAGATTTTCTTTCTATTTTGCTTTTACTGATGATATATATCTATTTACTTTCATAGCCCATTCTGTACTTTCAGCATATTTTTTATTCATTGCTTCTGGAGTAGTTAATCCATAAGCATAATAATTGTTCGCTAAGTTATCAATAAAACCTCTTATTCCATCATCAATTGTTGGAAATGCTTTATAAGAACCTCCATCACAAGATGGTCCACCTTTCATTCCTCCAACATTATTACACTTTGTAGTAAGTGAACTACAAGTCCAATTACATCCTGTTTCTAAAAGCATAATACTTAATGCTAAGTAAGGGTCAACACCTTTTTCTAATGAATAAGATGCTAATATATCACCTTTACCTGATATTGTTGATTTCATTGATCTATTTAATTTTGCTGCAAGTTCATTCATAGTCATACCATCAAAAACTATAATTCTTTTTGTTAAATTTTCTTCTTTTTTTAATTCTAATGTTAAATCAAGACCTTCTTGTATATCATTAACAGAAGAAAACATCTTTTTTAAACTTTCTTTATCAACATTCGTTAAAAAACTTGAAAAAGCAATTAATGTTATCATTGAACATATGAAAACAGCAATAACTTTCTCATTTATCAACCGAAATATTTTCAATTTTTTCACCTCATCTTTTAGCGAAGCAAACCAATAATAACATATTTTAGTAATATAGTCAAATTATTTGAACTTTATTATAAACATCAATATAACTATTACTATTGTCAAAATTATCATTGAAGCAATAATTATATTAGATATTTTATTATAATCTTTCTTTTTAACTTCAACTTTTTTTGATTCTACTTTTTTATTTTTAAATACTATATTCTCAAATTCTATATATTCTTTTTTAATTTCTTCTAATTCTGAGGATGTTTCTAATAATAATGGTATTTCATATTTTTTTTCTTTTAAGATATTTAAAACTTTATTTATTTGATTTTTATTAGATATTTTTATAAGTTTAATTGATTTATTAAATATCTCAAAATAATCACTTATTTTCTCATTATCATCAATATTATCTATATTTAATGATAAACCTATATAATTTTCTGATTCTTCTTGAGTAAATCCAAAATCTTTTACTAAAAGTCTTCTTGAATAAACAATAATATCAGTAATTTGTGAAATATTACTACCAAACATAGAGTTTGTATCATTTGATTTTAAATTTTCAATTGCAACTTCTATTTTATTTGATGCGATTGTGGAAATAGATGTTACTATATTTAAAAAGTATCTTTTTTGTTCATCTAATGTAGACCATTCAAATAAATCTAATGATAAATTAGATGCATTTATTGTTATAAGATTTGAATTGTTTTTTATTTTTTTTGCTAAATCATTTACTACTTTTAAATTAGATAAATCAGGATTAATCGCGGGTAAATTAAATATAATATTACCTTTATATGCTTTTGACAAAGATGAAATATTTGAATCTTTTCCATCAGATCTTATTTTAAGTTCTATATAATCTAAATTAAGATTAGCTGAAACTTTACATCTTTCTAGTTGTGTACCTTGAACTAAATAACTTGCATTATACGATATTCCTAATTTATTCATCACTACTACAACTCCTTAATACTATCTTAATTATAACTTAATTTTTACAAATATTAAATATAATTTTAAAAAAAAGATATAATTTATTTATATCTTATTTTTCATCATGTATTTTTTCTATTATTTTTTCTATTTTATTACCATATTCAATTGATTCATCATATATAAATGTTAATTCAGGAATTTTTCTCATTTCTATTTTTCTTTTTATTAATTCATTTCTTATAAATCCTTTAGCACCATTTAAATCATGAATACATTTATCTTTTTTCTCATCATCTAAAATTGTACAATAAACTTTAGCATATGACAAATCTGATGATAATTCTACATGAGTTATAGTTACAAACTTAATATCTTTATCTTTTATTTCAAGCATTAATATACTACTAATTTCTTTTAAAAGTACATTAGCTAATCTTTGAACTTTTATACTCATTATTAATCACCTCTTACATCTTATTGTAATTTATAAACTTTTTCTTTTGATTTTTTTAGCATATACTTTAATGCATTATTACCAATAATTGAATTTATGTTTTTAATAATTTCTGTATTTTTTATTTCATCATAATTTGAAATATCAATTGAATTATCATTATAACTAACTGTTACACCATTTGAATGTTTATATACATATAATTGTGATTTATCACTTAAATATTGTATACAATCATTACTTACATTTATATCTTTACCTAATAATTGTATATTTTCATCTTGCAATATGGCATTATAACAATCTATATCTATATTTTTATCTTTAATTATTGTATGAAACATGATTCTTTCATTTTTTTCTTTTTTTCTAGAAAATTTCATATCTTTTAAATTCATATTACCTAAGAATTTTCTATCTAAATTTAAATAATATAAATTTACTCTTTCTAAAAATAATGTACCTACTTTCTTATTATCTTTTAATATATTAGCAGGACTAAAAATAGGTAATTCACCTTTTTTTAAATCTAATTTATAACCAAGTAACTCTATTAATTCTATGTGTTTGTATAAAACGTCTAAAAGTTCTTGCATGTTATCACATCCTTTAAAATGTACTATCTTTTTATTTCAACCATTTCGTAAGCTTCAATAACATCATTTTCTTTTATATCATTAAAATTTACTAATGTTATACCACATTCAAATCCCTTTTTAACTTCTTTTACTTGATCTTTTTCTTTTTGTATAGTATTTATTTGACCATCATATATAACTACACCATCTCGTATAAGCCTTGCATTAGCATTTGCTTTTATTACACCATCTATAACCATTGATCCTGCGATAGTACCTACCTTAGAGAATTTAAATAGTTTTCTAACTTCTGCACTACCTAATACTTTTTCTTCATATTCTGGATCTAACATTCCTTTCATAGCTGATTCCATTTCCTCAACTAATTTATATATTATATTGTGTAATCTAATATCTACATTATATTCTTTAGCAACTTCCATAGTTTTAGCATTTGGTCTAACATTAAATCCTATTATTAAAGCATCAGATGCATTAGCTAAAACTATATCACTTTCAGTAATAGTTCCAACACCACTTCTAATAACTTTTACTCTTACATCTTCTACTTCAATTTTTGATAATGCATTTTTAACTGCTTCTTCTGTACCTTTAACATCTGTTTTAAGTATAACATTTATTTCTTTAATTCCTGATTTAATTTTATTAAATAAATCATCTATTGAAACAGCATTATTTACTTTACTATTTTTTAATTTTTCTTGTAATTTTCTATTTTCTGCGATTGTCTTTGCTTCTTTTTCAGTTTCAAATGCCATAAATCTATCACCAGATGATGGCACTTCACTTAAACCTGTTATTTCAACTGGCATTGATGGATAAGCTTCCATTACTTCTCTTCCTAAATCATCTTTTAAAGTTCTAACTTTTCCAAAAGATGTTCCAACAACTATTGGATCACCTAATCTAAGTGTTCCATTTTGTACTAATAATGTTACTGTTGAACCTACATTTTTATCTAATTTAGATTCTATTACTGTACCTAAAGCATATCTATTTGGATTTGCTTTTAATTGTTGCATTTCAGTTACTAATTGAATATTATCTAAAAGTTCTTCTATTCCTTCACCTGTTTTAGCAGATATGTTTGTATAAATTACATCTCCACCCCATGCTTCTGGTGTTAAACCATGAGCAGCCATATCATTCATTATTTTTTCTGGGTTTGCTCCTGGCTTATCTATTTTATTAATAGCAACTATTATTGGAACACCAGCTGCTTTAGCATGATCTATTGCTTCTTCTGTTTGAGGCATTACTCCATCATCAGCTGCAACTATTATAATTACTATATCAGTAACTTTTGCTCCTCTTGCTCTCATCTCTGTAAATGCAGCATGACCTGGTGTATCTATAAATGTTATTTTCTTTCCTTTGTTTTCTATTTGATACGCCCCGATATGTTGTGTTATTCCGCCAAATTCTGTATTAGTTATATGACTATGTCTTATATAATCTAAAAGACTTGTTTTACCATGATCTACATGTCCCATTATTGTTACAACTGCAGGTCTTTCTTGTAAATCTTTTTCATCATCATTTATTTCTAATTTTTCAAAGTTAGTTTTATCTTGAGACTCAAAAGTTTTTAATGTTTTATCGTAATCAATAACTACCATTTCAACATCATCAAAACTAAGTGAATTATTCAAACTTGCCATAATACCTAAATTCATTAATTTTTTTATTATCTCAGTTGCTGGTACATCTAGTTCTTTTGCTAAATCACTAACTGTCATACCATCTTTATATATAATAGCATTATCATCTACTGTTGCTTCATTTTGAGTTAGTTTTTCTTTATTTTTATACATTTGTTTTCTTTTAGCATTAATATCTTCTTTAGATGTTTCACTTTTCTTTTTTAATTTTTGCTTTTTAATAGTATCATCAAATTTTAAATTAGAACTACTTGCTAATTCTTCAGCTTTATCTTCAAGTTCTTCTTCTAAGTCATAATCTTTTTCTTCAGTAATTTCATCTATATATGTTGTTTCTTCTTCAATTTCATTACTAATTACTAAAACATTATCTAAATCAATTACTTGATCTTCATCAAGTATATCATCTTCACTATTTGCATATCCTAATTCTTTAGCTTTTTTTAATACAACTTCAAGATCCATATTTATATCTTGTGCATATTCTTTAACACTCATCATAGGTATCCCCTCCTTCTTATGAAAAATATCTTAATTTTTTTATTACTTCATCTGTCACTTTTTCTACTTCTTCTTTTTCAAAATCTTTTTCCTCATTATAAGGAACTATTTGTACTCCTGCCTGTTCAAGCATTATTTTACTAATTTCTACTTCATCTTTTTTAGAATAATTTCTTAAGTATACAACTTTTTTAATTCCTACTTGAACTATTTCTTTTGTACATTCAGTACAAGGAAACCAAGTAACATACAATGTACTTCCTTTTAAATCATCAACATTACCACGATGATTTAAGATTGCATTTCTTTCAGCATGTACTACATAATAATCTTTTATATTCTTTTTTATTCCTGTTTTTTCTCCTGATGATAACCAATCAAAATAATCATCATTCATACCTCTAGTTAATCCATTATATCCAACAGATAATACTTTATTATCTTTATTTACTATGCAAGCACCTACTCTATTATGTGGATCTTTACTTCTTGCAGATACCAATATAGCATTTGACATAAAATATTCATCCCATGAAAGATAATTATCTCTTTTGCTTGACATAACAACACACCACCCTGATTATTGTTTAATTATATTTTCTAATTCTTCATATATTTCATCTGGTACTTTAATTTCTAAATGTCTATCTAATACTTTAGATTTTCTTGCTTTTTCAAGTACATCTAAATCTTTTTTAATATATGCTCCTCTTCCATTTGCTTTACTAGTTAAATCAACGAAAACTTTATCTTCATTATTTTTAACTATTCTTATTAAATCTTTTTTTTCATATTTTTCTTTTGTTACTACACACGTTCTTAGCGGTATTTTTCTTTGTTTCATAACTACCTCCTTATGCTTCGTAATATTTATATATATTTATTCCTTCTTCTTGAACTTGACTTGATGTTTTAACATCTATTTTGCATTTTGTAAGTCTTGCGGCTAATTTAACATTTTGTCCTTTTTTACCAATTGCAAGTGATAAATTATCTCCATCTGCAACCGCTAATACTTTATTTTCTTTAGGATCTAATATATAAACTTCTACCTCTTTAGCAGGAGATAATGCATTTTTAATAAATGTTACTAAGTCTTTATCATACTGTACTACATCTATTTTTTCTCCATTTAATTCTTTAGATATATTATTTATTCTAATGCCTTTTTCTCCAATACATGCTCCTACGGCATCTACTCTTTCGTTTTCTGAATATACTGCTATTTTACTTCTACTTCCTGCATCTCTTGCTACACTATAAAGCATAACTATTCCTTCATTTAATTCTGGAATTTCAAGTTCTAATAATCTTTTTACAAATCCATAATGACTTCTTGAAAGTAATATAACTGGTCCTCCTTTTTGTCCAAGTTCAATTTTAACAACATAAACTTTAATTTGAGATCCCATTTTTAATTCTTCACCAGGAATTATTTCACTTTTTGGAAGTATACCATGTGCTCTACCTAAATCAACATAATAATTTTGTTTATCTTCTCTAGATAATGTACCTATAAGTAATTCTCCTTCTTTACCTTCAAATTCATTCATTATGCTTTCTCTTTCAGCTTCTCTTATTTTTTGAGTAAATACTTGTTTACAAGTTGATGCTGCTACACGGCCAAAATCTTTAGGTGTTACTTCTTTTTCTATTACATCTCCTACTTTATAATCACTAGGATTATCTAGTTCTTCTAATAAAATTTGAGCATCTTCATCTTCTTCCATGTTTATTTCATCAACTACTACTTTATAAGATACTACTTTTACTTCTCCTGTATCTTTATTTAATATTACTTTAGAATTTGTTCCTCCATAATTTCTTTTATAAGCTGCATTAAGTCCTGTTTCTATATCAGTAAATATTTCATCTAATGTTATTCCTCTAAGATCTGCTAATTCCTTAGCTGCTCTTAAAAATTCTGCACCATTCATCTTATTCTCCTCCTTTTGAACATACATTTAGTACATAACTTTCTTCAATTAAATCTGCTTCATCAAGTATTGGATTTATTATATTAGTCGCAAGAACGCATGTATCTATGTCTACATAAGGTTTCTTATCAATAATAATATATAAATTTTTTACTTTATTTTCTTCTTCAAAGTATACATCAACAACTTGTATCTTTTGACTACTTAGTGGACCCTCTACTAAACTTCTTATTTTTTCAAGCATTTTTACCTCCATTATATTTAAAGAGCGAGGGTTTACCTCACTCTTTGTTGTTATAAACTTCCAAGTTCACACATATTATAACATAAATTATTTATTTTTGCATTAAATATTTATTTTTTTTGGTATAATTATTATAGAAAGATGTGATAATGATATGATAGATAATAAAAAATCATATAAAAGAATTGTAATAAAAAATATTTTTATATTCTGTTTTTATTTTATATATGAAATAATACCATTATATATTTTAAAATTATTTAATATTAATTCTTCATCTTTAAGTAGTTTAAATAAAAATATATATTTAATATCTACAAGTATTATATATTTAGTATTTATAATATTTATGTATAAAGATGAATTAAAATTTGATTTTAATAAATTAAAAGGTAAATTTATAGATAATATAGTAAAATATATTCCTTACTATATAGTAGGTGTATTATTAATGGCTATATCAAATATAATTATATCTAAATTTACTAATGTTAATTTATCAGAAAATGAAATAAATGTACGAAACTATATAAAATTATTTCCTATTTATATGACTTTTTCAACAGTAATATATGCACCTATTGTAGAAGAAATAACTTTTAGAAAAACATTTAGAAATATTATTAATAATAAATATTTATTTATAATATTAAGTGGATTAATATTTGGCATAGTACATTTATCAAGTTCTAGCTTTAATGATTGTTTAATGATTATTCCGTATATTTTAATGGGAATAACATTATCATATATTTATTATAAAAGTGATAATATATTAACTACTATCTCGTTACATAGTATGCATAATTTAATATTATTAATATTTCAGTTTATATTATAAGTAAAATTGGAGGATAAAATGAGTAAAGAAATAGAAGATGAATTTATAGATGATAATGAAGATAATAAAAAAAGTAGACCTTTTAGAAAATTATTTTTTATAATTGTTCTTTTGATAATTCTTATTGTTATATATGCAAGATATATTGGAGTAAGTGGATTAATTATAAAAGAATATGCCGTTAAAAATAGTAAGATAACTGAAGGATTTGATGAATTTAAAATAGTTCATTTTTCAGATTTTCATTATGGAAGAACTACAGGAATAGATGAACTTAAAAATTTAGTTAATGAAATAAATTTAAGTAAACCTGATATAGTAGTTTTTACTGGTGATTTTGTTGATAAAGATGTTAAGATTTCTTTAAGTGATCAAACTAAAATTATAACTGAATTAAGTAAAATAAATAGTAAATATGGTAATTATTATGTTAATGGAAATCATGATTTAAAATATGATAAATTTTATGAAATGTTTGATTCATCTAATTTTATAAATTTAAATGATAAATATGATGTAATATATAATAAAAATAATGAAGCATTATTTTTAAGTGGATTATCAACAGATAAAAAAGAAGATTTTTTAAATGATGCTTTAAAAGATAATAATTATGTATACAAAATAAATATAATGCATTATCCTGATTATTTTACAAACATTAAAAAGTATAATTTTGACTTAGTACTTGCAGGTCATTCACATAATGGACAAGTTAGAATACCATTTTATGGAGCAGTATTTACTCCAGAATATTCAAAGAAATATTATAAACCATATTATAAAATAGGTAATACAGATTTTTATATATCAAGTGGTATTGGAACATCAATGTATAATTTTAGATTTTGTAATAGGCCTTCATTTAATATTTATAGGCTTACAAAAACCAATCAATAGATTGGTTTTATTTTTACATATTTGTATTTTTCTTTATCTGTAGTTCTTGACCTATCATTAATACATCTGATGTTAAATTATTTAACTGTTTTATATCATTTACTGTTGTATTATATTCTCTAGCAAGTGCCCAAAGACTATCTCCTTTTTTTACTGTGTAAACAATTATATTGTTATTTGATACAGTACCTGTTGGTATTGTTAAACTCATACCTATACTTAATATATCATTTATTAAGTTGTTAGCGTCTCTTAAATCTTGAACAGGTATGCCAAATTTTCTAGCAATTGAATATAAAGTATCTCCTCTTTGTACTATATAAATATTTTCTTCATTTATGATATCATCTTCTGATGGAGTTACAATTGTAGTTGATGATGGTATTTCTATAACTTGACCTATCATTAATGCATCTGTAGTTAGATTGTTATATCGTTTTATATCATTTACTGTAGTACCATATTGATTAGCAATTGACCATAAAGTATCTCCTTTTTGTACTATATATGTAATATTAGTGTCTTCTGCTTTATAGTATTCTGGTACTTTAAGTATTTGTCCTATATATAAAGTGTTGTTTTTTAAATTATTTAATCTTTTTATTTCATCTACATTGGTATTGAATTTTTTAGCAATGCCCCAAAGAGTATCGCCTGATACGTTTTTTATGTAGTATTTTTAAATGTAAATATAATATCTATCCTTTTATCTTGATAGATATAAATCTTTTCAACTAAATTTATGATTAATTCTCTAGTCGGATTATCTAGTGATAAAAATTCATTAATGTATTTTTCTATTTTTTTGTTATCTATTTTGCTCTCTTTTTGATTTTTATTTTTAAGATTATCAATACTCTTTTTATTATCATCTATCTCTTTTTTTATATTTCCACTTACTCTTAAATATTGTGATTCATCAATAATACCTTTTAATCTATCCATATAAGTTTTATCTAAATTTTCAGTTAGTTTATTATTTGTAATTTCTAGACTTTCAATTTGCTTTTTTAGTTTTAAAGTATTGTCTTCAAATTTTATATTTCCTATAGAATTTTTTATTTTGTTTTTATCAAGATATTTATGACAAACATCCTTAATATTATCTAAAATTACTTTTTCTAATGTTTCATAATTATTTGTATGTGTTGTACAAATATGGTATTTTGAATATGTTCTATAATAATCACAAGTAGTGTAACTTCTTCCTGTTTTATTTTGATATCTTATTGTTATTCGATGTTTACAATCTCCACAATATAAAAGCCCATCTAATAAATAAAATCTTTTCTTCTCTGGTCTTTTTACATTTTTAGGAAGTAGTGTTTGTACATAGTTAAAAGTTTCTCTATCAATAATTGCTTCATGAGTATTTTGGACAATAATATAGTCTTTAGGATTATTTTTAACTATTCTTTTTAATTTATAATTAATCTTTTTAGTTTTACCTTGTACTGAATCTCCTACATAGATTTGATTAGTTAAAATTGCTTTTATTGTTGTATCAACCCATACACCTTGTTCTTGTGAAATACATTTACTCTTGCACTTTGTATTCCATACATAATTGTAATAAGATGCTGGTGTTTTTATCTTTCTTTTGGTAAGTTCTTGTGCTATAAAATGATAAGTATTACCTTGAAGTGCTAAATCAAATATTAATTTAACTGTTTCTGCTTGCTCTTCATTTATTATTAGATGATTTTTATTATTTGGATCTTTCATATAGCCAAAAGGACATCTACCTGATACATATAAACCATCTTTCATTCTTGAACGCAAACTTGTTTTTACTTTTTTTGAAATATCTTTAGCATACATATCATTCATTATGGCTTTAAAAGGTGCAATATCATTATTGGTATTGTCTATAAAAGTATCTATTCCATCATTGATAGCAATATATCTTACATTATTATTAGGAAAATATTTTTCTATTAGCTCTCCTGTTCCTATATAATCTCTACCTAATCTTGACATATCTTTGGTAATTATCATATTGATTTTACCTATTTCAATGTCTTTAATCATTCTTTTAAAAGCAGGTCTTTCAAAATTGGTTCCTGTGAATCCATCATCAACATATTCATCTATAACATTATAATTATTTTCTTTAACATATTGATTAAGTAAACTTCTTTGACTTACAATACTATCTGATTCAATATTTCCATCATCCCTTGATAACCTTATATATAGTCCTACATTAAAACTACTATTCACGATTCTCAATTCATACTCCTTTCACTTTGGGAATAATGAGTATACTTGAATGGTACCTCCTTATTTAAAATATTGCAAGTCATATATTGCTTTTCTATTTCTATTTTTAATACATTAGTTATTATTTCATTTAAAGATTTGCCGTTTTCTTTAAATTTTAAATTAACTTTGTATTTAACCATAGAGTTTTATACCTCCAATAAATTCTATGGCTTTAATTTTTAAATTAGTAATATTATTTTATGTAATAATACACTTAACAATATTACTTATTATCATAAACCTCTTAATTGTTCATAAAAAAAATTTCTATATTAGGGAATAAAAAAACACCTAATTTCTAATTTTCATTAGATTCTATAGGATGCTTTAATATTATAATCTTTTTAATTTAATCAAATAATTTTTTCCAACAAATCGTGATAAACTAATGTAAATCACTCTTCATACATGAGCTCAATTAAAGATGCATCATCTCCTAATTTATCTACAAATTCATTACCTAAAACTTCTTTTAAATGCTCAAACTTTTTTATAAATACTTCACATGGATATAGAAACAAATCTAAGGAATTATAGAATAAATCTTCAGCATAATATACTCCATTTTTATATAAATAGGAAAAAATCTTGTATACATTTTCTGAATCTATTTGTTTTATTAAATCTTCGTTAAAATTTTCATTCAATATTTTAATATTTATTTCATGTGATTCTATCATTTTATCTTTCCTTCCTTCATACCTTTAATTTCATCAATTTCTAATGGATACTTAGAAATTAAATAATTAATATCAATATCATATTTTTTTCTTAATACCCCTGGTTGCTTTCCAAATATTGAATTTAATTTTCCATCTATTATTAATGGTATATGATTTTCGTTCAAATATTGTATTAAAGCATAATTTTGTGATGTAGAAAAAAGTAAAAATGAGGTAGTTAAATAACTGTCAATACCATTATCTTCAGCAATTTGTACAAGAATGGGTAATTTAGAAATCATGGATTTACTTTTTGCTACAATTGATGAAGTTAATAGTTTTTCAAATCTTTCATCTTTCCAATATTCCATTCTCAATAATTGTTGAATTTCTTCTAATTTAGCATGAGCTAATGTTTGTGATGTAAATAACTCTGGATGGGCCTTAAATTCTGGACTTTGTATTATCTTTTGTATTTCTTCTAATTTAGCGTGGGCCAATGTTTCTG
>CANQKX010000019.1 GCA_947624565.1 uncultured Bacilli bacterium
GTCTTCCAATCTTTCTCACTTTCTATTAGATATGGTTCTTCTTTTGTTCCACTTCCTTTTAAATTAAAATTCATTGGGTTCTTTTCTACACTTTTTAATATTATTTCTCCTTTATCATCATAATCAAAATAATATCCTGTGGAATTATTATCTCCTCCTATCCATGTATCTAATCCTGCCGCTTCATAAAAGTTTATATCATTTCTATCTGTTTCATAATTAAATCCATCATCTTGTTGTGCATCATTTATATATACTTCATTTGAATAATATGCTGAAGCAGAATACCCACTTGCACTTCCTATTGCCGCTGTTCCATCTGTTGCTATTGCTGATCCACTTTCTACTATTCTTGATGTTCCTGAGCTTCCACCTCTTATACGTCCATATATAATACCTATAGTTGAATTACCTCTTACATCTGCTTCCACTATTACATTTGAACTTTCCTGTGCATCAAAATTACCTACTAATCCCCCTACATAACTATTTCCAGTTATATTTGATTTTTTTAGTATTATTTCTCGTACTATTGAAGTTCCTACTCCATAACCCAATAATCCTCCTACATAATTTTGACCTGTTACGTTTATGTTTTCTATGTTTAACCCTACTATCTCTCCTGCATTCATATATCCAAATAATCCAATAATATCTGTTGTTGGTAAATTTATTGTTAAATTACTTATTGTTTTTGCTTTACCTTCGAATTTACCTTTAAATGGATTTTGTTGTGTTCCTATAGGATTAAAACCAATACTATCATATACGGCTTTAAATTCTTCATTTAAAGTTGAAGAATCACTCATATCTAAATTTTTATTTAGCAATACTTTCTCATTTTCAAAAGAATATCCTTCATTTACTTCTTTAGCAAGTTCATATAAATCACATACTGAATTTATTTCATAGGTATCAGTTCCATCTTCATGTTCTATTACACATACATCTGGATCTTTTTTCAAATCTTCTGGAACGCAATCCATTTCATCTGCTTTTCCTACTTTTGATTCATTTTCATTTACTTGTTTTACTGCACACCATTTACCATTATTACTAACTAATTGGTCAACAACTACACCATCTTTTGTTACCTCTATAGATCCTGATGATGGTTTATTTCCTTTTATTTGTAATATTCCACCTTCTGCTTCTTTATTAATTTGATCTGCAATTCCACTATTATCTATTCCATATTCATATAAAAAAGAAACAGAATTGTTATCATTTTCTGTATTATATTGTAATTTTGCAGTCTCTACCATTGTCTTAACATCATTTATAAATGCTTGTTTTTCTACCATTTCTATTAAATCACCAATTACAATAGTTGATATTGATAATATAATAGAAAGTATTAGTATTATTGAAAGCAATTCTATTAATGTAAATCCTTTTTTGTTCATTTTGTTCATATTATCTACTCCTATAATAAGTATACCATACATTAATTTTTGCTTCAATTAAAAAAATGAGAATTATACTCATTTTAATTATTTTTTCACTATCAACAAAATTCATAAACATCTCCAATTTTTTATAATTTTTCTTATGTTCATCTATAATACATGTTTTATTTTTTACTTGTTCCTCATATATTTGTAAACATTTTGTAGCATTTTCATATAAATATATATTATCTTCTATACATTCATATAGTGTATTCATAAACATATCATATGCATATTTGTTTGCTTTATATTTAGTACCTAAGGTTAATAAATTATTAATTATAAATTTTCTTTTTAATATTTTTATTGCATTATAATATATACATAACATAGTATCAATTTCTACTAAAGAATCATTTGTTTGTTTAATACTATTTTTGAACATATCAATATCATAACCTAATTCATTAATTTTAATTTTTAAATCTTGCATATATAAGTATATACATTTAATAAATTCATCTTTCATATATTTACCTTTCTTTTATTTTTACAATATTGATATAATTCATTACATGTATAACAATCATCAAGTGCTCTATGAGAATTATAGTTTAAATGTAAATATTCTTTTAAAGTTTGTAATCTATGATTCTTACTATCATATATAGTTATTCTAGATAAAAATAGTGTATCAACGATTTTATTATGTATATGATTTAAATGTAATTTTTTAATATTATATTCTATAAAATCATAATCAAATTTTACATTATGACCTATTAATGTATAATTTTCAATAAAATTTAAAAATCTTGGTAATACTTTATTTATAGTTTCTTTATCATATAAATCTTCATCAGTAATACCAGTTACATCAGTTATTATTTTATTTAATTTTATATTAGGATTTATTAAGCAATTAAATTCATCTATTTTTTTATTATTTTTATATTTAACCGCACCTATCTCAATTATTTTATCTTTAGCAGGATTAAGTCCACTTGTTTCTATATCAAAAACAACATAATCATCAGGTAATTCATTGGTTCTTAAACTTTGATACATTTTTGTCTTCTTTCTAGCAATTAATGCATAATTATTATACTTACTTTTATATGTTTTATCAACTATTTTTTAATAAATTTAATATATAATTTAATTAATATATTTTGAAGTAATGGTGCCCTGTATATACTTTTTGGATCATCACTTTCTATACACTTTATAATCTTATCTGATATTGAATCTAAATTTGTTGATCCTGCAAAATTAAGTATTTCCTTTTCAAACTCTTCTAAAGATTTATTAAACATTTTATATTTTGATATATTTGAATTTTCTATCATTACTCTATTAAACCCTGTTTTATATATTCCAGGTTCTATAATAGAAATTTTTATATTATCATCTATCATTTTTATTTCTTTTCTAAGACATTTCCCAAGCATAGAAATACTTGCTTTTGTTGATGCATATATTCCAAAAAAAGGAATAGATATGTTTGCTATCATCGATGACATTAATATTATCTTACCACTTTTCTTTTTTATCATATTTTGAAGTACTATTTTTACTACTTCAAAATTAGAAAATACATTTACATCATAACAATCCTTTATCTTTTTCATATCTATATCTATAATGCTACCACCTTGTCCAATAGCGGCATTTGATATAAGAACATCAACATCAAAATTTTTAAGTAAATCTACATCTTCCTTATTTTTAACATTTAATCTAAATGTACCAATATTATCAAATTCACTAACTTTTTCTCTTAATACCTCAAGTTGTTTATCATCTTCAGTAGTTAAAAATACATGATATCCCATTTTAGATAATCTAATTGCAGTATGATATCCTATTCCTGATGCTGAACCTGTTATTAAAATATTCATAATAATCACCTGTAATTATTATTATCTAAAAATTTAATTAAATACAAAAAAACATTAAAATAATGCTTTAAATTCTTCAGGTATATCTGTTTTAAAACTTATTACTTTTTTATTTAATGGATTAATAAGTTCTAATTTATATGCATGTAGATACATTCTTTTAATGTTTTTATCTTTTATACCATATTTATTATCACCTAATATTGGTGTATTATTTTCTTTCATATGAACTCTAATTTGATTTTTTCTTCCTGTTTTTATATTAATATTAAGTAAAGTTTTATTATTTTTTTCTTTTAATACTTCATATTCAGTAATTGCAAGTTTACCTTCTTTTTCATTTTTTGTTGAATAAACAATATTGTTTTTATCTTCTTTTAAATAACTTTTTATTACTCCTTTATTATTTACTTTTCCATTTACAATAGCATAATAACATCTATTTATTACAATATCATTCCAATTATCTTGATATAAATTTTTAATTTTTTCGCTTTTAGCAAACATAACAATACCAGATGTATCTTTATCTAATCTATGAATTATAAATATTTTATTATTTTTATTTGATTCTTTTACATAATTACTAACCATATGATACAATGTTTTATTTTTTTCATTTAATGTAGATATAGTAAGTAAATTATATGGTTTATTTACAACTATAATATTTTTATCTTCATATATTATATCAATATCGTTAGATGATTTAATTATAACTAAATCACCTTTTTTTAATAAATAATCATATTTAGTAATACATTTATTATTTACAAATACATATTTATTTTTAAGTAAATTTTTTATACTATTTTTTGATAAATTGTTTAATTTGAATTTCAAAAATTCAAATAAAATTATTTCTTTTTCTACAATTAATTTTTTCATATTATTTCTTTTTAATTACTATTTGTATCCTTTCTGAAAAATTATTAGCGTGTTGCTTTAAATAATTAGTTAACATTACATATGTTAAATTATACTTATCTAATATTTCTTCTAATTTTTCTTTTTCGTATATAAAATATTCATGTTCAAATATAAATTCTTTTAAACCAATATTAAAAAAACTTGTTCTAATTTGCATATTATATTTATCACTATAAAAGCATTCTAAATGTCTTTTATTACCATCTACTTTATCATATACATCATCATCAGATCTTCTATTATCTAAATCTATTATCATTATTCCATTAATATTTAAATGATCTAAAGAATTAGTCAATGCTTTTTCAAATTCTTCATAACTTTTTAAATGATTAAATACAGAACGCATTGATATTATACCATCATATTTCTCATCTATTTTATAATCTAAAATATTTGCTACATGTATAGGACCATTTACTTTCTCTTTAGCAAGCATAACCATTTTTTCACTTAAATCAATACCTTCAACTATATATCCTAGATTTTCTAATATATTTAAATGAGTCCCTGTACCACATCCTAAATCTAATACTCTCTTTTTATTTTTTAGCATATTCAAAATAAAACGCGTTTCTATATTATAATTTCGATACTTATTAAATATATCATAAAAATCAGCATATTTATAATAATCATTATATAACTCTTCAATCATAATACTACCTTCTTTAATATATTTTATCATACTTTTTAATTAAATAATATTAAAGTAATTGTTTTTATTATTATTTAACTGTATACATTTAAAATATATTTATGGTGTATTTTTACTACTTATTAAATAATAAAAACATCTGATTTCAGATGACATGCATAAATATAACATTAAAAAGATATTTATTCAAGGTAATTCTATATTAAAGGTCCTATAATTTATAGACAAACTCTAAACATAATGTTAAAATAAAACGAAAAAGGAGATACTATGAAAAATATAGATTTGAAAAAGGTTGATTTAAGAACTATTGAATTAAATGAAGATTATCCTTTCACTGATTACCAGGTTCTTGTTGCAATTTTAGACTATTTGCAAGGTGTACTTTATAATAATGATTTTCTTATTTTTAAAAAAGGAGATGAAGCAGATAAAGACCTTAAAGATTACTATAATATGTCAAGAGAAGAATATGATAAATCTTTAAACAATTATCTTAATATAACTATTGATTATTTAAAGAAATATAAAAAAGATAATATGATCAAATTGATTGAAAAATTGCGTTGTTCTAAAGAAATAGAACAGGTTTTTATGTTTCTTTGTACTTATAATTATCTACATGATATTGAATTTGATGGAATTAACTTTTCTAAAGAAGATTATGAAATTTTAAATGACTGGTATTTTTGTAAGGATGAATTTCCATTTCTTGTTGAGGGTAGAAAAGTTACCTTTAAAAATATGACTTTTAATGAAGAAAATATAAAGACTTTAAATAGATGGGCTTCAAACAATTTATTATTTGAAAATTGTATTTTTGATATAAGTTATGAACAAGCGATTGAAATGAATAAGAAATCAATAGACGAAGATGTTAATATATTTAATGACTACAGAATAAACAAATATGGATACAATACTAAATTTAAAAATTGTTCCTTTTCAAATAATTCATATATGAATAAAGGTATTAAAAGAATAATTAATGATAAACCTTCAAATCTTTATGAAAATGTAATTAATGATAAACCTTTTTCATGTAATACTAGTATTTATATAAAACTTGGAGATAAATGTAATGGAAAATGTGACTTTTGTAAAAATAAATCAGAGATTAAGGTTCAAACAAACATTGATAAAATTATTGAATCATTGTGCAGCAAACAAATTGCTCCGCATTTAAATCAAATATATTTTGGTGGAGGTGAACCATCTTTATATCTAGACGAAATTGAAAGAATTATATCTCAATATAATATTAAATTTAATAATCAACATTATGAAAATTTAAGTACATATATGTTTACAAATGGATCAGGTGATTGGGAAAAAATAAAAGAACTTGTTCAAAAATATTATTTATACACAATTATTAGTAGACAAGAAATTGAAGATAAAGAAAATAAAGAAATTATGGGTATTGACTATTCATTAGAAGATAGAAATATAAAAGATTTAATACGAAGTAATAGAATATTGTTTGCATTAACTTGTAATGAACAAAATATGAAAGAAAAATTTTTACAAAACTATATTCAATTCGGTAGTGAGATCGGAATAAATAATTTTATTATCCAAAATTTAGAATCAAAAACTAATATTTCTATTTCTTACTTAGAAGAATATTTAAAAGAATTTGAAAAATATTTAGAAAGTAATCACTATTCAAAATCTCAAATTGTTTCTACATCTTATTTTGACTTAAGTTTATTTAAAAAAGATAATAAATCTATTGCATTAAAAAGATATTTTAATCCAGATCAATTAGAAGAACATTTAAAATTTTGTCCAAAACATTCTTTTGATTTAGGAATTGATTCAAATGGTGATATATACAATGATTTTCAAATGATTAAAAAACTTCAAATATAATTATTAAAAAGATTGTGAAGACAATCTTTTTTAATTCATCTTATTTTTCTATTTTCTACTATACACAAAATATGACCTTCAAAATCTATTAATACTTTCCAATTACCAGATTTATAATTTATTTTAATTCAAGTAAGCAAACAGATTACAAATAATATATTTCAATTTAAGTTAAATATGAAATTAGATATTACCTAACTAAATAAGAGTCAAAAATTTAAAAAGTTTTATCTATAATTTTCTTGTTATAAATTGTTTTAATTTTTATAATACATTTGCTTACTGCTATTAGGTTTGTCTGGTATAGTCAATTTAATTAATCCCTGTTTAATTGCAGGATGCAAATATTTATTTCTCAATGTATTTTTTGATTTTATATTTAATTTTACCATTATTTCATTTGCACTTAATGGAACATTTCTTTCTAAACAATCTAGTAATTTATTTATATTAATTGTTTCTTGGTTAATTGGTATGCTTGGAATAGATAATGCTTCATCTAAAGTTTCATCTATCATTTTAAGCATAAACTCAATAAATTCTGTTGAATCACCTTTATTATTACAGTTAGCAATGGCTTTATAATATCCATTTTGATATTTATGTATATATGATTCAATTGGTAAATATTCAAATATTTTTTTCCAATTATAAAGTAAAATATTTTGCCATAATCTAACTATTCTTCCATTCCCATCACTAAATGGATGAATAAATACGAATTCATAATGAAATACACATGATAATATTAACGGATGTATTTTATTTTTATTTTCTTTTATCCAATCAAACAACTGATTCATTAAATTATTAACATTTTCTACAGGTGGACACATAAATATACATTTTTTACCATCAAAAACGCCTTCATTACCTTTTCTAAACTCACCAGATTCTTCTACTGTTAAATAAGTCATTACACCATGCATTCTTTTTAAATCTTTAATACTATAGGGATTAATATTACTCAACATTTCATATGCATTATATGCATTTTTAACTTCTTGAATATCCTTTTTAGAGCCTAAAACCATTTTTCCATCAATAACATCCCTAACTTGATCTTCAGTTAGTTTATTATTTTCAATTGCAAGTGAAGAATGAATTGAATTGATTTTATTTTGTTTTCTTAAATATGGCATTTTATTTAAATTTGAAAAATTGTCTAGTTTAGTTACTTTTTCAGAAATATCAGCAACTCTTTTTAATATAAGTTGTGTAATTTCAAATGGTGGAGTATATTTTTGCATCAATAATCACCTCTAAAATTCTTAAATATATTATACTATAATTTTATACAACAATCAATATACCTTGCTCAAAACTTGATTAAAACTTAATTAAAAAAAGTACTAAATTTAATTTTTTAGCACTTGTTTATTATTTTTAATAAAAAACTTTGTTACATTTTTTATTTTATATATTTTTCTAATCTATATGCACATAAAAATGATATTTTTTCAAAATAATTTAAATTTATTTTAATTCAAGTAAACAAACAGATTCAACATGATATGTTTGAGGAAACATATCAAATGCAGTTATTTCTTTTATATCATATTTTTCTTTTAATATATTATAGTCTCTGGCAAGTGTTACTGGATTACATGATATATATATTACTTTTTTTGCCTGTATATCTAATATAGATTTAAGTGTTTTTTTATCACTTCCACTTCTAGGTGGATCCATAACAACTAAATCTATATTTAAATTTTTTAACTTATCTATTTTATTTTCTACTTTATCACAAATAAATTCAACATTATTTATACTATTTAATATTAAATTATTTTTGGCATCATTAACTGCCTGTTTTACTATTTCTATTCCTATTGCTTTTTTTGCTCTTTTAGAAAGTAATATTGTTAATGTTCCTGTACCAGAATATAAATCAACTATAGTATTGCAATTATCAACATAACTAAGTGCTTTATTATATAAATTTTCAGATGTAATATGATTAACTTGGAAAAATGATTTTGGCGAAACATTAAATACTAAATTATTTACTTTTTCATTTAAACTTTTTTCTCCATATACTAGTTTATCACCAATATAAATACTACTTATATAATTAAAATCATTTATAAATTTATCTTGCAATTGTTTATTAATATTATCAATATTAATCATTAATTTATTATCACATATTCTAATCATTATCTCATTTATATTGTTATCTTTATATTTTTTTATAAATTTTCTAATATCTGTTAAACAATCATTTATTTTTTCATCAGATATTATGCATTTATCTATATCAATAAGTTCATTTGTATTATTTTTATAAAATCCTATTTTATCTTTTTTTACTTTAAAGACTACTTTATTTCTATAATTTAAATTATTATAACTATATATGTTTTTTATATCTATATTTATATTACATATTTTTTTAAATATAGATTTTATTTTATCTTTTTTAAATTCTAATTGATTATTATAATTCATATGCATTAAATTACATCCACCACAATCATAAAAATATGGACATATAGGTTCTTTTCTATCATTACTTTTTTTAATTATTTTATTTAACTTTGCTTCTGCATAATTTTTATGTATTTCATTTATTTTTACATTTACTATCTCATCAGTTAATGCATAAGGAGTAAAAACTACAATATCATTTATTATTGATACTCCATTTGCCTCATTATTTAATCTTAAAATTTTAGTTTCATAAAATTCATCTTTTTTCATAATTACACCTTTAAATTATTATACTATATTTTTACATTTTTTGGTTAAACTACTTAAAAAGGAGTTTAATTTTATGAATATAGATAATTTAAAAAAATTACAAGAATATAATCCAGATTTAAAAATAAGAAAATTAAAAGATGATAAAGATGATATATATATAATATATTTTGAATCAATTTGTAGTTCTGATACTATTAATGATTTTATTTTAAAAGGAATTAATGAAAATAAAATAAAATCTATAGACGATATAAAAGATAAAATACCTAATGGTAATTTAAAAGAAATAAATAGTAAGCAAGATATGATTGAAAGTTTATATAATGCATTTACATTAATTTATATTAAGGGTAAATTTATATCTTTTGAAACTAAATATCAATTAGATAGTGGTATAAATGAAGCAAGTAATGAAAAAGTAATAAAAGGACCTAAAGATGCATTTACTGAAAATTATGAAAATAATTTAGGATTAATAAGAAAAAGAATTAGAAGTAAAAATTTAAAAATTAATGAACATGTTATTGGTACAACTAGTAAGACAAAAGTATCATTAATATATATGGACAATATTGCAAATAAACAATTAGTTAGTAAAATTGAAAAAAAACTAAAAACTATGAGTATGGATTATGTAGCAAATAGTAATTATATTACTGAGAATTTAAATAATAGTAATACAATGTTACCTACTAATTTAATGACTGAAAGACCTGATTATGTAAGTTTTGAATTAATGGAAGGTAGACTTGCTATTGTCGTTGAAAATACACCTCAAGTAATTATAATACCTGCATTTTTTTCTGATTTTATAAAAACTGTCGATGATTATTATCAAAATAGTAAAAATGTCTCTGTAACAAGAATAATAAGAATATTAGCGCTTTTTATTTCAATATTTACTCCAGCAATATATATTGCATTAACTACTTTTAATCAAGAAACATTGCCTACAAGTGTACTTATTAATTTTTCTATTCAAAGAGGTGGAGTCCCATTTCCATCTATTGTTGAAGCAATTATAATGTGGTTAACATTTGAAATACTTAGAGAATCTGATACAAGAATACCATTTGTAATGGGTACATCAATGTCTATAGTTGGAGCATTAGTTTTAGGTCAAGCAGCAGTTGAAGCAGGATTAATATCACCAATTATGATAATTATAATTGCCATTTCTTCAGTTGCATCTTTGTTATTTAATGATAATGATATGGTAAATGCTATTAGAATATGGAAATTAATTTTTTTACTTCTTAGTGCTTTTGTAGGTTTATATGGAGTATTTATTGCAACTTTATTATTCCTTATGAAATTATGCTCTATGCAGTCATATGGTTTTGATTATACTGCACCTATCGCACCGTTTAATTTAAAAGCTCAAAAAAATAACGTTGTTCTTAGTAAAAAATATAAACTAAATAAAAGAAATCCATTTTTAACTAAAAATACAAATAGGAGGTAATTAATGAAAAAATTTATAATAATTTTATTAATAATATTGCTTACCGGTTGTTATAATTACAAAGAATTAAATAAAATAGCCATAGTTAGTTCTATTGCTATTGATAAAAAAGATAATGAATATTTAGTTAGTGCTCAAGTAATGAATGCTAAAGAAGATGAAGAAAGTGAAAGTAGTCAAGTTGTAGTATATGAAGCAAAAGGTAAATCAATTAATGAAGCACTTAGAAATATGACAATGAAATCCCCTAGAACAATATATGGAGGTCATTTAAGCAAACTTGTTATATCTGAAGAAATAGCTAAAGAAGGTGTTATAAATGTTATTGATGTATTTCAAAGATTAACTGAAATACGTAATGAATTTACAATAACTGTATCTAAAAATATAAAAGCAGCAGATGTTATTAAAATTATGACATCTACTGAATCAGTACCTGCTGAATACGTTAAAACTTCTCTTGAAACTGCAGATGTATATAGTGCACTTACATATTCAACTAAATTAGATGAATTTGTATCATTATATTTAAAAAAAGGAATAGATCCAGTTATTGCAGTTTTACAAGTAGATGATTATAAAAAGAAAGGAACAACGACAGATAATACTCAAACTACTGATCCTATTACAAAAATAGTACTTGATAATATTGCAATAACTGATGAAGGTAAATTTGAAAAATATTTAAGTAAAGATGAAACTATTGGTTATAATTTTATTAAAAATCAAGTTCAAGAAATGATTGTACCTATTAAATGTGATGATAATTATTATGCATCTATATCCATTTTAAAAAGTAAAACAAAACCAAAAGTTATAAAAATTAACAATAAATATCAAATAAAATTTGACATTAAAGCAAATGGTGTTCTTTCAGAATATAATTGTTCTAAAGAACTTACAGATAAAGATGTTATTAATGAACTTGAGAAAAAAACTAAAAATAAAATCAAATATTATATTAATAAAGCATTAAATGCACAAAAAAATTCTAAAAGTGAATTTTTAGGTTTAAAAAGAACTATTTATTTAGATTATCCTAATTATAAAGATGAAGAATTTGATGTTAAATTAAATATTAATTTTCAATTAAGTCGTAAAGGTGAATTAAGAAATTCAAGTAAAGGAGCTAAAAGCAATGAATAGTAAAATAAGCAATAAAGGTTTTTCTAGTTTAATATTTTTTACTTCACAGTCTATGTTTTTAGGTGTTGGATTAACTCAAATACTTAATTCTAGTAAACAAGCAAGTCCATTTGCTGTGTTACTTGGTTTTGGATTAGGTTTTATTGTTTTGTATTTATTTTTAAAACTACTTAATTATGAAAAAGATTTAACTATATATGAAAAATTAGAAAAGTTATTTGGAAAAACTATTGGTAATATTTTAAATATTTTACTTACTATACTTTTTGCACTTTATTTTGTATATAATTTATGGAGTATTCAAATATATATACAAAATAAATATCTTGATAAAACTCCTAGTGTAATTATATTAATTTTGTTTTTAATACCTATTATTTATTCTGTTAATAAAGGTATAAAAGCAATATCAAAATTATCTTTAGTTATATTTATAATTACAGTATTTGAAATTTTATTATCAATTTTTGGACTTATTAATTTTTTAGAAATAGATAATCTTAAACCATTTTTTAATACTCCTTTTTCAAATATATTAAAAAATGCATTATATTTTATATCTTATTTTTTAACACCTACATTTATGCTTCTAACTGTACCTAAAAACCAAATAGAAAATCAAAAAAAATTAAACTTACATATAATTATATTTTATATTTTTGGTTGTATAAACTTTTTACTTTTATTTACCTTTATAATTAGCATATTTGGTATAGAACTTGCATCATTATTTTATTATCCTGAATTTACACTACTTAAAAAAATAAATTATTTAGATTTTATACAACACGTAGAAAATATATTATCTACTCAATGGCTATTTAGTTTATTTATTAGTGGAGTATCAAGTTTATATTTTGTTAATGGATATTTGCATCATAAAAATATAAATAAAAAATTGTTATATTATTTATTTATTTTAATTTCATTAATAATATCTACTATGTTATTTAAAAATACAACTGTTGGTTATGATTTAGTAAAGAATTATTTTGTAAAAATTTATTCAATTCCTATATTCATATTATTAGTCATTAGTATAATTATATCTGTATTAAAAAAGAATAAAAATTAATTTATTCTTTATTACCAAAAAAATACTTTTTTCTTCCATCCACAATCTTTTAAATATTGTCTTATTGGTTCTTTAATAATTTGTGTATCAAACTTAGAAACAATAACTCCTGTTTTATCAGTTTGCTTATCTTTTCCTAATCCTATAGTAAAAGATTTCTGAGTTGTTTGTCCTGAAAAGGTTGATGCACCAAAACTAATTTTACCCTCACTAAAATCAATATTATTTTTTTTGTTTTCTGTTTGATCATGTTCTGTATATTTTCCGTTTTTTCCTAAAGTTACTGTAAATTTATATTGTTTAATTTCTTCTGTAATTTCTGAAGGTTGAAAAAATACTGCATTCATCCATTTCCAACTAGCAATTATCGAATCTCCTTCAACAATAACTTCCCAAGGTTGATCCTCTTTATTTAATACATTAGCAACATCCATTAATACTTTTTCTTTTTCTACCATAATAATCTCGTATAATCAATCTTATAGAAATATTAATTAATTCTACAGTTGATTAATCCCTTTCTATTAATATTTTTGAATTATTATACTTTTAGAAGTATAATAATTCTCGCACTGTGGATTTGTTCCTATAACTTTACAGCCATTTATGGACTGGTCAAAGGAGACCCAAACCACAGATTTTTAATTTAATTGTTAATTAGTTAGTTAACACGTTAGTTTTTTTTACTAATCGATGTTTTATTAAATTACGAGATTACATGATTAGAAACCTTGTGGCAAACATTCAGTGCAAACAAACTAATTAAGGAGGTGCTTATAATTGATATTCTTTGTTGGTATTGATATATCAAAGTACAAACACGATTTCTGCATTATCTCAAATGCAGGTGAAATAATTGTTGAAAATTCTTCTTTTGAAAACAACAAAAAAGGATTTCAATCTTTTTTGGACCAATTGAAACCCTATAATAAATCTCATGTCCGAATTGCTTTTGAAGCAACTGGACATTATTCTTTGAATTTGGAACTGTTTTTAATTGATCAAGGTTATTCATTTATGAAAATGAATCCTCTTGTCATTCATCAGTTTTTAAAAGCTCGTAGCTTACGTAGAACTAAGACTGATAAAGCAGATAGTATTTCTATTGCTAATTATCTTATGTCTGTCCCTTACAAACCAAATTCGCATTTATTATACAACATTTATACATTAAAGTCACTATGTAGAAGTAGAGAACAATTAATTAAACAAAGAAGTAAATTTCAAATTTTACTAACAAATGAGTTAGACAAATCTTTCCCTGAATTAAAACCTTTTTTTAACAATATGATTTCTAACACTCTTTTATTCATTTTAGATAAGTATAAAAATGCTTCTCATATTGCTTTAATGAATGATTATGATTCTTTAAGAAAAATTTCTCATGGTAAATTTTCTTATGCTAAATTTGCTAAATTAAAACAACTTGCTAAAAACTCGGTTGGTTACCATGATGATAATTCTGATTTACTCATTTCTACTTATGTCTCTCTTATTAACAACTTTAATGATAAAATTGATCCAATAGATAAACAAATTTCAACAATTATCAAAGAACTAAATCCTAGAATGTTATCCATTCCTGGATTAGGTGAATTATCCGCGGCTTCTATTTTATCTGAATACGGAGATATTTCTAATTTCTCTAGTCCAAATAAAATGTTAGCTTTTGCTGGCCTTGAACCTAGTATTATAGAATCTAGCACATTACAATCTAATGGTAAGATGGTTAAACATGGTTCTGGTCATCTTAGATATTCTATTATGAATACTTCTATGATTGTTTTAAGATATTCACCAACTTTTTATGACTATTACCTTAAGAAACGTTCTGAAGGTAAATGTCATAGGGTTGCTTTATCTCATGTTTGTAAAAAACTTATTAGAGTTATTTACTCTCTTGAGAAAAACAATATTGATTTTGATCCGTCTTTATTGAAATAATTGATTCCTCAATTTTTCAAAAATTTCACTTTGTGAAATCTTTTTGGCGTGGGTTTCTTTTCCATTTATAACTTTCTATCAAAATTCTCTTGACTTTTAATAGTTAGTCTCCTTAAAAATATAAAGTATATATAGTATATACTATAATAATGATATCAAAATAATATGTAAGAATCAATAATAAATATTTTATTGTGTAAAGTTATTATTCTTTATTTCTTTTATAATGAAACATATACTGAATAACTAAACCACTATATTGTTTATATTTATTATATGTAAAATCTCTTATGTCTTTAATATTTGTAATATTATATGTATCTTTCATATATTTTTTTACCCATGTATCAATAGGAAATACATCTAATCTTGAATATCCAAATAAAAGTATACATGATGCCACTTTTTCCCCTATTCCTTTATTTTGAAGCAAATAATTCATCGCATCAATAGAATTCATATTATCTAATAATTCAATATCAAATTCTTTATTTATTAATTTATTTATAAATTCATATATATATTTATCTCTAAATCCTGTTTTTAAACTTCTTAGTTCTTCTATTGTACAATCTTTCATTTCATCTATACTTGGAAATAAATAATATTCTTTATTTTCATATATTACTTTTTTACCATATTTTTGTGATATATTATCAAGTGCTTTTGCAATTTGAGGTACTCTATTATTTTGAGATAATATATAACTAATTATAGTTTCAAATTTTGGTTGATTAATTATTTTAAAACCTTTACAAGAATCTATTATATCTTTTAAATCTTTATCCATTTTTATTATTTTATTATTTAACTTTTCATAATCTGTATTTAAATCTAAATAGTTTTTAACTATATTTTCTAAATCATTTTCATCATTAGATTTAATATATAAATTATTTTCATCTTGCCTTATATTTACTACTCTATCTTGAAGTATAACAGTGTATGAATCATCATTTTCAATATTATATCTAAATATTTGTCCACAAGTTATTGTATCTTTTAAATTTATATCTACATTTTCTATTTTCAACATAATTACACCCTGTAAATATTTTATCATAAATTATATAAATTTACACAACTTGTACATAATATAAATAGATTTTATATAAATTTAAGCCTTTTATTTACATTACTATAATAAGAACATCTGGTAAAAGTCAATAGATAAAATTAAATAGATTTAGATATATTTTTAATATATTTAAATAAATTAGC
>CANQKX010000020.1 GCA_947624565.1 uncultured Bacilli bacterium
GTGGTGACAGGTGGTGCATGGTTGTCGTCAGCTCGTGTCGTGAGATGTTCGGTTAAGTCCGATAACGAGCGCAACCCCTATCTTTAATTGCTAACATTTAGTTGAGAACCTTAAAGATACTGCCGGTGACAAACCGGAGGAAGGTGGGGATGACGTCAAATCATCATGCCCCTTACGTCCAGGGCTACAGGCGTGCTACAATGGCTGGTATAATAAGACGCAATACCGTGAGGTGGAGCAAATCTCCAAAGCCAGTCCCAGTCCGGATTGGAGTCTGCAACTCGACTCCATGAAGTTGGAATCGCTAGTAATCCCGAATCAGAATGTCGGGGTGAATACGTTCCCGGGTGTTGTACACACCGCCCGTCACGCCATGGGAGTCTGTAATACCTGAAGTCGGTAGCTTAACCTTTATGGATGGGGCCGCCCAGGGTAGGACAGGTGACTGGGGTGAAGTCGTAACAAGGTATCCCTACGAGAACGTGGGGATGGATCACCTCCTTTCTATGGAGAATTTACTTATAGAAAAACAACCGTATGAAATCTTCGGGGCTAGCATATTAAATTATGAAAAGATTTCTTATAGGAGCTACAGAAAACCTTTTTACTTGGTTTTGAGAGATTATTTCTCTCAGATTTTGTTCTTTGAAAACTAGATAATGCAAACGAGTAAATAATCTTTATGATTATATTAAGATAACTCGAAACTCATCAAATTAGGAATAATGGTGGTTAAATTAATAAGGGCGTATGGTGGATGCCTTGGCATTAGAAGACGATGAAGGACGCGACAAACAGCGATATGCTTCGGGGAGTTGTAAGTAAACTTTGATCCGGAGATCTCCGAATGAGGAAACTCACCCATTTTGGGTATCCTAGAGTAAATTCATAGCTTTAGTGAGGTTAACCCTGTGAACTGAAACATCTTAGTAGCAGGAGGAAAAGAAAGAAAAATCGATTACCTTAGTAGTGGCGAGCGAAACGGTAATAGCCCAAACCAGTCTTAGGACTGGGGTTGTAGGACATTTTATACGGAGTTACAAAATTACTAAATAGTTTAATACTTTGGAAAAAGTAGTCAAAGAAGGTGAAAGCCCTGTGAGCGAAATTTAGTAATCTCTTAAATGTATCCTGAGTACGGCGGGACACGTGAAATCTTGTCGGAATCTACGGGGACCATCCCGTAAGGCTAAATACTCTCTAGTGACCGATAGTGAACAAGTACCGTGAGGGAAAGGTGAAAAGAACCCCGGGAGGGGAGTGAAATAGAATACTGAAACCATGTGCTTACAAGAAGTCAAAGCCCGTTAATGGGTGATGGCGTGCCTTTTGCAGAATGAACCGGCGAGTTATTGTATCATGCAAGGTTAAGTTGAAGAGACGGAGCCGAAGCGAAAGCGAGTCTGAATAGGGCGACGAAGTATGGTGCGATAGACCCGAAACCGAGTGATCTAGCCATGAGCAGGTTGAAGTTTGGGTAAAACCAAATGGAGGACCGAACCGACGTACCCGGAAACGTGCGCGGATGACTTGTGGCTAGCGGTGAAATTCCAAACGAACTCGGATATAGCTGGTTCTCCCCGAAATAGGTTTAGGCCTAGCCTTGAGATTAAGCACTGTGGAGGTAGAGCACTGAATATATGATGGCCCCATCTAGGGGTACTGAATGTAATCAAACTCCGAATGCCATGGTTGTATGCTCAGGAGTCAGCGTATGGGTGATAACGTCCGTGCGCGAAAGGAAAAGAGTCCAGATCGCCAGTTAAGGTCCCAAAATTTGTACTAAGTGGGAAAGGATGTGGAGTTGTCAAAACAGCTAGGAGGTTGGCTCAGAAGCAGCCATCCTTTAAAGAGTGCGTAATAGCTCACTAGTCGAGTGACACTGCGCCGAAGATGTACCGGGGCTAAGCATAGTACCGAAATTGCGGATTGTAATTTGTTTACAATGGTAGGGGAGCGTTCTAAGGGCGATGAAGGTGGATCGTAAGGACTGCTGGAGCGCTTAGAAGTGAGAATGCCGGTGTGAGTAGCGCAAGCTGGGTGAGAATCCCAGCCACCGTTTGCCTAAGGGTTCCTGGGGCAGGTTCGTCCTCCCAGGGTTAGTCGGGTCCTAAGACGAGGCCGAAAGGCGTAGCCGATGGACAACAGGTTGATATTCCTGTACCACTTATGTAACTGATGGAATGACGAAGAAGGCTAGAAGAAGCCAGTTATTGGATTCTGGTCTAAGCGCAAAGGCTTATAAATAGGGAAATCCGTTTATAGTTAAGCTGAAGTGTGATGGCGAGTTGTAGAAGTACGACGGAAGTTCTTTGACGCCAAGCTTCCGAGAAAAGTTTCTAGGGTTAATTACATAGGTGCCCGTACCGAGAACCGACACAGGTGGGCAAGGAGAGTATCCTAAGGTGAGCGAGAGAACTATGGTTAAGGAACTCGGCAAAATGACCCCGTAACTTAGGGAGAAGGGGTGGTCTAGCGATAGACCCGCAGTAAAGAGTCCCAGGCAACTGTTTACCAAAAACACAGCTCTCTGCTAAATCGAAAGATGATGTATAGGGGGTGACACTTGCCCAGTGCTGGAAGGTTAAGAGGAGAGGTTAGTAATGACTTCGGTTATATTTATGAAGCTTCAAATTGAAGCCCCAGTGAACGGCGGCCGTAACTATAACGGTCCTAAGGTAGCGAAATTCCTTGTCAGGTAAGTTCTGACCCGCACGAAAGGTGTAACGATCTGGGCGCTGTCTCAACCATAGACTCGGTGAAATCTTAATACCTGTGAAAATGCAGGTTACCCGCGACAGGACGGTAAGACCCCATGGAGCTTTACTGTAGCTTGATATTGGATTTCGATGTGTTATGTAGAGGATAGGTGGGAGACTTTGAAGTTAGGACGCTAGTTCTAATGGAGTCAACCTTGGAATACCACCCTTAATATGTTGAAATTCTAACCTAGACCCATTATCTGGGCCAGGGACAGTGTCTGGTGGGCAGTTTGACTGGGGCGGTCGCCTCCCAAAAAGTAACGGAGGCGCTCAAAGGTTCCCTCAGAATGGTTGGAAATCATTCGTAGAGTGTAATGGTATAAGGGAGCTTTACTGCGAGACCTACAAGTCAAGCAGTTGCGAAAGCAGGACATAGTGGCCAGGCGATTCAGAATGGAATGGTCGTCGCTTAACGGATAAAAGTTACCCTGGGGATAACAGGCTGATACCACCCAATAGTTCACATAGACGGTGGTGATTGGCACCTCGATGTCGGCTCGTCACATCCTGGAGCTGGATTCGGTTCCAAGGGTTGGGCTGTTCGCCCATTAAAGTGGCACGCGAGCTGGGTTCAGAACGTCGTGAGACAGTTCGGTCCCTATCCGTCGTGGGCGCAGGAAAATTGAGAAGAGCTATCCTTAGTACGAGAGGACCGGGATGGACATACCTCTGGTGTATCTGTTGTAACGCCAGTTGCAGTGCAGAGTAGCTATGTATGGAATCGATAACCGCTGAAAGCATCTAAGCGGGAAGCGAACTTCAAGATGAATTTTCCCATATTTTTATAATAGTAAGATCCCTGAAAGACTATCAGGTTGATAGGCTGGAGATGGAAGTGTAGTGATACATTGAGTTGACCAGTACTAATAGATCGAGGATTTAACCATAACTAGTTTGTGGACCACATTATCATGTTTTCAGAGAATAATTTCTCTAAATTTATTAGTGATGATATCGAAGTGGAAATACCTGTTCCCATCCCGAACACAGAAGTCAAGCACTTCAGAGCCGAAAATAGTATTAGCAAAAATAGGACATCGCTAATTTTTTTTTGCTCTTTTTTGTATAATTTGGTTGTAAATAAATTTGATTATTTGTATAATAATAATAGGTGATAATAATGGAATATAAAATAACTACAAAGTCTGAAAGGGAAACAATCGAATTAGCAGAAAATTTTGAATCTGAAAAATTTTCCGGTATGGTAATATGTTTAGAGGGAGATTTAGGTAGTGGTAAAACTTTATTTACTAAAGGTTTTGCTGCATCATTATCTATAGATGAAACAATAACATCACCATCTTATAATATAATTAAAGAATATTATAGTGGGGAAATGCCTTTATATCATATGGATGTTTATAGACTTGAAAAAGATGTTGAAACGATAGGATTACCCGATTATTTTGGAAAAGATGGAATTGTTATTATAGAATGGGCAGATATGATAAAAGAATATTTACCTGAAGAAAGATTAGAAATTAAATTTAGTGTAATAGATGAAAACAAGAGACTTATAAAGATTACACCATTTGGTGAAAAGTATGAAGAACTTTGTGAGGCAGTCCTATGATTTGTCTTTTTTTCGATACTAGTTTAGAAACTTTAAAAGTTACTTTAACAAAAGATTATAATATAATTTATGATAAAGAAATTAATTCTAAAAATGATCATTCAAGTTATTTAGTACCATTCATAAATGAAGCATTTAAGAAAAATAACATAGATTTTAAAGATGTGGATAAAATAATTGTTGGAATTGGACCAGGATCTTTTACTGGTACTCGTATATCAATAACAGTTGCAAAAACTTATGCCTCATCATTAAATATTCCAGTAATTGGAATTTCATCTTTAGA
This sequence comes from uncultured Bacilli bacterium, assembly GCA_947624565.1. Lineage (GTDB taxonomy): Bacteria > Bacillota_I > Bacilli_A > RF39 > UBA660 > CAG-433. The sequence continues at coordinate 4,622 of CANQKX010000020.1, forward strand.
ACAGATGATATATGATGTTAATGGATATGATTACTATGTCCCAATTATTGAAGAAAAAAATAACAATATATATTATTCTATTTATGATAAAAATAAAATTAGAATCCAAGATGATACATATAGTAATAATGATGTTTTGTTTTCTAAATTATCTGAATTTAATGGTAAAGTAGCAATTATATCAAATTCAAACAAGATTTATGAAGGTTATGATTGCTTTAATAAGTCAATAAATGTATGTGAGATTATAAAAAATATATATAATAACAATGAAGAAAAAAATCCACATTTATTAAAACCAAATTATATAAAAAAGATTGAAGTTGAAGAAAAATTATGATAGTAAAAAATATAGATATAAATTTATTATATGATATTTTTAATAGATATAAAAAAGACTATTATCCTATTATATCAGATTTTACTAATATATATGTCTATGTATTAAATAACGATATAGTAGCATTCATAATATTCGATATTATCTATGAAAAATGTCAAATAATAGATATATATGTAGATGATAATAATAGAAGAAAAGGTATAGCAAAAAAATTAATAAAAGAAATAGAAGAGGATTTTGATGTTGAGAATATTTCATTAGAGGTATCTAATAAAAATAAAATTGCACTAAATTTATATGAAACATTAGGTTTTAAAAATGTTGCGACTAGGAAAAACTATTACAAAGATTCAGATGCAATTTTAATGGTAAAAGAAATAAGGTGAAGTAAATGAAAGATGTATATATACTTGCAATAGAAACATCTTGTGATGAAACAAGTGTATCAATAGTAAAAAATGGTAATGAAGAAATTAATACGGTTGTATTATCACAAATTGATATACATAAAAAATTTGGTGGAGTAGTTCCAGAAATTGCAAGTAGATCTCATGTTGAAAATATAACAATAGTAATTGAAGAGTGTTTAAATAATTCTAATATGAAAGTTGAAGATATGGATGCTATAGCAGTTACATATGGTCCAGGACTTGCAGGTGCGCTTATTGTTGGTGTAGAAGCAGCAAAAACTCTTGCAATGATATACAATAAACCTTTAATAGCAGTTCATCATATTGCTGGACATATATATGCAAATAGACTAGAGAAAAAATTAAAATTCCCATTAATATGTTTAGTAGTTAGTGGTGGACATACTGAAATTATATACATGAAAGAAGATTATTCTTTTCAAAAACTAGGTGGAACTCTTGATGATTCTGTTGGAGAATCTTATGATAAAATTGCTAGAGTAATTGGAGTACCATATCCAGGTGGGCCAATAATTGATAAATATTCATATATGGGTAAACATACATATAATCTTCCAGTACCATTGGATGATGATTCATTTAATTTTAGTTTTAGTGGGATAAAGAGTGCTGTTATAAATTTAGTACATAATGAAAAGCAAAGAGGAAATGAGATAAATGTATATGATTTATCAAAGTCATTTGAAGATGTTGTTGTGGATATATTAGTAAAAAAAACAATGAAGGCAGTAAAAAAATATGAAGTAAAGGAATTATTAGTCGCAGGTGGGGTATCAGCAAATAGATTTTTAAGAGAAACTTTAAAAGAAGAATGTGATAAACAAAATGTAGAACTTATTGTTCCCGAACTTAAATATTGTACAGATAATGCTGCTATGATAGCAGCAGCAGCTTATAATATGTATCTAGATAATAGATTTTCAGATTTAGATTTGAAAATAAAGCCTACGGATAAAATAAATTAATAAAGAGGTAATAATATGAAAAATAATAAAGGATTTACACTTTTTGAATTACTTGCAGTTATGGCATTACTTGTAATTATACTTATAATTGCATATCCAAATTTTTCTTCATTAACAAAAATTGTTCAATCAGAACATGACAACAATATAAAAATTATAGCTAAAAACTCAGCAAGGATGTATGTAAACAACAATATTGAAGAAATGAATAATTATTTTCAAAATAATGATGTATATTGTTTGCCTCTTGCGAAATTAGCAGCATATAATTATATAGATTCAGATTTAAAAGATTCACAAAATCAAAATGTTAATATGAAAAGATGTGTAAATGTTACACGAGTAGAACAAAATGGAAATATAAAATATAATTATGAATTAACAGAAATAGAAGTATCTGATACAGTAGATTATCTTCCACCAATAATATCAATTACTACGAATGAAGGATCATCAATACCATGTGATATTTCGAATGTAGTTTTATCAAAAGAAGATTATTTAAACAGATGTCAAATAGTAGTAACCGATGACAAAGATATAAATGTTCAAACAACACAGGAAGAAAAAATAGTTAATAACAATATTTTAATTACATATAATGCAATTGATAGTTCAGGAAACAAAGCAATACCACTTGAAGTTAAATTAATAATAAATTAGTGATTTAATATCACTTTTTTTTAATATATAAAATCCCTCACGCAAATTATAAACTTTGAATATAATGTTTATGAGAAAGGGAGGAAATATGAAAAAAATTGTTTTAATTGTAAGCTTATGTATTATTGCCATATTATCTGTAATTTTTATAATAGTTGGTAAAAATACAGAAGATAATAATACTTTGACAAAGGTTAAAGTAGCAGAGGTGGCACATACTATATTTTATGCACCACAATATGTAGCTTTAGAAAAGGGATATTTTGAAGATGAAGGATTAGATATAGAATTATTATTAACACCAGGAGCAGACAAGGTTACATCAGCAGTTTTATCAGAAGATGTAGATATTGGTTTTTGTGGTAGTGAAGCATCTATATATGTATATAATTCTGACAACGAAGATTATATAGTTAGTTTTGCTGCATTAACAAAAAGAGATGGAGCATTCTTAGTATCAAGAGAAAAAATAGATAATTTTACATTAGAAGATTTAAAGGGTAAATATGTAATAGGCGGAAGAAAAGGTGGAATGCCTGAAATGACTTTCGAGTACACATTAAAGGAAAATGGTATTGATTTAAATGATCTTACTATAGATACAAGTGTTGATTTTGCAGCAATGGGAGGAACTTTTATTAGTGGTGTTGGAGATTTTGTAACTTTATTTGAACCAAGTGCAACACAAGTAGAAAATGAAGGTTATGGATATGTAGTTGCATACATAGGTGAATATGGAGGATCAGTTCCATATACAGCATATAATGCAAGAAAAAATTATATAAAAGAAAATCCAGAAACTATTCAAAAATTTACAAATGCAATAAATAAAGGTCTAGATTTTGTATGGAATAATGATGAACAGACAATAGCAAAAGTAATTGTTGATCAATTTCCAGATTTAACTATCAATGAACTTGCTACTATGATTAAAAGGTATAAAGATAATGATGCTTGGATGAAAAATACATATTTTACAGAAGAGTCATTTGATCATTTACAAGATATAATGATAGAAGCAAAAGAACTTGATAGTAAAGTTCCATATAAAGATTTAGTAGATACTACTTTCTCTAAAAGTGAATAATATGCAACAAGTATTAGAAATAAAAAATCTATATAAAACATATTATACGAAAAACTCAGAAATTGAGGCTTTAAAAGATATAAATTTAAAAATAAAAGAGAAAGATTTTGTAGGAGTAGTAGGGCCTTCTGGATGTGGCAAATCAACTTTATTATCAATAATAGGAGGACTAGAAAATCAAACATCTGGAGAAATCAAAAAGAAAGATAATTTAAAAATAGGATATATGCTTCAAGATGATTGTTTGTTTCCATGGCTTACTATTTATGAAAACTGTATTATTGGTTTAAAAATAACAAAAACATGTACAAAAGAAAATATGGATAATGTTAAAAATTTACTTGAAACTTATGGATTAAAGGATTTTATGAATAACTATCCAAAAGATTTATCTGGTGGAATGAGACAGAGAGTAGCGTTAATTAGAACACTAGCGTTAAAACCAGATTTATTACTACTAGATGAACCTTTTTCGGCACTAGATTATCAAACACGTTTATCAGTATCAAATGATGTATTAAATATTATAAGAAAAGAAAATAAAACTTTGATAATTGTTACACATGACATATCAGAAGCTATGTTCTTAATCAACGTAACTAATTTCTACTATTAGTAATTTGTCAAATTTATTGTATTATAAAACAATAAAAATAGAAAGTGTTCAATCTTTCTATTTTTCAATTATCTTAACTTAACTTTTATTTAATCAATTAAATATATTTTTTGTGATTAGTTGTATTCTCATATCTAATATTATTCATCATAAAATTTCACTTCCAAGATTTCAGGTTTTCCATTTGCTTTGTCTTTATCACGATTTACTATAACTATCTTTTCAACAAAGTTATTTAAGAACTCTAATCTTTCCTTATTAGACAAATATTGCCAATGTTCTTTTAAAGTTAATGCAATTTGAGCTTTATCTATGTTTTTTTTTGGTGTTAATATTCTTTCTAATCTAGCAATCTCATTAGTCAACATTTCAGTCTTTTTATCCAATTCACTAGTCATATACTTTAATTGCTCATGAGTTATATTGTTTATCATAAATAGATCCATAACTTCTCGTTTCTTATTAGTTGCTTGTGATAGACTTTTCTTCAATGTTTCTAGTTCTTCAAAATCATCATCTTCTTGGTTGATTTCCACTTTGTCTATCTCAGTTAATGATTCTATATTATCCATATAATCTAGAAAAGCTTCTTCTACTTTTCTATGACTCACACCTAAACAAGTACATAATTTCTTTTCTCTATTAACACATCTATATCCATTAAATACTACTTTAGTTCCATCCTTTTTGTATCTATTAGTTCTATTAGTTGTTAACTTTTGTCCACAAATGCCACAAACTAAGGTACCACAATAATAAACATCATCTTTAGGTAGGTTCGTTCTATATGTCCTTTTTATCTTAGTAATCTTACTTTGAACATCATTCCATAATTTCATAGAAATAATAGGTTTATGATGACCATCTGCAACAAAACCATCTTCTTTTCCTATATGATATCTAACTTTACCAATATAGGTTGGATTAGTCAAAATGAGTTTAATAGTTTTAGGCATCCATATACTATTAATAGCATATTTCTCATTTGTCCATCTTTTCTTACTAACTTTGCCTGCCTTTTTGGTAGGAACTTTCTCTGTATTCAAAATATTACATATTTCAGTAAACGTTTTTCCCTCTACGTACATCTTAAATATTCTCTTTACAATCTTAGCTTCAGCTTGATTAACTGTTTGCTCTTTTTCGTGATTCTTACGATTATATCCATAACAAGTTGTGGCACTAGCCAATGTATATCCCTGTCTTACTTTCTCAACTAAAGCAACTTTTATTCTCTCAATTGTTTGTTCTCGTTCTAATTGTGCAACAGCACCACTTATCCTAACAGAGAATCTTCCTGTAGCAGTAGAAACATCTACAACACCACCACCTAAAGTAATTACTTGAATACCAAATTGTTGTATAAGATCTATAATATCTTCTGTATCTTTACAATCACGTGTTAAACGATCAAATTTATATAAAACTACAACATCAATAAGTTTTTTCTTTATATCTTCAATAAGTCTTTTAACTTCCGGTCTTTCTTCTATATTCTTGGCACTTTTACCCTCATCGGCATATATGTCAAAAATATTCCAACCTTGATTATTCGCAAAGTTTGTTAAATTTTCCTTTTGAGCTGCAATTGAGTAACCTTCTTGTACTTGTCTATCAGTTGAAACTCTTACGTATAGACCAGCATTATTTAATTTACTCTCTATCATATATGCCTCCAGGATTTATGTTTTACATCTTCATCATTTTAGGTATAGAAGTTCTTAAAAAGAACTCTATCATTTTCTCTTGTATATGTTTAGATAATACAATCTTATTGTCGTTCATATTAACCTCCTATTAAATCATATTCTTTAATATATTAAACTTGCTGTAATTTAACTTAAAATGAATATTTTTGCAATGCATTTTAAAATGTTTTCAACTTTTTTTCTTAGCATAATGATTCTTAAAAATATATTTAGGAATTTTTGTATTAAAAGGATCGTTTTCTTATAAATTAAATATCGTTTCACTATATTTAGAAAGTTCTTTTGGTAATAAGTTAATTAATCTAGTATTGAAAACATTATTACCTTTATTATAGGTATCATAATACCATAGTAATTGATAACTTTACTATCATTAGTTTGAACTACCATAACATCTAATAACTTTTCATTAGAAAACATTGTCAATATATCATAACTAAAGATATCTATTCTATCTGTGATAAAACTTTTTATTTTATTAACAATATTTATCAAAATTAGATAATCATATCAACTATCATTATAATAATATATTTAAATTATAAAAAAGCATATAAATACTAACTTTAAATAGTAATGTTAATTAAATTTATTATAAATTAACATTACTTATTAATTAAAAAGTCAAGTGCAACAAAAGAATAATCAAATATTATTAACAACTTGTTGTAATTTATAAATTTTGT
>CANQKX010000021.1 GCA_947624565.1 uncultured Bacilli bacterium
AAGTAAATTATAAGGTAAAAAAGGTTGTTAAGAATAATCCTAAAGATTATATAGTTGTGGAGGGTACACATGAAGCAGTTATTGACAAAAATACTTTTTATGAGGCACAAAAAAGAATCCCTAAAAATAAAGGAAGAAATGAAAAAAAAGAAATTTATTTACTAGATGGATTATTATACTGTGGAGATTGTGGCCACCGAATATCAATTACTTCTAGAAGAAAAAAAGATAGTAGATGTTATACGATTTGCAATTATTATAGAACTTACATAAAACAAAAACCATGTACTACTCATTCTAATAATTATGATGAGTTAGAAAAAGCAATTATAAAATCTTTAACTGAAATGTGTTTAAACTATATTAATAAGGATAGAATTAAAAATAATGTTTTAAATAATTTAAAAGAAGATAATAAAACTAATGAAAAAAAAGAAATAGATTTATTAATGAATGATATAAAACAAATTAATGATAATTTAGATATTATTTATATTGATAAGTTGAATAAGGCAATTACTGAAGAACAATTTGAAAGAGTTAAAATGAAATTAGAACAAGAATTAAATAACAAGCAAAATAGATATAATGAATTAAATCATAATGTTAATGAATATGTAAATGAAGAATCTAAAAATAAAATGATTAACGAGTATATTAATAAATTTTTATCCATGAAAGAACCTAGTAGAGAGTTAATAATCAATTTAATTGATAGAATTGAAATATTTGAAGATAAAACGATAAATATACATGTTTGCTTTAGCAAGTAATTAGTCTAGCAAAAAAGGGCAAAGACATGTATGTCCTATACATACAAGAATAGTTAATAATCACATATATAAACATACTTATGTTCCTGAATATACATGTTCTGAAGAAAATGTTTGCACAAATATGGATGATACTTGTTGCAATAAATTTTAAAAATTCCATATGGAATTTTTTTCTTTTGTGGTATAATTAACTTAGGTGAATAATATGATAAGTAAAGATTTTCAAAAAAGTATACGTGATAATTCAAATATAAATGAATATGATAAAAATATAATAGTAATGTTAGTTCAAAAAATTGATGAATTGTTTGCTAAATGTTCTGTTGATATACAATATGAAAATTCAAGTTTACTTTTTAAAAAATTAAAGATATTTGATGTAACAGATAACAAAAGTGATTATATTGTTAAATACGATGAAGATACAAATACAATAATTCAAAATTTTGGACATGAGGATTTTGATTTATTAAGATATGAAAGTGAATATATTGATTGTTTACTAAAAATTATTAGTAAAAAGTATAATTTTGAAAATAAAAAATATGATAGTGGATTAGAATTTAGTATGGGGTATATGATGAAAAGAGGAACAAAATTAAATGCAAAACTTAATTCTTATATATCAACTTTAATAACAGGATATAGTAAAGATGAAAAAGTAAAAGATTTTTATATTGATAAACCTGATAGTCCATATACAATGGATGATGTATTAATAAAAGATATGTGTGATATTTTTGGTTCTTCAAAAATACTTAATTATTTTATAAATTGTGAAGGTAGAGAATTATATTTTGAATTATCATCAATGTTAGGAGAACAACAGGCAATTAATTTTTATAATTCAATGGACAATTATGGATTAGATAGGATTCAAAGTAGAAAACAGTATGATAGTTGTATTAATCAATTAAGACAAAATTATACTTATGATGCATTTAAAAATTTGTAAAAAAATGTATAGTTTATTGATTTATTAATAATTATATTATATTATTAAATTGGGGAGTGTGATAATAGTGTATCCATCAATTGATAAAGTATTAAATATTATTCCTTCAAAGTATCAATTAGTATATGTAGTTGCTAAAAGAGCACATCAAATGAAGGAAACTAAGCATTATCAATTACCACAAAAAGAATATAAAAGTACAAAAGATATTGGTAAAGCATTAGAAGAAGTTTCAGAAAACTTAATACATGTTATAGATTAGTATTAAGTTTTTAATTTACTAAAATTAAGAACATTAGTTTGGAGGTAATTATGAAAATATTAAAATATAAAAAATTATCATCAAATAAATATAAAGTATTTTTTGATAATGGTGAAAATATTACACTTCATGAAAATATAATTATAAAGTATAATTTACTTATTAGTAAAGAAATAAAAGATAGTGAATTTGATAATATAATAAAAGATAATAATTATTACTCAATTTACGAATTAGCATTAAAATATATAGATACTAAAATGAGGTGTGAAAGTGAAGTAAGAGACTATTTAAAGAAGAAAAATATAAGTGATAAGAATATTGATCAAATAATAGAAAAATTAAAATATGAGGGTTTTATTAATGAAAAATTATATGTAAAAAGTTTTATTTCTGATAAAGTTAGATTAAGTGGTTTTGGCTTAAATAAAATAAGAAATGAGTTATTAAATTTAAAAATTGATAAAAATATAATAGAAGAAGAAATTATTAACTATCCAAAAGAAGAAATAATAGAAAATTTAAATAAGTTAATAGATAAGAAAATACGAAATAATAAGAATTATGGTGAAAGTGTATTAAGACAAAAAATAATATCAGAATTTTTAAATAAAGGATATAATAGGGAAGATATAGTTAATATATTAGATAGTAAAGATTTATATAATGAAGATTTATATGATAAAGAATATAAAAAATTATATAATAAATATTCAAATAAATATCCAGAATCTCAACTTGATTATATTATTAGACAAAAACTATATCAAAAAGGATTTAAAAAATACAATGATTAACATTGTATTTTTTTTAATTACTTTTTTTTGCTTGTTCAATAGATTCTTTTATATATTTATCATACTCACTTTTTAATTTAGAATCACTTATTTTTAATTTATAATTTTTTCTAAGTTCATCAAGTGCAGTTATTTGTAGTGTTGGGTCATTATCTAATTTATCTTGCATTATATTTTGAATTATAGTTTCTTTTACTTCTTTTAACTTTGGTTTATCTTTTTCTCCAGTTTTTAAAATTATATGATAACCATATGTAGTTTTTACAGGTTCTTTAGTATATTCATTAACTTTAAGATTAAATGCGGCATCTTCAAATTCTTCAACCATATCTCCTTTATTAAAATATCCTAAATCTCCACCACTTTCTTTTGAACCAGTATCATCACTGTTTTCTTTGGCAAGTTTATCAAAATCTTCACCTTTATTTAATTTTTTTATTATTTCATTTGCTTTTTCTTTAGCTTCATCATCAGTTAATCCATCTTCACTTTCAGCATCAACCTTTATTAATATATGTTTTGCACTTATATCTCCAACAATATTATCTTTATAATATAAATTGATTTCATCATCTTTTATATTATCTTTAACATAATCTTCAATTGCCTTACTTCTTTGTAAATTTAATACTAAAGATTCTTTTAAATCTTTTTCATCTTCATATCCAGCATCTTTCAATGTACCTTCCCAATCATCAGAATACTGAGATTTTAATGTTTCTATTTGTGTATTTGCTTGTTTTTCTATATCTTCATCATCTTTATAAATTGTTCCTAATACTTCTTTATCAATCATATCAATTAATACTGATACACCATATTTATTTCTTAGTTCCTTATAAAGAGTATCAGCAGTTACACTTTCGCTATTAACTTTAAATATAACTTCTTCACCATTTTTTAATTTTGAATTACCACAACCACATATAAGTAAACTACACATAATTATTGTAATAAATAATATTATCTTTTTTTTCATTATTTCCCTCCTTAATAATGTACATATATATAATAACAAAATTATAAAAATAAAACAATATTTTTAAAAATATAATCACACTATTGTTGGTTTTGCCATAAAATAATGTGAATAGAAAAAAAGGAGGAATGAAAATGAGACAATCATATGGAACAGGTGCTGGTATAATACTAGTACTATTCATACTATTAGTAATAATAATAGGTGCTTATATCTAATTCATTAAATTAAAAGTTAGGAGGTAAAATTATGGGTTGTACAAATACATGTACACAATCAAGCTGCACACAAACTCAAGGTCGTGGTTGCGGATTTGTTACAATAATAGTTCTTTATATATTATTAGCTATTATTCTTAGTTCATTTGTTTGCTAAAAAAGTTCTAATTAGAACTTTTTTTATTCTACTTGAAAAAACATATGCAGAAATATTTGACAAATAAAGTAAGTTATGTTATTATAGACCTCGTCAATTTGAAAGAGGGGATTTATATGAAACAAATAGAAGTGCCAAAAGTAAATTATAAGTCAAATATAAATGTCGTTGATATAGTAACTGGTTTAGAAGATGGGAGCATACAATTATATAACGTAGAAAGAGATGAAAAGGGTAAATTAACTGTATTAGAAAAAGTTTATCAAAAAGATATATTGGCTACAAAATTAGATGAAAAAAAAGAAGAACTTAATTATTTAGTTGATGATTATAATTTGCGTGCTAATATGCTTATGCTTAAAGGATTAAAAGAATTAAAACAAAAAATATGTAATTTATCTAATGAAATAGAAAATTCAAAAAAAGCAAAAACTTTTGTTACTTATGGATATGATGAAGATTATAGTGAAGAAAAATGCGAGTTAACTGAAGAAGAATTAAAAGAATTAAATTTAACTGAAAAAGATTTAGATTGTGATATGTTAACTGAAGAAGAATTTGCTAAAGAAGATTTAGCACAAATTTCAAGAGATTTAACAAAAAAGCTGATTAATTAATCAGCTTTTTATATACTTCTTCAACATTCATACCATTATTTTCTTTATAATATGGTTTTATATGCATATGATAGTGTTTTACATCTTGAACATCTCCATTATTTTGCATAATACTCATACCATCAATATTTAATTTTTCCTTTAGTAAAGTATGCATCTTTTTAGATATTTCATTTATATATGTTAAAGTATTCATATCAATATCATCTAAGTTTTCAAAGTGTTTTTTAGGTATTATAAGCATATGACCAGGACTCATAGGGTTAATATCTAAAAAAACTTTAACTATTTCATCTTCATAAACTGTATATGAAGGAATATCTCCATTTATAATTTTACAAAAAATACAATCCATATTATCACTCTCCATTATAATTTTAACAAAAAATACTAAAAAAATATATAGTTTTGTGGTAAAATAAATATGTTTGGAGCTGATATTATGTTAGAAATTAAAAATCTATATGTAAACGTCGATGATAAACAAATATTAAAAGATTTTAATATAAAAATAAATGATGGTGAAGTACATGCACTTATGGGACCTAATGGAACAGGTAAAAGTACTTTATCAAAAGTAATACTTGCTAATAAAAAATATATTATTAAAAGTGGTAATATATATTTTAATAATGAAGAAATAACAAATTTATCTACAGATGAAATAGCAAATAAAGGTATATTTTTATCTAATCAATTACCTTGTGAAATAGATGGGGTAACAACTGCGGATTTTCTTAGAACTGCAGTAAATGCTAAAGAAGAAAATGTATCATTATATTCATTTATAAAAAAGATTCAAGATGCAACTAAAGATCTAAAAATGGATGAAAGTATGATACATAGAAGTATAAATAAAGGATTTTCAGGTGGAGAAAAGAAAAAAAATGAAATTCTTCAAATGAAAGTTTTAAATCCAAAATTTATAATATTAGACGAAATAGATTCTGGACTTGATGTAGATAGTCTTAAAATAGTTTGTGAAAATATAAATAACTATTTAAAAGAAAATAAAGATGCATCAGTATTAATAATTACTCATTATCCTAGAATACTTGAATATATTAAACCTGATTATGTACATGTAATGAATGATGGTACAATAAAGAAAACTGGAACATATGATTTAGCACTTGAGATAGAAAAAAATGGATACGAAACATATAAAAATAATAGTGCAAGTATAGTAAGTGAGTAAATAAAAAATGAATAAAATAGTATTAGAACAGGTAAAATCTAATAGTATAAATCTTAAGGATAATGAAAGATATTTATTTAAAGAAGATAATATTAATAATGCAAGAATTAATGTAACAACAAGTGCAATAATAGATATATTTAATGAAAAAAATATTGATATTAATTATGTTTTTAATGTAGATAATAATTGTAAATTAATATTAAATATATTTGATATATCAGAAAATATTAATAGAAATATTGATATAAATATAAATGGTGAAATTAGTGAAGTTATTATTAATATAAGTTCTATATCTTTAAAAGAAAATAATTATGTATTAAATATAAATCATAATAATAAAAATACATCTAGTAAATCAAATATACATTCTTTAGCACTTGATGATAATATAGTATCAATAAAAAATAATGGATATGTAAAAAAAGGTTCATCAAAAAGTAATTTAATTCAAGATAATAAAATTATATTAATGGGTGATAACAATTCTAAAATTGAACCAAAGTTATTTATAGATGAATATGATGTAGATGCATCACATGGAGCATATATAGGTAAATTTTTGGATGATGAATTATTTTATTTAAATTCAAGAGGATTAAATGAGATAGATAGTTATCGACTATTAGTTACAGGATTTTTAATTTATGAATTTGATATATTAGATGATGATAAAAATTATTTAAAAGAAATAATAAGTAAATATATATAAGATTAGGAGGTGAAAAAATGAATTATAAAAATGATTTTCCTATGTTAAATAAAGATATAGTATATTTTGATAATGGTGCGACTACTTTAAAACCTAAAGTAGTAATGGATGCGATTTATGATTATTATTCAAATTATTCATCAAATGCTCATAGAGGTGACTATAAAATAAGTTTAAAAGCAAGTAGTGAATACGAAAATGTAAGAGAGAAAGTAAAAGAATTTATAAATGCTAATTCTAAAGATGAAATAGTATTTACAAGTGGATCAACAGAGTCTTTAAATATGATTGTAAATGGTTATTTTAAGTATAATTTAAGTAAAGATGATGAAGTATTAACTACAAAAAGTGAACATGCATCAAATATTCTTCCTTGGTATGAACTTGAAAATGAAATAGGTATAAAAGTAAAATATATTCCTTTAACAGAAAATCATTACGTAACTTTAGAAAATGTAATAAAAAGTATAACTAATAAAACAAAAGTAATATCAATTGCGCATGTAACTAATGTAATTGGTGATGTAAGACCTATTAAAGAAATAATACAATATGCTCATAAAAATAATATATTAGTTGTTATTGATGGCGCACAAAGTGTAGGACATACTAAGGTAGATGTACAAAAATTGGATATAGATTTTCTTGCATTTTCAGCTCATAAGATGCTTGGACCAACTGGTGTTGGAGTTTTATATGGTAAATATGATTTACTTGATAGTATAAGACCAATTAAATATGGTGGTGGAATGAATGTATCATTTACAAATCCAAAAGAAATAGAATATAAACCATTACCATATAAATTAGAAGCAGGGACACAAAATATTGCAGATGTAATAGGATTCGGTAAAGCAATAGATTATATAAATAATGTAGGTATTGATAATATAGAAGAATATTGTAATCAATTAAAAGAATATATTGTAAATAAACTTAAGAATATAAAACATATAAATATATATAATGAAAATGTGGAAGGATCAACAATAGCTTTTAACGTAGATGGTGTATTTGCTCAAGATACTGCAATTTACTTAGATAAATATAATATATGTGTTAGAAGTGGAAGTCATTGTGCAAAAAAATTAGAAGATGAATTGGGTATTAAAAATACATGTAGAATAAGTATATATTTTTATAATACAACTAAAGATGCAGATAGATTAATACAGGCTTTAGATAATGATAAAATATTAGAAGAAAGTTTAGGTGTATAAAATGGATAGTAATTTTAAAAGAACTTTAATGTTAGAAAATTATGAAAGACCATTTCACAAAGGATTATTAGATGATAATACTTATATTAGTTTAAATAAAAATAATTCTTCTTGTATAGATAGTTTTAATATACAATTAAAAATGGAAGATGGGAAAATAAAAGATATTAGATTTGATGGAGAAGCATGTGCAATTGCAACTTCATCTATGTCAATTTCAATTAGTAAACTTATTGGAAAAACTAAAGAAGAAGCATTAAATATAATAGAAAATTATGAAAAAATGATTGATGAAAAAGATTATAATAAAGATATATTAGAAGAATTAAATGCTTATGAAGATATATATAAACAACCATCAAGAAAAAAATGTGCGACTTTAGGAATTGAGGGAATAAAGGATTTAATAAATAAAGAAAAGTAGGTGATAAAATGAAGGAAGTAGTTTTTGATAAAGGTTTAAATTTAGAAAAAATAAAAGAAATATCTAAAATAAAAAAAGAACCGAAATGGATGATGGATTTTAGAATTAAATCATATGAAGAATTTGTAAAGAAACCACTACCTTCATTTGGACCTAGTATTGATATTGATTTTGATGATATTACATATTATAAAAGAATAGATGATAAAGTTCATAATACATGGGATAATATAGATAAAGATGTTAAACAAACATTTGATAATATTGGTGTAACTTCACAAGAAGATGAATATCTAGATGGACTTGGAGTTCAATATGATAGCGAAGTAATATATCATAATATGATAGAAGAATTAAATAGTAAGAATGTTATATTTTTAGATACAGATACTGCTTTAAAAAAATATCCAGATTTATTTAAAAAGTATTTTAATAAATTAGTAAAATATGATGAAAATAAATTTACTGCATTAAATGGTGCAGTATGGAGTGGAGGAACATTTATATATATACCTCCTCATACAAAATTAGATAGACCTCTTCAAAGTTATTTTAGAATTAATACAAAATCAATGGGACAATTTGAAAGAACATTAATAATTGTAGATGATGATTCAACATTACATTATATAGAAGGTTGTACAGCACCTACTTATACTACTGATTCACTACATGCAGCTGTTGTTGAAATATATGTAGGAAAAAATTCAAAATGTAGATATACAACAATACAGAACTGGTCAAGTGATGTAAATAATTTAGTTACTAAAAGAGCTATTGTAGATGAAGGTGGATTAATGCAATGGATAGATGGTAATATAGGTTCTAAAATAAATATGAAATATCCAGCATGTATATTAAAAGGTGATAATTCAAAAGGCGAATGTGTTTCAGTAGCAATCGCATCAAATAATCAAATTCAAGATACTGGTGCAAAAATGATTCATTTAGGAAAAAATACACAAAGTAGAATAATTGCTAAATCAATTGCTAGAAATACAGGGAATGCTAGTTATAGAGGACTTGTAAGTATAGAAAAAGATGCAATAAATTCAAAAGCAAGTATAAAATGTGATACTATTCTTTTAGATCCATATTCAAAGAGTGATACAATACCTACTAATATATGTAAAAATGATTCATCACAAATTGAACATGAAGCAACAGTATCAAAAATAGATGAAGAAAAACTATTTTATTTAATGAGTAGAGGAATAGATGAAGAAAAAGCTATAGAATTATCTATAATAGGTTTTATAGAAGAATTTACAAAAGAATTACCATTAGAATATGCTGTAGAATTAAATAATTTATTAAAAAATAATTTTTCACCAATGTGTAAAAATTAATTATAAAAAAGAAAATATTAATTTATTTTCTTTTTTTGTCTATATAAAACTAAATATTTGATATAGATATAATTAAAAAATAAAATATCTGCACTTTGTATATAATTAAAAAATTATGTAATATGTATTTCGAAAGGAGAAATATTATGCTAAATCAAATAGTTATAGTTGGAAGGTTAGTAAAAGATCCAGAACTAAGAGAAACAGAAACAGGTAAAAAGGTTACTAATATAACACTTGCTGTTCCAAGAAGTTATAAAAATGTAAATGGGGAGTATGATACAGATTTTATTGATTGCACTTTGTGGACTGGAGTTGCAGAAAGTACTTCTGAATATTGTAAAAAAGGTGATCTTCTTGGAGTTAAAGGAAGAGTACAAACTAGAGTATATGAAAAAGAAGAAGAAAAAAAGTATGTAACTGAAGTAATCGCAGAAAAAGTAACGTTTTTAACAAGTAAGAAAGCAGAATAATGTTTTCTTTTTTATTATGTATAAAAAGTTACTAATTAGTTAACATTAAACATATATAAGTGTAATTCTAATATAATTTAACTGTATGTTAATGAAAGGTTAGGTGATTTTATGTTTATTGGTCAAAGAATAAGAGAATTAAGAAAATCAAAGAACCTAACTCAACAAAAATTAGCAGATTTGGTAAATGTTACAAAAGTTTCTATATGTTGTTATGAAAAAGGAACAAGGACTCCAAATTTAGAAACTTTTATAGATTTAGTTAATGTTTTAGATACAACCCCTGATTATTTATTAGGTAGGGATATTAAAGTTGTATCAGAAGAAGATGATAATTACATTGTTACTCTTCCAAAAGATGATATTAATATTATAAATGAAATAAGAAAAAACGATGAATTAATTACATTTTTAAGGAAAGATCCTAAAAGAGGAGTAGAGTATATAAGTAAGAAAACTATTTAATAGTAGTATTTTTTTAAAAAATATTGACAAAATAAAAAAAAATAAGTATACTTAAAAAGTACTGATTTTTATGCAGGTGTAGTTTAATGGTAGAACCACAGCCTTCCAAGCTGTATACGGGAGTTCGATTCTCCTCACCTGCTCCAAAAGGTAAAATCGTCGCACCAAGCGATGTTAATGATTAAATCAACGCAAGTTGATTTTTTTGTTGCTATTG
>CANQKX010000022.1 GCA_947624565.1 uncultured Bacilli bacterium
TTTGCCATATCTTCTCCATATTTCTTTTTTATTATTTTTAAATCTTGATTCATTTTTTCACCTCCTAAATGAGTATAAAAATATCAATTATTAAATTGACTTTCTTATATATCAAATTTCAAAAAGTTCGAACAGATTCGTAATTGTGCTCTAAAGAAAGAATTGCAATAACTTTTTAGTTAGTAATAACCCATTAACTGATATAACTATATTATATTTTGCTAGATATCTGAATATTAAAAAAGCAAATTATTGTTATCATCAAACATAGTATCTAACATTTCTTTAATAAGTTTTTTAACTTTTTTTCTTTCGATTGCATACATTATCTTTAATTGGTTCAAATTCTTCACTAAGTTCAGCAATTTTTTCTTGGATTATTCTTCCTTTATAATTTCTAAGAACTAATTCACCCATAGTTCTTCTTATAACAATAGTATTTTCATAAAAATCTTTATCTGTTTCATCCATTATGTTATCTTTGTATCTTTGAATTTTTTCTTCTAACTTTTTTTGTTTCTTCATCAATTTCTTGTCTAACTATTTTTGCATATTTATTATTATATGAGAATTACCACAGGGCATTGTTCCAAATAATCAGTAATTTCAAATTGTACATAATAACCCTTAGTATAACTTTTACCATGAAAAACAAATTGAGAACTTACATTAAAAGTAGCAAATTTAAATAATTCAACAACTTTTTCTGGATAATAAATATCAAAGACAAATCTATCTTCTTTATAAAAAAACTATTAGGATCAACAAACCAGCCATCATCTTGTAATAGAATTTGATCTTTTCACATATCTTTTTCATTAAAATCTCCGCTATAATCTTTATTCGAATAACCTTTAATATACATTATTTGCCATAACAAAACCTCTTTCATTTAGTTACTTATTATATCATTTATTTATAAAAATGGAATACTCTTTAGTTATTTTAATAAAAATAATTTATTGTTTTAACACGCCTATTGTTTTTGAACATGAATATGTGTTTTCTTAATTAACAAAATAAAACCACTTTCAAATTAATTTTGAAAGTGGTTTTTATTTATATTTCAATAATTTTCAAACTTTATATTTTTATTTATCTAAAACATTTGTTTTTTCTTCTTATCTTTTATATTATTTATACATTATAATAATCACTTATCTTTAATAATTAAATATTAAAGAAATTATCAATATATGTAACACCTGTGTAATAATTATTTATGATTTCAACACATAATTTAATTTTTTCTTTATCTACATTACCCTTTTTACACTCTTCAATAACTTGTGTATATAATAAATCATAATAGAATATAATTGAACCATATTTTGTCCAAATTAACATTTCTACTAATTTATTTAGCTTATCATTTATTTCTTCTTCTATATTAGCAAATACATAATCACTAATATTAATTTTTTCTCCATCAATTTCAACTTCTTCACCAAGTAATTCTTCTAATTTAATTTGTAATGGTGCTTTGAAATTCTTAATATCTTCTTTCAAATAATTCTTATATTGAATTGTTTTCTCTACTGTATATTTAGATATTTCTTTTTCTTTATTATCATATGATTTGGGTATAATTTCACCTACTACAAAATCCTTTTCCATAGTTTTATTAAATGATATAACTTTATCAGTATCAATATCGATTAAAACCCAATATTCAGGTTTAACACTACTTTCTTTACTCCATACATTATCACTATCATTAACAAGCATGATTCCAACATATAATTTACCATTTTCCATTCTCAACATTGGATATAATGGAGTATATAAATCTAATCCATATTTTTTCTTTTCTTCATTTACAATATTTAAATACTTATCAAAATTAAAATTATTCATAATATCTCTCCTTTATCTTTTTTCTTGCATTATATAAGTAATATTTTATATTAGATTCAGTAGTAGATAATTTATTACTTATTTCTTTTAATGAAAGGTCATCAATATAATATAGTTTAAAAGACATTTCTTCCTTTTGTGTCAGTCCCATATTACTAATATTATCGACTAGTTCTCTATAAATTATTTTATCAATCATTTCATCATTTTCATATGTATGATAGTTTTCATCAAATTCAACATTAGTTTTTTCTTTAATATAGGACTTCGCTTTGGTGCACCACAAATTATAAGCAATTTTCCAAATTAAATTATCCAATTTTTCAACAGTAATATTTTTGTTTAAATACTCAAATACTGCTAAAAATACACTATTTGTCAAATCTTCTGCATCACTTATATTATTTGTTTTAACTTTAGACCAATTAAATAATTTATCATAATACTTATCATAAATATCGTTCATATTATCACCTTTCACTTATGTAGTATAAATAAATGATGTTTGGTTAGTAAATTTTTCAACATATTTATTTTTGTTATATTAATTATAACAAACTCATAGTTCATTTAAGCATTTATTTATAAAATTTTAATACAAATTTCGTTTTATATCTTAGAAATATGACAATTTTTTGATAAAATATTTACAAAAGCATAAATATGAGATATTCTCTTTATTTAAATAATGATACTTTGCAAATGAATTATAGTTTGTATACAAATATTGATCAAAAAAAATGTAAGAATAGTATTGATATAAATTTATATTTTTTTAAATATTGGGAGATGATAAATAATATGAATTTAAATAGAAAACCAATTGTTGGTATTGTTTCAAAACATTTTTTAAAAGATGAGATAAGGCCAAATATGTTTATAAGAGATGAAATAAAGCAAGCCATTTTTGATAATGGTGGTATAGCCATAGGCATACTATTGCCAAAAGATGAAAAAATTGATGTTGAAGATCAATGGAAAAATAATCTTAATGATGTAGAATATAAAAATTTAATTTCCCAAATAAATTTATGTGATGGAATACTATTTCAGGGTGGTGGTGCTTGTGATAATTACGAAATGATAGTAGCCAGATATTGTTATGATAATAATATACCCACATTAGGTATTTGTTGTGGACAAAATGTTATGGTTAGAGCTTTGAATGGAACAACAAAATTAATTGACAATCCTGAAAGACATAATACAAATGATTTGTATGCTCATTCTGTAAAAATAATGAATCATACAAAATTCTCTAACATTATAAAAAAAGAAGAAATTCAAGTTAATTCCAGACATAAAAAAATAGTTAATAGTTATTCTAATCTAGTAGTTAATTGTATTAGTGATGATGGATATATTGAAGGATTAGAAGCACCTGATAAAACATTTTATATGGCTTTTAGATTCCATCCCGAAAGTTTATGTAAACTTGATAAATACCATAAAAAAATTTTTGAAGAATTTTTAAAAGCGTGTCAAAATAAGGAGTAATTTTATGTGTAAAGAAAATAATTATATCAATAAATTTATAAAAATATATCCCATTTTAAAAGGGTTTACAGATGACCTTTTATTTTTTATTGCAATAGATACTTTATTTTTAACAGTGGTAAAAGGTTTATCTTCACAAGAAATAGTATTATTAACAACTATTTCTTCTATTTTTTCAATAATATGTAGATTATCATTAATAAAAGTAATTAAAAAAAATTGGCAATACCTATTCTGTTCGATTAGGAATGAGATTATTACTACTTTCGGCAATATTAATTACTTTTGGAGCAAATTATTTTTGGATAATATTAGGAAAGATAATTTATGAAATCTCTTGGGTTTTTAAAGATATGGAAAATGTAATGTTAAAAAACAATTTAGCAGTAATTGGAAAAGAAAATAAATATGCTGAAATTGCAAATAAAGGAATGATTGTTTATGCTTTCTTAACTTTTATAGTTTCATTAAGTTCAGGAGTTTTATTTAATATAAATCACTATTTACCAATGATTATATGTATATTAATTTGCATATTAGCTAATATTGTATATTTTTTTATGAAAGATATATCTAACAATAATATTACAAATAAGAAAATAACAAGAAATAAAAAAATGAATTTTTCTCAAATTATAATTATTGTTTTAATAAGCTATGCATTGTTTTATGGGTTAGTTACAGTAGGACAACAAAATTCTAAATTATTAATCCAATATGAATTATCAGACTTATATAATACAGCAACAGTATCTTTATATTTAGGTATAATAGTTGCTTTTTCTCGTATTGCAAGATTGTTAAGCACAATTATTTTTGGAAAAATATATTCCAAATTAAAAGACAAATCTATGATCATTTTATCTTCCTTGCTTTCTAGTGCTTTTCTTTTTATAATATTGGGTTATTTTTGCTCAAGTCCATTTTTAAAATTTGTATTAATGTCTATAGGTTTTTGTTTAATATTAAGTGTTATAGATCCTTATAGATTATATACGCAAGATTTTATTTTAAAAACTACCAATCCAGAAGAACATCAAGTTGCAATTTCTTATATGCAGTTTGCAAGAAAAGTTGGAACAACTTTATGTAGTTTAATCGTATCTGCTATACTATTGAAATGGCCTTTAATTGATGTTATTTTTGGCATTTTCTTCTTAACAACTATTGAAATTATAATTACTTTGAAATTATATAAAATGATAAATTATAAATAATGTTAGAAATTATTTAAAATTTGTTATAAAAAATTTTATTAAAACTTAAATTAGAGCCCTAAAGGAAGAAGTACGACAACTTTTTGGACTAGATAATAATTAGTAATAAGCCATTAACTAAACATATCGTATCATCCATTTTAATGTTTTAATTTATTTATTATTTTTTCAATATTTTCCTACACATGTATATTGGTAAGCCAATATGAAAGTGTGTTTCTATATTGACAATTTAGTATTTTAAATGGGCTACGATTAAATATCATAGTTCTTTTCTTCTAAATACAAATCTATTTTTTTCTTTAGATATATCTTTTGTAATGCAATGAATATCTTTGTCATTATATAGATTTTTATCATAACAATCTTTAACTTGAGAAATAACTAAATCTTTTTCTTTATATTTACCAAATAGTAGAATGTTTCTAAATATATCTTTAATTGCTTGATAAGTTTTAAGATAGTCTAAAAACCTTTGATAGGTTGTAAAATCTAAAACATATTTATTATTAAAAGATTTCTTAACTGAATTTTGCATATCCTTTAAAAGTTACATATAAACCTAATTCATTTTACATCTAGTATTATCTAATTTTTTATCAAATATTCTTGTAACACCTTTTAATTATCCCATAGGTAAATGTTTAATAGCTTTTTTCTCCTATTTGCAACTCAAAACCACATTAAGAAGTTTCTTTTGGATTTTGTTTTCTTATTTTTTTATATCTGGTTTTTTCTCTAAATTTACACAAAAATCTGTATTTTCGAAAGAAGTTTTTAAACTTTCTTGTATATCTTCAGTAGTCATCACTTCATATCTATGTTTACGAATTTTTATATCAGATGCTAATGATGTAATATACTCCGTTAAATCCTGTGACATTTCATCATCCGTAGAAAATTTCCCATTTTTAAATTGTTGTTGTAACTTTTTTGAATAGCAAATTATCAGAAATCTATTAATACTCTTTAAACAATTACCAATCATGATTTTTTTAACTAATTGAGGTTTCTTATCATCCATATATTTGATTAAAAAATCTGTATTAGATATAAATTTCATTATTTCATCTTCTGATATATATTGTTTTAATTCAGCAATTAATCCATTTAAATTAGCATTTAAATAAAGACTTTGCATCTTTTCTCTACCTATTATTTGTTCTAGTTTTTCTGCTATTAAGACTTGATATTCATAAGCAGAAACAGAAGATGGAAAATATCTTTTAGATAACAATTGTGTATATCCTTCATTTATTCCTTTTCCTAAAGAAATACATTGTTTTAAAATAACTTGATAAAATCCTGAATAATATCTTCCATCTTTATATATAGAACTAGCCATATGAAACAATTCGTGATAAATAGTTAATTCAGCAATATCTTCCTCAATAGTGATTTCATTTTTACTTTGGGAATACTCACCAGCAACATTTGATCTTAAAATTAAATTTTGAATATCAAATTTTTTTGGTCTAATTTTTAAATCATTTATATTAATATAAAAGTTGGTTAAATCTTCTGTTGGGAAATTTTTAATCATAACATCAGCAAATTTTATTATAGATTCGCCATATTTTGTTGCAACAATTTTATTTATATCAACTTCACTATATTCTAAAATTAACTCAGGTGGTAAAGTTACATTAGAGATATTCTTAGGTTTATAATTTCTGTTAAGAGAATAAGTATAAAGCGCTTTGCTTGTAACATAATAAATAATTATTGGTTTTATAGCATCTAAAATTTCTAAATAATTAATTTGTTCTAATTGCATAATAAAATCTTGCATTATAAATTTTTCTTTATTATTCATCATTTAATAACACATCCTTACTGAAATTTCTTTAATCTTCTATCAATTTCATCCCATTCCTCATCCGATTCTATAGGATCTAATTTTGTATTATCATAAGGATAGTAAATAGCAGCAAATATATTTAAATTTCCATTCACATCATTCGTATTATCCGTGTATACTATATAATTTTTATTTGTTTTTATCCACTTAAAAGCAATTAAAATTTCATATTCTATTTCTTTGCCGTTTTTATCAGTTAACTTTAATATCTTTTTATCATTCATTTTATTTTTCTCCATGTAATAAGATTATATCACATTTCAAATAATTTTTATACATTTGCCATATTTTATAAAACTTATAAAATCATCTTTTTCTCTATTATTATAAGATTTTTTTCGAATTTTTAAGTAACTATATATATATGTGCATAATTGAATATAAATTATTTTTGATATTTTTTCTCAATATTTCAACAACATTATTCATATCAAAATAGTCTTTAAGGTTATTGTTATCTCGTTCTAAGTCTTCATTTCTAATTTTTTAGTTTCTATTGTCATACTATAATCCCTTATCCTTTCTTAAATAACAAAAAAAACTAACATTTCTGTTAGCATTTATTACTCTCGAAATCTCAAAAGTTCGAGTTCCCTATCATATTGGAGCGATTGTGGAACATATTTACAACTATTTTTTACATAATGTTTTTTGTGATATATGTGTTAATTTTTCAGTCAATTCACAAACTATTATTTCATATCCTTTTTTATTTGGGTGTAATCCATCGTCAGAAAAATCAGAATTAATCAATCCGTTATTATCTGCTAAAACAGAATATAAATCTAAATAATCAATAGATTTTTCTTCACAATATTTTATTATTTTTTCATTTAAAGTAATTACTTCTTTGTTTATACGGGTTTGATTTGTAGGATATAATGTTTCTACCATTAAAGGTTTGCCATAATTTAATATATCTTCAATAAAATTTTTTAATTTTTCAAATGTATCATCTAAAGATTCCTTATTATCGTAGTCACAGTCAGGTCTTAAAATATTATTAACTCCGATTAACAAAATAAATCCGTCCATTTCATCTTTATTAACTTTTGGCCAACAAGATTTATGATACATTCCAATACCAATATTTTCAACACCGCATATATAAAAGATGATATCTTTATTTTGCACTTTATCCGAAATCATAGGTTCATTGAAACCTCTTTTTATTGCTTTATCAATATAATAAGGCATATATGCAGTTATTGAATCTCCCATTATAGCTATTTTTTTCATGAACTTTCTCCTTTGTAAATTATTAAATATTTTGTTCTAACAAAATATTTAACTCCCTAGAAATTTTGACATGTGTATCAAAACAATTCTTAAGTTAATTATACAACAATTTCTTAAATAGTACATCGAAATTATATAAAATAATGTTATAATTAATATGAGGATGTGATATTATGCCTTCTGCAAGAATACATGAGGCTATAGTTAAAGAATTAAATGTCGATAAAAAATTCAATGAATTATTATTACGAATTGGTACAGTTGCACCTGATTGTTGGAGAAATGTAGAACCTGAAAGTGGCGTAAAAGATAAATATTTAACCCATTTTTGGAATTTTAGAATAAAAGATGGGCAAGCAAATGATTATAAAGAATTTTATTTAAAATATTATAATAAGTTAAATAATCCATTTTACTTTGGTTACTTAGTTCACTTAATTGTGGATCAGTATTGGAAAACATTTATAGATCCAAAGTATGAAATAGTTGAAAATGGTATCAAAGGTTTTAGATTAAAAAATGGAAAATTTCATGATAATGAGAATTGGTGGGGATATTTTGATTCTTTAAAGATGCAAAAACAAATTGCAAAAATATATAAATTAGATATTTTCCCAATTAATAAGGAAGATTTAATTGACTTTGAATGTAATATAGATGAATTAAATTTAAGTGGATTATTTGGGACAAATGGAACATTAAATTATATTAATACAAATATAACACCTGGAGAAGTAATAGAAGAATCTGAAATATATGATGTTAATCAAGTTATATCTCATATAAAAGAAACAGCTGAATTCGTAAAACAAGAATTAAAAAAACTTTCAATTATTAAAAAAGAAAATGATAATAAAATTAAAATTGCAGTTGATATAGATGATACAATTCTTTGTACTAAAGAATTAGAAGATTTATATTGGCAAGAATTTTTAAAAAACAATTCAAATATTGACCCTAATAAACAATATGTATGGGGAGATCCTGAACTAGCATTATTTTGGAAATTATATAGAGAAAAAATGGCATTTGGTAAAGTTAAACCTGGAGTTAAAAATTCATTACAACAACTAATTAATAATAATTACCAAGTTGACTTATTATCTGCTAGACCACTAGATAAATACGCTTCATTAAAGAAAAAACTTGTTGAACACTTTGAATCAAATGGAATTCAATATAATTATATGAATTTAGGATTTTATTCAAAAAAAGAATTTTTAGAAGAAAATAAATATGATATATTAATTGATAATGATTTACGCTATATTAAAGAAGCAGAGTCAGTTGGTGTAATTCCAATTTTATTTGGTAAGGATGAAAGTTATAATGGATATCAAACGGATAATTGGGATGAAATACCATTATTAATTTCTGATATTATTAATAAACAAAATTCAAAGCAAAAAAAATAGCAATATTAAGATATTCTGTTTACTAAGTTGGAAAAATCCAACTTTTTATATTCTTAAATCCATTTTATAAATAGGTAATTCTTTATTCATTAGATATGTATTTAAATTAGTATTAGTAAAGTTATCTATTAATTCTATTCTACATCTATTAGTTATTATATTTGGATATCCAAAAAGTTCAAACATATTCGTCAATGGAGCGATTGTAGAAGATATCTACAACTCTTTTCCAATAACAAAAGAGTTTATATAATCTTCCGTTGCTAATAATAATAATGTAACATATTTTTGATATTTATTTATTTTATAATTATCCAATATCTTTTTATTGGTAGTCCTGTTTCATCTTCAATGACTACATTTTCTAATTCTCCTCCACATTTCTCCATTACCTTCCAAGAGCCAATATTTCCTACATATGCACCTAATAATACTTTATCTATATTTTTTAATTTAGCTTCCTCTAATGTCAATTTTAACAATTTTGTAGCATATCCTTTTTTTCTTTCAGAAGGTCTTATTCCATATCCTATATGTCCCCATGTCTTTAATCCTTCTTCTGTTAAATAATGTCTTAGGTTTGATGCTCCTAAAAGTAAATTTCTTTCATCATCATATAACCAATATGTGGTAGATGCTGCATAGCCTTCTAAATTTACACCTCTTTCTACTTCTTGAACTTTTTCTAGCATTTCTTCAAAGTATTGCATTGTATGATATTTTAAATTTAATGCCCATGGAGCAATACGAGAACCTTCCATATTCCATTCATCCATCATATCTTTATATAATTGATAATATTTTTTATTAGGTTTTATTAACTTAATCATATTTTTATCTCCTATTCAAAATACAAATTATTATTTGTTTCACTAAATATTATACTATATTTAGACGTTTTTAAATAGTATTTGAATAGTAAAAGCAAATTACATTTAAAAATAATCGAACTTATTTTTAAAATTATTAAAATTAAATTTCAAAATCATCTTTACCGAATTCTTTGTCTTCATCATTATCTTTGCTCTATTTATAATCATCTTATATGCCTTCAATAGTTTTATCACTAAATATTCCATGTTTGTATAAATCTTTTTAAAATTTCCAAAATAAGATAATTAGGAATTTCTTGATTATTTTCCTTAAAATAATCAAGAATTTGGGGTACGACTACTTGAAAAAAATAGTTAATAATGCCCCTTTCTACTTTCAAACAACAAAAAAAGAGCAATTTCTTGCTCAATTTAAATCTATAAATTATTATTAGAAATTATATTTTTCTAAAATTTCTCCATCTTCATCATAAATAGTAGCATCAGCATTTGCCAAATACAATACTTGAAAATCTGGATTATCAAGAGTATATC
>CANQKX010000023.1 GCA_947624565.1 uncultured Bacilli bacterium
ACGTCAGCTTCTTCAGCATACACATATTGTTTTTGTTTTTCAGTTAATTTAGGAATAATATTTTCTTTAATTGAATCGGTATGAATATGATAATTAGATTTAGCAAGCATTCTACTAGCTGTCCAATCAACTTTATATTGATATGCTTCATTCTTTTTTAATCTTTCAAATTCTTGAATAACATACAATTTAAATTCTGGAGATAGCCAACTTGCAAATTCTAAAGCTATATCACTACAAGCATAAGTTCCGCCATTATTACCGGATTTAGATATTATTACGATTGCGTTGGTTTCTTTAATCCATTTTTGAGGGGATATTTTAAATTTATTGCTACCTGCTTCATTCTTAAACGCGTCGAATTCGACACCTTTGAAATTTTCATTATTTAATTTTTCCCACAATCCTAAATAAGCAATAACATCTTTATTACGCATCCAGTTTTGAATAGGGTATCTTGAATCATCTTCATCAGCATATCTAGCCAAATCAGTAAGAGAATATATTCTTTATTTTCCATTCTCATTACATTAATTTTATTGTTATTTACATTAATCTCTGATTTTATTATTTCGTTATTCATATTTTCCCCCTTAATCACTAAAATAATTTTATCATAAATTATTAAATATTAAAACTCGAACTTATCAAATAATTTACAAAGTCCGAGTTTCCTGTCAATCTGGTGTCCCTGGGCAGAATCGAACTGCCGACCTATTGCTTAGGAGGCAATTGCTCTATCCTACTGAGCTACAAGGACATTACAAAATTATTATATCAGATATTTTATTTAAAATAAATATCATTTTATTATAAAATATGTTATAATGAAATTAATATAGGAGGAAATAAAATGGAAAAAAATAAAACAGATAAGAAAGAAATATTAGAAAGTGGTAGTAAAATAGTTAAAGAATTTAAAGATTTTATATCAAAAGGTAATGTAGTAGATTTGGCTGTTGGTGTAATTGTAGGGTCTGCATTTGGTAAAATAGTAACATCAATAGTTAATGATATATTAATGCCTATAATTGGAGTTATTATAGGTGGGCATGATTTTTCTAATTTAAGTATAACAATTGGTAATGCAGTTATAAGATATGGTGCTTTTATTCAAAATGTTATAGACTTTTTCATAGTTGCATTATGTATATTTATCTTTGTTAAATTTATTAATAAGTTTAATAAAAAGAAAGAAGTAGTAGAAGAAGTAAAAAAAGATGAACAAGTAGTATTACTTGAAGAAATTAGAGATTTATTAAAAAAGAAAAATAAATAATTAACAATTTTTATATATATGAATACAATAAGACAGAGGTAATTATATGTTAAGTAAATATTGGTTAGATATAATTATACCATTTGTAATTTTATTTATTGTATTTTTATTAATTGCGTATTTTAAAAATAGAAAAAACTAATATTTTAGTTTTTTTATTTATTATAAAATAAATTTGTATTATAATATATTTATAGGAGTACTAGTATGAGTAAAAAGGTTTATATAGTATTATCTCAAAGTTATACCATGCTTGCTAGAATAATTAAAAAAATAACTAATGACAAATATTCACATATTTCTATATCTTTTAATAAAGAATGTAGTGATATGTATTCAATTGGGAGAAAATATACATACTGTCCATTTATTGGGGTATACAAAAATGAAAGTATTTATAAAGGTGTATTTAATTTAAATAAAAATGCTGAAGTATTAATTTATGAACTAAATGTTACAAGCAAGCAATACAATAATATTATTAGACTTTTAGATGAATATGGAAACTCAAGTAAGGGGTATAATTTTATAGGATTAGTATTTGCATTATTCAATAAAAAGTTAAACAGAAAAAAGTATTATTGTTCAGAATTTTTATATAAAATATTATCAGATGATAGTGTTAATATATTTCCAAAAACAGATAATGTTGTAAAACCGATGGATTTTAATAAGATTGATGGACTTAAAAAAATATACGAAGGAAAAATTATAAATTATAAAAATCAAAATTTAAATTTAGCAAATTAATATGATATAATAATAGTGAAAGGTAGGTAAATATGGTAAAAAAAGTATATAGAATGTCATTAATTACATCAATTATTTTATTTTTATTTGGATTATTATTGATATTAAATGCAGAAGGATTTATAAAGTCAATATCCGCTATTATAGGTGTAATTCTTTTATTAATAGGAATATTTCCAGTAACAGATTATTTTAGATATAGAAAAGAAGGACTAATTGCTTTAATTGGTTTAATATCTGGTATTTTTTCTATAGTATGTGGACTTATGTTTTTATTAAATGAAAACATGCTTATGATATTAATTCCTGCATTTGTTGGAGTATGGATGATAATAAATGGAATAAATAAATTACAATTATCTTATCAGATAAAAGATAGTGGAGAAAGTAGTTGGATAGTAACATTTATTTTTTCAATATTAATTATATTGTGTGGTGGATATTTCATAATAAATCCAATAAGTGGTGCACAAATAGTAACTCAAACATTAGGTATAATAATATGTATTTATGCATTACTTGATATAATAGATTGTATAATGATTAAAATTAAGTTAAAAAAAGTAATAAAAGAAGTAAATAAAGAAAGCAAAATAATAAGTGAACAATAATGAAAGTAATAACTATAAAAGAACCATGGGCTACACTAATTAAAGAGGGATATAAAGAGTATGAATTTAGAACATGGAAAACTAAATATAGGGGAGATATTTTAATTCATGCCGGTAAAGGTATTGATAAAAAAGCCATGGAAAGATTTAAACATCTAAATTTAAATTATTCATGTGGAAAAATAATTGCAAAAGCAACTATAACTGATTGTATATATGTAGATGAAGAATTTTCTAAAAAAATGATGAAAAAAGATCCATTAGTATATAAAAATCTAGTAAATTTTAACGGTTATGGTTTCAAACTTGAAAATGTAATGCCTATAGATCCAATAGAAATTAATGGTAAACTTAGTTTATGGGATTATGATTATAAAAAGAATTAGCACTCTCTATTGACAAGTGCTAAAATAGTGATATAATTGAAGTATGCAGTAAAAAGCATACTTTTTATGTGCATAATATTAAGGGGAGATGATAATTATGAATCAAAATCCATATGAAGAAAATTTACAAAATCCACTAGAAAAATATGGTAGAGATATTGTAAAAGCAGTTAAAGATGGAAAGATAGATCCAGTAATAGGAAGAGATGAAGAAATTAGAAGTATTACTAGGATATTATCTAGAAAAACAAAAAATAATCCAGTTTTAATTGGAGAACCTGGAGTAGGTAAAACTGCTATTGTTGAAGGTCTTGCAAATCGTATCGTAAAAGGTGATGTACCTAATAGTTTAAAAAATAAAACTATTTGGGAACTTGATTTAGGTTCACTTATTGCGGGAGCTAAATATAGAGGTGAATTTGAAGAAAGATTAAAAGCAGTTTTAAAAGAAATAAAAGAATCAAATGGAGAAATAATATTATTTATAGATGAAATACATATGATAGTAGGCGCAGGTGCTTTAGAAGGAGCAATGGACGCTGGTAATATGCTTAAACCTATGCTTGCAAGGGGAGAAATTTTGTGTATAGGTGCAACAACACTTAATGAATATAGAAAATATATTGAAAAAGATGGTGCACTTGAAAGAAGATTTCAAAAAGTAATGGTTAAAGAACCAACAGTACTTGATACAATAACTATACTTAGAGGATTGAAAGAAAGATTTGAAGTTCATCATGGTGTATCAATAAAAGATAGAGCATTAGTATCTGCTGCTACATTATCGAATAGGTATATAACAGATAGATTTTTACCAGATAAAGCAATAGATTTAATTGATGAAGCATGTGCAACTATTAAAGTACAAATGGATTCAGTTCCAACAGAACTAGATAAACTAACAAGAGATATAATGAGACTTGAAATAGAAGCACAAGCATTAAAAAAAGAAAAGGATGAAATAAGTAAAAATAGATTAGAAGAAATAAATAATCAATTAGTAACTCTAAAAGAAAGTGAAAAAAAATTAAGAAATGATTGGGAAGAAGAAAAAAGCATTAATGATAAGATAAAAAATAAAAAAGAAGAAATATCTAATGCTAATTTCAAATTAGAACAAGCAGAAAATTCTTATGATTTAGAAACTGCTGCTAAACTTAGACATGGAATACTTCCAAAATTAGAAAATGAATTAGAAGAATTAAACAAAAGTACTAAAAATGAAATATTATCTGATACAGTAGATGAAGAAGATATTGCTAAGATAATATCTAATTGGACAAAGATACCTATTAGTAAATTAGTAGGAGGAGAAAGAGAAAAAATATTACATCTAGAGGAAAATATGAAAAAAAGAGTAAAAGGTCAAGATGATGCTTTAAAACTTGTTAGTGAAGCAATAATAAGGTCACGAGCAGGTATTAAAGATCCAAATAGACCAATTGGTTCATTTATATTTCTAGGACCAACAGGTGTAGGTAAAACAGAAGTTGCAAAAACACTTGCATATGAATTATTTGATGATGAAAGACATATTGTTAGAATTGATATGAGCGAATATATGGAAAGTCATTCAGTATCTAGATTAGTTGGTGCTCCTCCAGGATATGTAGGATATGATGAGGGTGGACAATTAACTGAAGCAGTAAGAAGAAATCCATATAGCATAGTATTATTTGATGAAATAGAAAAAGCTCATAAAGATGTATTTAACATACTATTACAAATACTTGATGATGGTAGAATAACTGATTCACAAGGTAGAACTGTTGATTTTAAAAATACTATAATAATTATGACATCAAATTTAGGTAGTGAGTATATACTTGAAAATATGGAAAATAAAGATGAATTAGTTATGAATGAATTAAGACATACATTTAAACCTGAATTTATTAATCGTATTGATGAAATAATTATTTTTAAATCATTAGATAAGAATGTTGTATATGAAATACTTGATAAAATAATAGATGATATAGAAAAAAGATTGGATGATAAGAAAATAACTATAAAATTAACTAATAGAGCAAAAGATTATATTATTAATAACTCATATGATGAAAAATATGGTGCAAGACCTATTAAAAGATTTGTTTCAAGAAATTTAGAAACATTACTTGCTAATGAAATTATTAATGATAATATTAAATTTAATTCTAATGTAATAATTGATGAAGAAGATAATAAATTAAAAATAACTAATGAATAATTATCATTAGTTATTTTTATAATGTAGTATTATTGTTTGATAATATATTAGATTTTACATTATCATCTAATTCTTGTTGTAAAATATTATTAATAATGGTTCTTATATCATCATAACTAAATTTATCAGCAGAATGTAAATTAAATATTTCACTTTCTTCAGGAATAGAATTTATAAATTTTTTAGTTTTCTTACTTACATTTGCTAATAGATTTTTATTTGTCCTTATTTTTTTATTTAGTTCATCTTGATTAATAAGAATATTCATATTTTTAACAATATCTTTAATTTTAGCATCATTATTAAAAATAGAAGATAAAAGAATTATCATAGATATAATAAACCAACAAGTATATATATTAAGAGTTTTTGGAGATAATGAACTAAATTTTAAAATATTTAAAACATAAAGAATTTCACATGATAATGAGTATAAAGAAGAATTATATTTATCATTTAATTGTTTATATTTAAAGTCATTTGATTCTAATACTTGTTGCTTCATTTTTTCAAGTATTTCTTTTTCTTCTTCTATTGAATATTCAACAGTACGTTTTTTACCATTTGCAAAATAAATAATTATTTTATTACGTTTAATACGGTAATTTAATATAAATATTTTTTCTTCTTCAGAATCTAAAGAATAATTTTTCATATACTCACCTCAAAATAAAACTTTGTATATGTTATCATATGGTATTTTAAATGTCAAATATGAGTTATTTTAGCACTCACTATTGACAAGTGCTAAAATAAGTGATACTATGATTATACTGATACAAAATCAGTAGAAAGAGGGAATAAGGTTGAAGCAATTTAAAGCAGAGTCTAAAAAATTACTTGATTTAATGATTAATTCTATTTATACAAACAAAGAAATTTTCTTAAGAGAATTAATATCAAATGCATCAGATGCGATTGATAAACTTTACTATAAATCTTTAACAGATAAAAAAATCAAAGTAAATAAAAAGGACTTATGTATTAAATTAGATACCGATAAAGATAGAAATTTACTTATTATATCTGATAATGGTATAGGTATGGATAAAGAAGAACTTGAAAATAATCTCGGTATGATAGCAAAATCAGGTTCATTACAATTTAAAGAAGAAAATGATAAAAAGAAAGATGTAAGTATAATTGGACAATTTGGTGTTGGATTTTATTCATCATTTATGGTTGCAAATAGCGTTGAAGTTATATCAAAGAAATATGGTGAAGAAAAAGCATATAAATGGACTTCCAAAGGTGCAGAAGGTTATAACATAACTGAATGTGAAAAAGAAGAATATGGTACAACAATTATTCTTAATATTAAAGATTCTTCAGATGAGTATAATTATGATGAATTTTTAGATAGTTACACTATTGAATCACTTGTTAAAAAGTATTCTGACTATATTAGATATCCAATTAAAATGAATGTAACTAGAAGAGAATTAAAAAAGGGATCAGATAGTGAATATGAAGATGTAGTAAAAGAAGAAACATTAAATAGTATGATTCCTTTATGGAAAAAAGATAAGAAAAAAATAAAGAAAGAAGAATATAATTCTTTTTATCAAAGTAAGTTTTATGATTATCAAGAACCATTAAAAGTAATTCATACTTCTGTTGAAGGATTATGTTCATATAAATCGATATTATTTATTCCATCACATGCACCATATGATTATTATTCAAAAGAATATGAAAAAGGTTTATCATTATATTCGAACGGTGTACTTATAATGGATAAATGTCCTGATTTACTTCCTGATTATTTTAGTTTTGTAAAAGGTGTTGTAGATAGTGATGATTTATCACTTAACATATCAAGAGAAATATTACAACAAGATAGACAACTTAAATTAATTTCTAGTAATGTAGAAAAGAAAATTAAAAGTGAACTTGAAGATATGTTAAAAAACGATAGAGAAAATTATGAAAAATTCTTTAAAGAATTTGGTATGCAAATAAAATTTGGAATATATAATGATTATGGAATGCATAAAGATGAGCTAAAAGATTTATTAATTTTTTATTCATCAAAAGATAAAAAACAAATAACTCTTAAAGAATATGTTTCAAATATGAAAGATGATGAAGAAAACATATATTATGCATGTGGTGAGACAATAGATAAAATAGATATGCTTCCACAAGTAGAAAAGGTTAAAGATAAAGGCTATAATATACTTTATTTAACTGAATATGTAGATGAGTTTGCAATAAAAACACTTATTAATTATGATAATAAAAAGTTTGTAAATGTATGTGAAAATGATTTAGATTTGGATACAGATGAAGAAAAAGAAAACTTAAAAAAGATAAATGAAGAAAATAAAGATATGTTTAGTCTTATGAAAGAAACTTTAAATAACGAAGTAACTGATGTAAGATTTACTCATAGACTTAAAAATCATCCAGTTTGTTTGGTTAGTGAAGGACCTGTTTCTATAGAGATGCAAAAAGTATTTAATGCTATGCCAACTGATGAAAGCATAAATGCAAAAATAATATTAGAAATTAATGAATCTCACCCAATAGCAAACAAATTGAAAACTTTATATGAAGAGGATAAAGATAAATTTAAAGATTATACTAAAATCTTATATTCACAAAGTAGATTGATTGAGGGACTTTCAATTGAAAATCCAACAGAAATAAGTAATTTAATCTGCGAATTGTTATCAAAGTAGAATAATATTAGTAACAAGGTACATAATAAATAAAGGAGGAATGATAATATGTTACCAAGTAGAATATTTTTTGATAGTTTCTTAGATGATTTCGATGATACTAAATTTAAGAAAATGATGAAGTGTGATATTTATGAAAAGGATGGGAACTATAATGTAGTTATGGATATCCCAGGTTTTTCTAAAGAGGATATAAATATTGAATGTGATAATGGAGTTATAAAAATTTCTTGTGAAAAGAAAGAAGAAACAAATGAAGAAGATGATAAAAAATATTTAAGAAGAGAAAGAAAGTTCGAAAAATGTGAACGTTCATTTAACTTTGGAGATATAAAGGAAGACGAAATAGTTGCAGAGTACAATAATGGTACACTAAAACTAATTATTCCAAAAAAAGAAAAAGTAGAAACAAAGAAAAATATACAAATACAATAAAGAATAGATTGTCTATTCTTTTTTTATATTTTATGATATACTTAATTAGAATTATTCAGAGGTGAAAAAAGTGGGATTATTAGTAACATTTATTCTAGGAATATTTATTATTATAGGTATTTTAGTTATAAAAATATCAAAAAATAGTAAAACAATTGAACAATTATCAATATCAATAGCACTTGGCACAATGATATCTTTAGTAATTTTAGAATTAATACCAGAAGTATTTGAGACTTTTAAATATCATATATATATTCCAATTATTTTTATTCTAATTGGTATAACGATACTAAAATTATTAGATAAATTCATTCCAGAACATGATAATGAACATAGTTTATCACATAATTGTAGTGAAGAAAATTTAATACATATTGGTATAGTATCATCAGTTGCAATTATACTTCATAATATAATTGAAGGTATGGCAGTATATAATATGACATTAGAATCATTTAAACTAGGACTTCTTGTGTCTTTAGGTGTAGGATTACATAATATTCCAATGGGAATGATAATATATTCTACATTAAAAAATGAAGATAAGAGAAAAAAATATTCATTATTATTCTTAGTTATCTTATCAACTTTTTTTGGCGGAATAATAATGATGCTAATTAGTTCGTTACTTAATGACATAGTAATAGGAATATTAATATGTATTACACTAGGTATGCTTATATATATAATAATATTTGAATTATTACCACATCTAGCACATAGTAAAAATAAATTTTTATCAATATTAGGTGTAATAGTGGGTATATTAATTATTTTTATAAGTAATTTATTTGAATAAAAAAATCTTGGATTTTTATTTTCCAAGATAACCATTAAGCATTTCTTTACTTTCAGTTATAGTAATAAATGCACTATTGTCTATTTGTGTAATTAAATTTTTAAATGTTTTTAATTTTTTATTATCTATTTGTGCATATATCATATAATTTTTTTCTTCATTATATATTCCTTTACACTCAATAATAGATGCAGAATATCCAGAATTTTTAATTGCCTTTGTAACATTATTTTCAATATCTTTAGTAATAATTTGAACACTAACTGTACCCTTATTAAATAGTTGCGATAACATACTACCTATAAATGTACCAGATGCATACCCACCTGCATATGAAACTGCAATCCATATACTTTGAATATCAGTATTTAAAGCTTCTTTTACAATTAAGAACCATATAAATACATCAATAAATCCTATTACAGTAGCCTTAATTCTTTGTCCTTTTACTACATATACAGTTACAAGTGTAGATAAAGAAACATCAATAAGTCTACCCATAAATACTTTTATACATAATACTAATAATTTCATTATATACACTCCCCGTATAATAGTTTTTGTAAGAGATAAATTATATATTTTTTCTTACAAAAACTATTTTCTTTTTAATTCTATTTTTAA
>CANQKX010000024.1 GCA_947624565.1 uncultured Bacilli bacterium
GGACCCTTAGCTCAGTTGGTTAGAGCATCCGGCTCATAACCGGGCGGTCGTAGGTTCGAGTCCTACAGGGTCCACCATTTTATTAGCAGGTGTGGCGAAATTGGCAGACGCGCTAGACTTAGGATCTAGTTCCTTACGGAGTGGGGGTTCAAGTCCCTTCACCTGCACCATTGACGAATCTGTTCGAACTATTCGAACTTTGATATATAGAATCAATCTAAAGATTGATTTTTTTCTGCTTTTAGAAAGAAATCATAGGAAAGATTGGTAAAATAGTTAAATAAGAAATCAAAGATTTAAAATATGATTTAAATAGCAAAGATAACGGGACATCATTTTTAAAATCTAAAATTGAAATTTAAAAATTACAATAGATTATTGGAAAGATAAATTTAAAAGGGATTGTTAAATATATTTACTATAAAATATATCGTATATTTTGTGATAAAGAAGAACTAGGAATAGATATTAGTAATCATAAAGCTATTGAATTTGAAAGAGGATTCGATGGTAAGGATTGTTATATAATGTACTATACAAGTATGGATTTGGATATCGATAGGATAGTAATACAATTAGATGAATTATTAGAAGTAAGATGGTTTAGTATAGAAAAATTACAACAAATGGTTGATACTGGTGAATTAAATATGGATTAAGTAGAATTTTTTATTAAATGTGTTGAATTTTTAAAAAAATAAAAAATTGAAGCTACAAAATGGATAATTTAAATTTATATAAAAGTTTTTATGATGTTGTTAGTGATTATGGCTTTATGAATAAATTAAAAGCTACAAATGATTGTTTATTAGAAGTAGCAATTAATATAAAAAAATTTAAATCAGGTTTACTACTAAGATAAATGTCAATAAATAATTCATTTGGAATTGATATTGATAAATTTTCTAAATCAAATAATTTGATTCTAAAAAAGTAACATAAAAGTTATGCTACTTTTTCTATTCTTTTGTAGAATAGATAAATCAATCGTCTTTATGTGAAAGAGTTGTAAATAACCTCTTAGCTTGCATCATATTGATATAAAAATATTATTTAATAGTTATAAAAATATAATAATAAAATTAATAATTATGCAGAACTATTATTAACTTATACCATCAAAATTGGAAAAAATATTAAGTAATACTTTCAATTGATAAAGTAATTAGAAGATAATTGACAATTAGTAGAGTTTATGATAGGTTAATTGTAAGAGGTGAATTATATATGTGGTGGATTATTTTAGTTGTTATTTTAATTTTTTTAATTGTATATGTTGTAAGTGTTTACAATGGTCTTGTAGTTTTAAGAAACAATGTTAAAAATCAATATAGTCAAATTGATGTGGAACTTAAAAGAAGGTTTGACTTAGTTCCAAATTTAGTAAAAATAGTAAAAGGTTATGCAAAACATGAAAAAGATACTTTTAAGGAAGTTGTTAAGGCTCGTAATATTTACGCAAATGCTAATAGTATGGGAGAACAATTAAAAGCTAATGAAGAACTATCTGATGCTGTTAATAAATTATTTGCTTTAGCTGAAAGTTACCCAGAATTAAAATCTAATGAGAATTTTATGAAACTTCAAAATGAACTTTCTGAAATTGAGCAAAGAATAGTTTATGCCAGAGGATTCTACAATGATTCAGTATTAAAATTAAATAACAAAATAGAAATGTTTCCTTCTAATATTATTGCTTCAATGCTTGGTTTTAAAAAACATGACTATTTTGAAGCAAATAGTAATGAAAGAGAAAATGTTAACGTTGAATTATAATGCATTAAAAAATGTCTTTTTAAGTAGGTGATATTTTGAAATTTAAATATTTTATATTTGTTATTGTAATGTTTTTTGGGATTAAAACTGTTTATGCTAATGATATTAAAAGCATTACAATGGATATTTTTATTGATAATAATGGTAATGCTAATATTACAGAAGTATGGCAAGCAAATTTAAATAGTGGAACTGAAGGGTATAAGCCATATTATAATTTAGGTAATTCTACTATTAAAGATTATAAAGTTACTTTTGAAGGTAGTGAGTTTGAAACTTTAAGTTATTGGGACGTTAATGCATCATTTATTAAAAAAAGTTATAAAGCGGGAATAAATGAAATCGATGATGGGTATGAGTTATGTTTTGGTATATCTAAGTATGGTAATAATACTTATACTTTAAATTATACTATTACAGATTTTGTTTCTAGAGTAGAAGATGCTGATATGGTTTATTGGCAACTTATTCCTTATAAACTATCTGATAAGCCAGAACATGTTTATATTAAAATTCATAGTGATTTTGCTTATTCGAATGATTTACCTATTTGGGGTTATGGTTATGGCGATGATAATAATGAAGGTTATGTTTATGTTAATAATGGTATTATTGAAATGTCTAAAGAAGGATTTTTAGATAGTGATGAATATATGACTATTTTAATTAAGTTTCCTAAAGATACTTTTGAACTTAGTAATATATTAGAAAACGATTTTGATTATTACTTAGATATGGCTGAAGATGGAGCCTATGATTATCATAATCGTGTTAGTTTTCGGGAAGTAATTTTCTTTATTTTTGCTTTAATTATACCTTTTTTACCAGTTATTCTTATAATTTTGACAAAAACTTTTGTTAAAAAGGGTAGTAGAGGTTATGGGACTAAAAAATTAAAATTTAATGAAAATATCCGTAAAGTTAAAGATGCTCCATATTTTAGAGATATTCCATTAAATAAAGATATCTTTGCATCCTATTGGGTATCTTGTCAGTTTCATTTAATAAAAAATAAAACTGATTTTTTAGGAGCGATACTTCTTAAATGGTTAAAAAATGGTAATATTGAGAATATAAAAGGCAAAAAAAATGATAAAAAACTAAAACTAGTTCATAGTGATAATTTAACTCCTTTAGAAGTAGAGTTATTTAAAATGATGCGTAACTCCTCAGGTGATGGTATTTTAGAAAAAAATGAATTTAAGAGATGGTGCAAAAATCATTATAAGAAAATACTTAAATGGTTTAACAAAGTAATAGATGATGTAACGATGAATTTTGTTGCTAAAGGTTTAATCAGAGAAGAAAAGAAAAATTTTGGTACAATTTATTATGTTGATGATAAAATAAAAGAGTATGGACTTCAAATGGCCGGATTAAAGAATTTCCTAAATGATTTTTCTAATATCAAAAATAGAGAAGCAATTGAAGTAAAAATATGGGATGAATATTTGATATATGCGCAAATATTTGGTATCGCTAAAGAGGTTGCTGAAGAGTTTAAAAAATTATATCCA
Source organism: uncultured Bacilli bacterium (assembly GCA_947624565.1). Classification (GTDB taxonomy): domain Bacteria; phylum Bacillota_I; class Bacilli_A; order RF39; family UBA660; genus CAG-433. The sequence goes on from CANQKX010000024.1 coordinate 3,294, forward strand.
GATATTATTATTGATGATTATTATGATGATATAGTATTTATTCATATAATTTCTTATGAAGCAATACATGCAGCAAGTCTTGCTAAAAGTAAAACCGAAAGCTTTTTTTCTGGTGGTGATGGATTCTCGTCATCAGGAGGTGGCGGAGGTTCTTTTGGTAGCGGCGGCGGTGGAGGCGGCTTTCGTTAAAAGTGTCATATTTTGTTTCTGTTAATCTTATGATATAATTTTTAAAAGTGAGGTTATTATTTTATGAAAGAATCTGCATTAAAAAAGGTAAGAGTTGAATATAATAGAATAAAAAAAGGAAAGGAATTAACAATGGACGAAAAAGAAAAAAGATTTTTAGAACTTTCAAAATTAGTAGATAAAGATTGTGTAGGACCATCTGAAGAAACAATGATTATGATGGCTTATCAAGGAGTTCCAGAAGCATTTGGAGAGCAAAATATTAATAGTAATCATATTATGATTTTTATGGGAAGTTATATTAAAAATGACTCGGGAGAACAAAATGATGATTACATGACCTATGAAACAAATCCGGATACTAGTTATAGATCATATATGGATTTAGAAACGGAACAATGGTATGACATCGATAAAGAAAAATTGTTAGAATTTGAAAATCAATATTTAACATTATATTTGCCTGTTTCTGAATATACAAAAGAGGAATATTCTAAAAAATATATTGAATTGCAAAAATGGTTTAAAATACAAATAATACATCGTTCACAATCTGATGTCATTAAAGAATTACAAAAAAAATATGAACAAAAATATAAAAATTTACATCTAACAACACATATAAAAATTGATAAGATTCGAATTGAAGAACATATAAAACAGCATCCTGAAGATGGATATATAGAAAAATTTTGTTTATCTCAGGAAGAAGAAAAGATAGTAAAATTATATAGAAGACAAAATAGTTGTAAATAACTTTTCCTCTTTTACAAATTGATAGTAAACTCGAATTTTTATATTTCGAGTTTTAATATTTTTAAATGTTAAAGTTAAATAAAAAAGCACATATTACTATGTGCTAAAGGAGGGAGAGTTAGTTTAATATTGACATTGTCTATTTCCACCAAATGATCCAAATCCCCAAAATAAGAAAAATATTATAAATATAACTATAAGTATAGCCCAAATTGAACCATTTCCATCATTATTTCCTTGATATCCGTAATAAGGATATGGGTAAGGATATGCGTATCCGTACATAAATTATCTCTCCTTTCAATATATTATATTCAAATTTAGTAAAAGTGAACATATAATTATCGTATGTTAAAAAATTTAAAAAAATAGTATAATAGTATTATAGGCGGTGATTATAAATGAATATATTTATAAGTTGTTCATCTAGTAATGATATAAAAGATGAATATAAGATAGTTGTTAAATATTTAATGGAAAATTTAAGTAAAGATAATGATTTAGTATTTGGATGTGCAAATAGGGGATTAATGGGAATTTGTTATAATGAATTTTTAAAAAATAATAGAACAATTACTGGTATATGTTATGATATGTATAAGGATGATTTGAAAAATTTAAAACTTAATAGCGTAGATATGGTAAAAACTTTAGAAGAAAGTAATAGATTATTAGAAAAAAATTCTGATGTTATATTAATATTACCTGGTGCATTTGGTACATTATCAGAATTTTTAGATATATTAGAACATAAAAGAACAAATTTACATAATAAAGATATTGTAATGTTCAATATAAATGGTTTTTATGATGATTTAATAAATATGTTTAATAAGATATATTGTGAAGTATCAAAAAATTATGATTTTAATAATTTATGTAAAGTGTTTTATACTGCAGATGATGTAATTAAATATGTAAATGATAAAAAAACTTCAAAATGAAGTCTTTTATTCTACAGTAACTGATTTTGCTAAATTTTTAGGTTTATCAATATCACAATTATTATTTTTAGCAGCATAATATGATATCAATTGTAAAGGTATTATAGTTATTAATGGTTGAAGCAAAGAATTTGTTTTTGGTACAATTAATTTCTTATCATAAAAGTCACCGTCATTATCTAATTCTTCAGTTGTAACATATATTACATTAGCACCTCTTGATTTAACTTCTTTAATATTACTTATTGTCTTATCTGCAATATTTTTATCAGTAACTATACCAATTACAGGAGTATTTTCATCTATTAATGATATAGTTCCATGTTTTAATTCTCCAGCGGCATATGCTTCAGAATGTAAATAAGATATTTCTTTTAATTTCAATGATGCTTCCATACATAATGAATAATCTATACCTCTACCTATAAAGAATATATCATTTTTATTATAAATATCATTTACAATTTCTTTATATTCTTCATTATTATCTAAAACTTTTTGCATTAATATTGGTAATTTATTTAAATCTGTTAAAAATGAATTTATTTCATTTAATTTATTTTTATCATTTGTATTTTTAGCAAGACTATATGCTAAAAAAGAAAGTAGAGTAGCTTGAGCAGAGTATGCTTTAGTAGTAGCAACTGCTATTTCACATCCTGCTTTTGTATATAATACTTTTGATGTATTTCTTGCAATTGAACTACCAAATACATTTACTATTCCAAGTGTATCACAACCTTTGTCATTTGCTATTTTAACAGCTTCTAATGTATCAGCTGTTTCACCAGATTGTGATATAGCAATAACTAAAGTATCTTTATCAATAAATAATTTTTTATATCTAAATTCACTAGCTATTTCTACTTTAACAGGAATATTACCATATTCTTCTATTAAAGATTTACCAATTAAACCTGCATGCATTGCACTACCACAAGCAACAATAGTAATATTTTTATATTTTGATAAATCAATTAGATTATTTATATCTTGTTTATTTATATATTCATCAATCATTTTTTTAGCAACTTCTGGTTGCTCATTTATTTCTTTTAACATAAAATGTTCGTATCCATTTTTACTAATATCTTGTAAATCAGATTCAAATTTATTAACTTTTTTATCTGTAAGTTTATTATTTTTATCATAAATTTCAATACTATCAGAATTTATTTTAGCAAATTCACCATCTTCTAATATAATATAATCTTTAGTAAAGTTTAAAATAGCAGGTACATCAGATGCTATATAATTTTCATCTTTATTAATTCCTATTATTAAAGGACTTTTATTTTTTATTGCATATAATGTATCTAAATCATCATCACATAATAAACCAATTGCGTATGCACCTTTTGCTTTTTCTTTAAATAACTCAATAGATTTAATAATATCATTTGTTTGATTATATAAATAATCAAGTAAAGCACAAGCAATTTCTGTATCTGTATCTGAATTAAATTTATACCCTAAATTAGATAATTCTTGTTTTAATTCTATATAGTTTTCAATTATACCGTTATGAACAATAGTTATTTTACCACATTTATGTGGATGAGCATTTTCTTTATTTGCTTTACCATGAGTTGCCCATCTAGTATGACCTATACCTATATTTGATTTTTCACTAAAATTAATATTTTCTTTTAAATTAGAAATTCTTCCTTTTTCTTTTTGAATATTAATTTCATTATTAATATTACATGCTATTCCAGCAGAATCATAACCTCTATATTCAAGATTTTCAAGCCCCTTTAAAATAACTTTTTTAGCGTTATTATTCTTTCCTATATATCCAACAATTCCACACATAAAATTCTCCTTAAAAATGTTATTATGCTTGATATATATTTTGTTATAATATTGATTTTATTTTTTGTAATATATCTAACGACTTGCATAACCGTGATAGAACCCGCCGAATTTTCGATTAACTATCAAACCTCGTCACCAATTTAATGGTCTGGCGCTAATTAATTATAATACTTTATTCATCTCCTAAATTATAACTAACTATATTTATTATATAATAAAAAAGAAATATTGTGAATATTTCCTATTTTACAATTACTTTAATTTTTTCAATTAATTTATTTATATTATCTTCTTGTTTTAATATATCATTAAAATCTAAACAATTATTAAATTCATATGTTAATATACTATTCATATGAGAACTTTCAGCAAAATTGGTTAACGATCTAACTGCATCATTATTACTATATACATCTTTTGGTGTAGATCCAATTGCAATTGATATCATTTTTTTATCTTTTAATTTTTTATTTGAATAAAGAGGATTTAATCTATCCATAAAAATTTTAATATCACCTGAAAGTAAATTCCATCTAGTAGGGGTTATAAATATTAATGTTTCGCACTCTAATACTTTATCAATATTATTTTTCATATCATCTGTGAAATCACATACACCATTTTCATCACAATCCATACAACCAGTACATAAATGTATTTTCTGATTACCTGGAACTATTATATATGAAACAATTCTATCTTTTTTTAATTCTTCTTTTATTTTATTTGCTAAATTTAAACTATTTCCTTCACGTCTTGAACCAACTATAATTAATGCTTTACCCATGAATATCACCTAAAATTATTATTTACAAACAATAACTATAATATACTTGCAATTTTTACAAAAAAATACTATAATTAAATAGTCTTATATGTCTCCTTAGCTCAGTTGGTAGAGCAACTGACTCTTAATCAGTGGGTCTAGGGTTCGAATCCCTAAGGGGACACCAGATTGATAGAAAACTCGGAAAAATACGAGTAAAGATAGAAAACGTACTTGATAAAAGTACGTTTTTATGTTATTATGTATTTGTCAAGGAAACTTGCATAAAATAAAAAAGGGAACATTCAGTTTTTCCGAGTTGAATGTCTACCCACTATATTGTGTTAGACACTTATTCTAGCGAATGAG
>CANQKX010000025.1 GCA_947624565.1 uncultured Bacilli bacterium
AAAAATATATTTTTTATTATTAATATGTAAAATAAAGAAGATATTAAATCTTCCTTATTTTTGATTTTAGTATTTTATACCCTGCTTTTATATAATTTTTTATTGTATCAAGCAAACTATTTTTTTCTAATACAATTTCTACTTTTTCATCATTATTTATTTTATAATTAGTATTTAAATACAATATATCGTTATCATATGAATTTATATAATTAGAATTATCTATAGAATTATCAATCCAATATAAATATTTTTTATTTTCTTTAAATACATCAACATACCAGTTATAATATGTTCTAATTAATGGTTCATATCCATTAATTTTTATTTGATTTATCATAAATAATGATATATTTAATAAGTCTTTTTTATCTAAATTCTTTTGATTTTTAGGATAATAAATTATAGTATTGTGATCATCTTCAATTTGAATTGTAACAGGGTAATCAAATACCTTATCCTTTATAATATTAAGAAAGTAATCTATCTCTTCTTTTGCTTCTTTTAGTGTTACTGCATTTGATGTATAATATACTCCTATATTTAGCCTATATTTTTTAGCAAGTTTATAATTATAATTAAATAATTTATCTTTTCTTTTAGTTTTATTTTTATCATAATCTGTAAAACCTGCACGTAACATAACAAAATCAATATTATTTTCTTTTAACAATTTATAATTTATTTGCTGAGTTTGTGATGAAACATCAAGTCCATTTATTAGCATGTTTTACCTCCTTTACTATATTAAATGAGATAAAAATTTTTTTGAAAATTACTTATGTCTAAATATATCTAACTAAATTTTTAGATGAATCAGAAACTCTTTGATCTGAGTATACATATAAGTAATCAAGTGGATTTACTCTAGAACCATTTTTTGTTAAATCAAAGTGTAAATGATTTCCTGTACTATGACCTGTTGTTCCCATTATACCAATATTTTCACCTTTTCTAACTCTTGTTCCAACACTAACACTACTTCTTTGATTCAAATGCAAATATCTACTAACATCACCATTATCATGTCTTATTGCTATATAATTACCTGTATCAGATGCATATGAATTAATTGTTACTACCCCATCATAACACGCATATATTGGTTGATTTTTTCCACCATCACTACTACTCCATCCTAAATCTACTGCAAGATGTGAACTTTTATATCCTTGTGAGACATAAATATAGTTTACTGGAAATCTATACTTAGTAGTAGTAATACTTTCTTCATTTAATTTTTCATAAGTTTTACTTCCAGCAATTCCGTCTACTGAAAGAGAATTTTTCTTTTGAAAATCTTTAATAGCATTTAGTGTATTATTTCCAACAATTCCATCTACTGCTAAATTATAACCCTTACTATTTAATTTAGATTGTAAATCTTTTATAACTTCAATTAATTTACTATTTGTATTCTTACCATATATTCCATCTACAACTAGTCCAGTATATTTTTGAAAATTTTTATATGCAGTTTTAGTTTGAGGTCCTACAATACCATCAATATTACCAACATAAAAATAGTAGTATGTTCTTAAATTCAATTGTCTTTGTTTTATAGTTAGCAAACTATTTCACCCCTTTCTTATTTCTACTTTATAATATGTTATTATAATTTTTATAAATAATATGAAAGCCAAAGAAAAAGAAAGATATTTTATCTTTCTTTAAATTTATTTTTTATTTTATATTTTTATCATATTCTATATCAGATATTTCATATTTTCTTTTTTCTGATATCTTACTCATAATTTTATTAACAATATATCCTATTAAAGCAAGAATAAAGAAATATAAGAATCCAAATGATGAAAATGTTGGTGCTGATTCTGTAAATAAATCAAGCAAAGATGCACCTACACCCATTGATGTTACAATAGTTAGATTTGATATAGACTTTGATGTAATATCACTACTTAAATTATCAAATAACTTCATTGCAGAATTTACATAATTTTTTGTCATACTCCATAATTGTTTAATATAAGACAATGTATTTTTTAATGTTTCATATCTATATCCAAATGTACCTAAAAATTCATTAACACCATCTGAATTTCTTGTAATTTTTTCTCTTGTAGATAAATAAGTATCCATCTGATTTATTCTTGATTCAATTAAATTAATAGTCTTTTGGTATCCTTCTAATTTTCCTCTAAAAGTTATTATCTCAGAACCCTTTACATTTTTTCTTTCTTTTACATTATCAATTTTTTCCCATATAATTCTATGTAAATTTAAATATCTATGTAATTGTCCTTTAAATTCTCTCATAAATATTTGTTCTTGAATATATAATTCTATTTCATCAATATTCTTTGATTTATTATTAATGAAATAATATTTATCCCCACGAACAACATCATAATCCTTGGTATCAAATTCAAAATATTTTTGTTTATCTGTTCTTGAAAGTAATTCATTCATTTGATCTTTGGTAGCATTATCTAAAACTACAAAATAAGGATAAACTGTTTCTATATTTGCAAGTTCTTTTGGTACAGGCGCACCTAAACTAAATAAATAACTAATTGCTGGAGATAATTTATTTTCATAATAATCTGTTACTTCATCTATATCAGAAAATAATGTTGTTTCACCAACTTCATCATTATTTAATACTATTAATCCATCTTCAAATATCTTTACAGTTATCTTTAATGATGTCGTAAATTCAACATATTCAAGACCATTTGATCCATAATTAATATTACCTATGTTTAAATCTTTTCTAAGTTTTTCTAATTTTTTCTTATCTAAATTAAGTTTAGTACTTCCTTCCCTTAAAAAATCATATACTTCAGTTAACTGTAGCATTGTTCTTTGAAACCAGCCACCTATATAAATCTTTTCAATTTTCATATTTTACACTTTTTTGAAAGAATGCGGATTCAAATATTTCAAATCCATAATCTTTATAGCATGCATGTGCATCTTGTCTTTGATTACCAGACCATAACTTTACTGATATACATCCTCTTTCCTTGCATATTTTAAAAGTATAATCAAGCAATCTAGTTGCAATTTTATGTCTTCTATACTCTTTTTTTACACATACGTGATTAAGTATTGCATATGTTTCCATTCCTTCAAACATTGTTGGTATAATAGTTATTTTAACATGTGCAACTGCTTTATCATCAACTCTTCCTATTACATATATTTGATTTTTATCATCTTTTGTTTTTTCAAATATTTCTTTAGCATATTCCTTACTAGTATCTTCAAAGAAACATTCATTACATAAATCTACTATCTCATCGATATCATTAATAGTTGCTATATTAAATTTAACATTCATAAATCCTCCTATGTTGTCTTAAGTATACCCCCCTCCCCAAGCCTTTTGTCAATATAATTTGTAAATGTAATGTAAATGATTTATAAAGTGGTAATTTAAAATTTTTTATTAATAAAAAAATTCAGTTTAAATAACTGAATATAATTAAAGTATTTTATATTTATTTACTCTTTAAGCAATTGAATAATTTTTTCAAAAGGAAACTTATCTCCTGGGCAATTTTTTCTAACTATTGGATTTACTTCATTATGTCCAATTATGTGATTTCTATCTATTTGAAAATCATAATTAAACTCATTTTTTAAATACTTTATTATTTCTCTCATAACTTTAACTGTAGATTTTAATTGTTCATTTGTTAAGCTTCCATCAAAACTCTCATGTTCGATTGAAAATGTAAAATAATTAGCATTATCTTTTACACTATTTATTAGATTTGATGAGGATAATTTATAATAAACATCACTATTTTCATTTACAGATGTACCATTTGCAAAAGCTGAATCACATAAAGGTAATATTTGTTTTATATGTCCATCTCTTCTAATTAAATAATGACATGATACTTCATCTTCTTTGTTATAAAAATGATATATAGCAGATGAATAGGTATTATTAATATGACATACTATTATATTTGGTATATAACTTTTTCTACCTTTATGATAATTTGGGCTAAAACCATCTGGATCTTTCTTACTATTTTCATTATAAATGATATTATCAAAAATAATTTTATAATTATTCTCATTTATATTTATCGAAAACTTTTTCTTAATTAAAGGCTTAATTTTATTAAATAAAATTTCATCATACAAATTTAAAACAACAAAATAATAATATAGGGATTTAATAATATAATAATCATCATCTATTAAAATTATTTTATTGATTATTTTCAATCTATAATCATTTTCAATGCAATCTACATCATATAGTATATTAAATAAATAAGAAGAATCATTATTATTTAACAAAATATAATTAAGCAATTTAGAATAATTATTAAGTTTAAAAAAACTTAATAATAAATGAATATATTTATAGTTTTTTGTTTCTAATATTTTTTCACTAATTAAATCTAAATTTGCTTTAGTTATATAATATAAAAATATAAACATAAAATGAGGATTATTAGAATTAATAACTTCATCTTGTAATTTATTTATTTCTTCAATATTTGTACAATTTCTTAAATTTAAAATTTTTTCTATCATAAAATCTCCTATAATATTTTTAACTACTTTATTATTATATCATATATAATAATATATTATTAAATTAAGAGTTATCTATCATTATATAAAAATTTAAGTATATTAAAACTCGAACTATTATAGTTCGAGTAGCAATCAATCTGCTGCCCTAAGGGAAGAAGTTCAACAACTTTTTAATAAAACATTACCCGAACACTTGTTTTTGTATGTAATAAATAGTATACTTTTTATAGGGAATATCAGTTGTTGAGTGTCTACCTCCAATCTTTAGAGAAAGGAGGTTTGATAAAAATGAAAACTAAGACTTTTATTTTAAAAGTTCTCAAGCTCATTACTATCATTTTATTTCTCCTTATCATTATGATAGTAGTTATAAAAAAATGACACTCA
>CANQKX010000026.1 GCA_947624565.1 uncultured Bacilli bacterium
AGAATCACTTCCACTTATATACATAATAAATGGTTCATTTACAACATCAATCTTTTTAGTTGATTTTTCTTTTTTAACCTTTAACTCAAAAGTATAAATTGATCTTACATTGTCACTTAAATGATAGTCATTTTCTTCTAAACTATCTACAAATGATTGTTCAAGTACAATCGCATCAACTTCATAGTTATTTATAGATTCTATTATTTGACTTATCTCATTATACTCTTTAGATACAAATGTTATATTTGATGATTCTTGTAATTTTTTATTTACATCTTCCAAACTATTTGTTAATGAAATAAATCCAATATTTTTATCAGTTAAATCAGCAATATTATTATAATTACTATTATTATGTACTAACACTGAATATGTTTGTGTTTCATATTCAACGACAGTTGTAACATCTTCAACAAAATTAATAGTACTTTGTATATATTTAATTCCAACTATATATGCAAAAGATAAAATTAATGAAATTAGACCAAATATTATTTTTGAAAATGTTCTTGTTTTTTTTCTTAATAATTTAAATATAATTAATAACCAAAATAAAAATACTACAATAGTTAAAATTATAAAATATTTAAAACTTAATACATTTAATTTGTCAACATAATATAAAAATGTAGCAGATGATAATGTTATTATTGTTAAAATAAGATATTTAATAAAATTACATAATCCTTTCATCAATTTCTACACTCCAATCTTTACTTAATCATTATACACAATTTTAATATGTTTTTCAATACATTTATTGCTTCTTTAATTTTTTTACGCTAAATATTAATGATGATGTTAAAGAACCAATTGTATCAATAATAACATCTAAAAATGAGCAATATCTACCATCCACAAAATATTGATGAAATTCATCTGTACATGCATAAATAAAACATATCAAAACACAATATATAATGACTTTTGGTGTATGAATATAATCCATTAAAAAAATTAACACTAAAAATCCTAAAATAAAATATTCTGTAAAGTGAGCAAGTTTTCTAACTGGATAAGAATATTTAGATAATATTTCTTCTCTTTTTACTGTATCTACTTTACCATTAAAAAATTCATATACTTTTATTATTGTATTATTTATTAATCCATCACTTAAATTTGATGATTCTAATGCAGGTTGATTTGAAAAACTAAATATTACAAACATCCATATCAAAACTAATACTAACTTAAACTTCACATTACCACCTATTTTTCTTCTTCTAAACTAATTATACCAGATAATCTTAATGAACAACATACAAAAATAAACGTTATTATCAAAAATAAAACAAAAATTGTCATTAAAAATTTCATAAAACTTCACTTCCTAATAAAACTATATATATTTTATTCATATATATATATTTTATGCAAATTACAAAAATACAATTTTTGTAAAAAAAATCTATACAAAATTATTTTTGTATAGATAAATTATAATTATTTGTTATATTTTAAAAAAATTATATTAATTTATTAAATATCTAATATTATATCAAATGCATAATCATAACTAATTTTTTTATAAAAATCTGTATTTAAAAATGCTTTTTCCTTGTGAGAAAATTCTACTATTTTTTGTGAACTATATTTTTTAAAATATTTTTTTACATAATCAATTATATTAAGTTCTTTTTCATTAAAAATATTATAATCTGGATTATCATTTGAACAAATTAAAGTACAATTAAATTCATTTTGTAATTTATAATCATAAGTTATAACTTTATTCAAGGCAAAATTTTCTAATATTTTTTCATAATCATCTGGAACTGGTCCATAATCTAATTTTGAATATACTAAACCGGTAATAGAAGAACCATTATTTTTATAATATAAAAAATCACAGTAAAACATTTCTTTTAACATTTTGGTTTTATTAATACATTCCTGAGATAATATCAAAATTAAATTTTTAAGTTTATCTAAAGATAATTTAGTATAACCATTATATTCATTTGGTTGATATTTATTATTATCTTTTATTTGCATAATATTAGAACCAATTATTTTATAAACTTTACTTTTTATTAAATCATATTCCTTTTCTTCAAATCTTTCTTTATTCGATTCTATAAAATACATAATTATATCGGGATTATCTAGCAAAGTTTTTATAGTTATCATATATATATCATTAGGGATAGATTTATCATGCTCATAACTTACGAGTGTCTTTTTAGCGCATCCAATAATTTTAGAAAAATCTTCTTGACTTAAATTTAATTTTTTTCTTAAATTTACTATATATTCACCTTTTATACCAAATTTTTTATTATATATTCTAATTGCCTCTAAGGAAGCCTCATTATCTAATTTACTATCGTATACTAAATTATTACAATTTTTACAAAATCGCCTTTCCTTTTCAAAAGTAATATTTTCACCCTTTAAAATATAATTATGCTTATGTATTTTTACATAAGTTTGATCTGAATTACAATTATCACATCTCATAATAATCACCTTTCTTATCTGCTTTTATGAAATGACAAGCATACTGTCTCTTCGCCATATCCATTATCTTCTATTTTTAACTTAATATATGCTTCTATTCCATTTATTTGTTTTTTAAAAGTGAGTGCTCCACTAGATGCGTAAATTGGTCTTGGATCTGGATAATAAAAATAATTATTTAAATATAGTATTTCTCTCCAAGCTTCTTCTTCTGATAAACCGAGTTCTAATAAATCAGCAACATAATCAGTCCCATCGTTTCTTACAATAAATCTTCTTTTGTTTTGATTGATCAATTTTTTCATTTTCGAAAATAATACTATTTGTTGTTGATTCATAAACCCTCCTGTTTCAAAATAATGGTAACATATGTTACCATTATTGTCAATAATGTATTAAAAAATTCAAGTAAAAACTTGATTAATCTCTTGTAAATAAATCACGAGTATATAATTTATGTTTAACATCGTTTAAATTATCATCCATACGATTTACTAATATAACATCTGATATTTTTTTAAATTCAGATATATCCTTAATAACTTTACTATTAAAGAATTCATCTTCTTTTAAAGTTGGTTCATATATTACAACTTCTATTCCTTTTGCTTTTATTCTTTTCATTACTCCTTGAATAGCACTTGCTCTAAAGTTATCTGAATTAGTTTTCATAGTTAATCTATATATACCTACAACTTTAGGATTTTTGCTAATAATCATATCTGCAATATGATCTTTCCTTGTTGTATTACTTTCAACAATCGCACTTATTAAATTTTCTGGTACATCTTTATAGTTTGCTTTAAGTTGTTTTGTATCTTTAGGTAAACAATATCCACCATATCCAAAAGATGGATTATTGTAATGATTACCTATTCTTGGATCCAAACAAACACCTTCTATTATATCTTGAGTATTTAATCCCTTAATTTCTGCATAAGTATCTAATTCATTAAAATAAGCTACCCTAAGTGCTAAATATGTATTAGCAAATAATTTTATTGCTTCTGCCTCAGTTGGATCAGTATATTTAATTACAATATCTTCTTTTAAAGCACTTTCTTTAAGTAAATTTGCAAACTCTTCTGCTCTTTCACTTTTTTCACCAACTATTATTCTAGATGGATATAAATTATCATATAATGCTTTACCTTCTCTTAAGAATTCTGGTGAAAATATAATATTATCAATATTATATTTTTCTCTCATTTTCTTAATAAATCCAACTGGAACAGTAGATTTAACCACCATTGTAGTAGCAATACCCATACTAATTACCTTTTGAATTACATCTTCAACGCTTGATGTATCAAAGTAATTTTCTTTTTCATCATAATTAGTAGGTGTACTAATTATGATATACTTAGCATCTTCAAAAGCATCTTTATAATCTAAAGTTGCTCTTAAATTTAATTTTTTATTTTTAAAATAATCTTCAATATAATAATCTTTAATAGGAGAAATTCTATTATTAATCATATCTACTTTTTCTTTTATTATATCTAAAGCAACTACTTCATTTTTTAAAGATAATAAAGTTGCTAAAGATAAACCTACATATCCTGTCCCTGCAACTGCTATTTTCATATAAAGTCCTTCTTTCAAACGATAGTATTATATATTATTTTTATAAATTATGCAAA
>CANQKX010000027.1 GCA_947624565.1 uncultured Bacilli bacterium
GTGGTGCAGTATTTATTAGAAATGGTGGATCTAATCGTGCTAATAATCCAGTATGGGCTTGTAGAACTTATAAAGTTCATGGTGTATCAAAATGTGCATCACCAAATATAAGGGAATCTTATTTAGATAAAGTTTTTATCGATTTATTTAGTAATTTTATAAAGAATAAAAAAAAGTATATATCATTAGTTTTAAATGAATATAGAAATATAATAGAAACATATAATAATGATTTTAATGTTGAAGATATTAATAGTAAAATATCAAATATTGAAAAGCAAAAAGATAAACTATTAGATTTAAGTATTAAAGGTATGATAGATGATTTTGAATTTAAAAAAAGAAATGATAAATTTAATATTGAATTATTTAATTTACAAAAACTTGCTTGTAATCATTCCCAAAGTGATTTAGAAGAAGAAAAACTAAAAAAGAAACTAGAATCTATTGAGAACTGTTTAAATGCTAAATTAGATATTAAAGAAAATTTAGCATATCTAATTAATTTATTAGTTGAGAAAGTAGAAGTTGAAAAAGTAAATGGTGATAGAAAACATGTAAAATTAAAAGTATTTTATGCTTTTAATACACCAGATATTGATATAGATTTAGATATGAACGAAGATAACTCATTACAAAGTTTGAGTTCTAAAAACCTTGCTTGTACAAGGTATTCTTCTGCCTTAAAGTGTTGCTGTGTGAACACCAAGCAACCCTGGATTTGTAGCACTTGGTCAAAGACTTGGTAAAGAAAAATTATTTAGTTATATAGATAAATTTGGTTTTGGAGAAAAAACAGGTATAGATTTAAATGGAGAAGCAACAGGTATTATATTTAATTTAGATAGAGTTGGTGAAGTAGAACTTGCAACAACAGCATTTGGTCAAGGTGTATCAGTAACACCTATTCAACAAATAACAGCAGTATCTGCAGCAATTAATGGTGGGACTTTATATAAGCCATATGTAGTAAAAAGTATTACTGAACCAGAAACAAATACTGTAATAGTAGAAAATAAAAAACAAAAGGTACGAAATGTTATTTCAAAACAAACTAGTAAAGAAGTAGCAATGGCACTTGAAAGTGTAGTAACAAATGGAACAGGTAGAAATGCATTTATTGATGGTTATAGAGTAGGAGGAAAAACAGGAACTGCTCAAAAAGTAAAAGATGGTAAATATATGTCAGGTAATTATATATTATCATTTATTGGATTTTTACCTGCTGATAATCCACAAGTAGTTGTATATGTTGCAATTGATAATCCAAAAAGAGTAGTTCAATATGGTGGAACAGTTGCTGCTCCAATTGCAAAAGCAATATTAGAAGATTGTATAACAGCATTAAATATACCAAAAAGTGAAGATGCTAGTGAAAAGAATTATCAATTTTGGGAGAAAAAATATGTAGATATACCAAATGTAGTAAATAAAAAATTATCTGATGTAAAATCAAGTTTACGAAGTTTTGATGTACAATATACAGGAAGTGGTGAATATATATTATTTCAATCACCAAGTGCAGGAGAAAGGGTAATTGAAGGTAGTAGAATAAGAATATTACTTGGTGATAAATAGATAAAATGTAAATTTTGGTAAAATAAACTTTAATTAATTAAAAAAAACATATAATTATGTTATAATTAATCATGTGAATAAGGATGTGAAAATATGTATATACTTGCAAAATCAATTTTAGCATTAATGATTGGTTTTATTGTTTCAGTATTACTTGGACTTATATTAATACCATGGCTAAAAAAATTAAAAGTTGGTCAGAGAACTAGTGTATTTGTAAAAGCACATGAAAGTAAAAGTGGAACACCAACTATGGGAGGATTAATATTTACATTATCAACAATAATAACTATATTTTTTCTATATTTTACAGATAAATTAAAAATATCTAGTAATTTACTTATAATATTATTTGTATTTTTTGGATATGGTTTAATAGGTTTTGTTGATGATTTTCTAAAAGTAAAAAATAAAAGTAATGAAAAAGGATTAACAAGATTACAAAAGTTTTTAGCACAAGTTGTAATTGCTATATTATTCTTTTATGTATATATAAGAAATGGATCTAATCCAGTAATTGAAATATATGCGTTAAATTTAAAAATTAATCTAGGATTTATGTATGGATTCTTTATATTATTTATGCTTGTTGGAACAAGCAATGCAGTTAACTTAACAGATGGTCTTGATGGACTTGCAGCAGGATTATCTGCAATTGCAATAATGGTATATGGAATGATAGCATGGAATTCTGGATGGCTTGCAGGATATGATGATGTTGCGATATTTTGTTTTATACTAGTTGGAGGATTACTCGGATTTTTAGTATACAATGGTCATCCTGCAAAAGTATTTATGGGAGATACTGGATCTTTAGCATTAGGTGCTGTACTTGCAACACTTGCAATATTAACACATAGAGAAATGACTCTAATATTAGTAGGTGGAGTATTCGTTATAGAAACATTGAGTGTAATACTTCAGGTTGCATCGGTTAAAATAAGGCATAAAAAGTTATTTCCAATGACACCAATACACCATACATTTGAAAAATTAGGTTGGAGTGAAACTGACATAGTAAGATTATTTTATGTAGTAGGATTTATACTAGGTACAGGTGCACTTGCATATGGTGTGTGGTATTAATGAAAAAGTTTGATTATAAACTTCTATTGCCAGTGTTATTAATATCTATATTTGGAGTTTTGATGATATATTCAGCGTCATCTATATGGTCTGAATATAAATTTCAAGATCCATTTAGATACTTAAAATTACAGTCTTTATTTTTAATAATTGGTACTATACTATTAATTGTAATATCAAAAGTAGATTATATGAACTATTTGAAGAAAGCAAATTTTATACTAGGAATATGCTTTCTTCTTTTAATTTTAGTATTAATACCTGGCGTAGGAACAATTAGAAATGGATCTAGAAGTTGGTTTGGTGTTGGTGGTTTAGGTGTTCAACCTTCAGAATTTATGAAACTTGCAATTATTATATTTACAGCAAAATATTTAAGTAAAAATCCAAAAGAGGTAAAGAATATTGTAAAAGGAGTATTTCCAATATTATCTATTACATTAATTGCATTTTTACTTATAATGCTTCAACCTGATTTAGGTACAGGTGCAATTATTTTAGTAAGTGTAGTAGGTTTGTTATTTATATCTGGTGTTAATATGAATTTCTTTATAAAAATAGGAGTAGTAGGGTTAATTGGATTAGTAGGATTAATAATAGCTGCCCCATATAGAATAAAAAGAATTGTATCATTTATTAATCCTTGGACTGATCCTTTAGGTGCAGGATTTCAGTCAATACAATCATTATATGCAATTGGACCAGGTGGACTTCTTGGAATGGGATTATTTAATTCTGTACAAAAGCATTTTTATCTTCCAGAACCGCAAACAGATTTTATATTTTCAATAATAAGTGAAGAACTTGGTATACTTGGTATATTAATAGTTGCAGGATTATTTATATGGATATTTTATAGATGTATTAAAATAGCACTAAAATGTGATAATTTATTTGGTAAATATTTAGTTTTTGGAATAACATTTCAATTAGCTTTTCAAACTATATTAAATTTAGCAGTAGTTGTTGGATTAGTTCCAATAACAGGGTATGCCCTTTTGTTGTACTCATAACTACAATCAAATTTTTCCCTTATTATAAGGGCATTCGTGAGATTA